>DATBDL010000273.1:0-16003 GCA_036269975.1 Pseudonocardiaceae bacterium | reverse complement strand
TCACGATTCAGCCTGCCTCGTTGCGCGAGCACTGGCGCGGAAACCCTTGTGCGGACCGGTGAGCAGGTCGGTCACGCCGGATGACCTCGCCACTGCACGACGACGGGTCGGTGCCGGTACGGCCGACGAGGTCGCACCCGGAAAGCCGGCGCGAGCGCGCTCTGGTAGCCCGGAAATGGGCGTACCAGGTCTCCACGACGACCTACATTCCGCTGCCCTATCCGGACATCGAGGCCGAACTGCTACGACTGGTCGACACGTTGTTCGACGCGGTACTCGGTGAGTCGTTCGACACCGAACCAGCCGGCGAAGTGGTGGCACGACTCGTCGCGATGAACTGCGTCGGGCCGGCCACCTTCGGCCGCACGATGGACGTGCTCGGCAGGGCGTTGCTCGGCAACCGCGAACTGCGTGACGTGCCGGGACTGCCGGACAAGGTCGTCGCGTTACTGAGCGCCCTGTCCGCCGGTTACGTCGAGGCGACGCGGCAGCTCACGCTGCGACAGCAGGACGACCTCAACCGCACCCTGATCACGCTCGGTCGTGACTCGCGCGTCGCCCTGCGGGCGACGCAGGCGCGACTGGCCGCGTTCTTCGCGCACGCCCCGGTCGGCGTCGGCATCACGGACACCGAGGGCCGGTTCCTCGACTCCAATCCCACGCTCACCACGATCATCGGCTACGGGCCGAGCGAACTGGCTGGGCGCACCCTGTTCGACCTGGTCCCGGCCGGCGACGAGCCGTTCGTCCGCGACACCTGCGCCGGCCTGCTGGAGGGCTTCCTGCCGAGGCTGCGGCAGCGGCGCCGGCTGGTCGGCAAGTCCGGCGACGACGTGCCGGTGACGCTGACCGTTTCGGTGCTGCGCGAACAGGACCAGCCCGATCGACTGCTGCTCGTGGTGCAGGACGATTCCGAACTCGACCTGCTGCAACGCCAACTCACGCTGCAGTCGCTGCACGACGTCGTGACCGGCCTGCCCAACCGGCAGTTCTTCACCACCCGGCTGGAGACCACGCTGCACCGGGCCGGCAGGGACACCGGCGCCACCGTGTACCACCTCGGGTTGGACGCGTTCTCGATGATCACCGACGGGCTCGGCCGCCAGGCCGGCGACCAGGTGCTCAAGGCGGTCGCGGAACGGCTGAAACTGGTGGTGGCGCGGGAGAAGGCCGTGGTGGCGCGGCTGGACAGCGACGAGTTCGGCATCCTCGTCGAGAACTCCGGCAGCACCCCGGACGTGGCGACGATGGTCGAGCGGATCAGCGCCAAGATCACCGAACCGCTGCACGTCGACGGCAGGAGCGTCGCGCTGTCCGCCGGGATCGGCGTCGTGCACCGGCCGCGCCGCGACCTGGACCCGACCGAACTGCTGCGCGCGTCCGACCTGGCACTGCGCCGGGCCAAGGCGCGCGGGCGGCGGCAGTGGGAGCTCTACGACGCGCGGCAGGACGCGGACGACCGGGCCGAGTTCGTCACAGCCGTCACCATGGCGGCGGCGTGGGAACAGGGCGAGGTCGAACTGCGCTGGCGGCCACGGGTCGAACTGCGCGGCGGCCGCGTGACGGCGCTCGAGGCGAGCCTGCGCTGGGACCACCCGCGACACGGGCTGATGGGCCACGCGCGCTGCGTCGAACTGGCCGAACGGACCGGGCTGATGCCCTCGCTCGGCGACTGGCTGCTGCACTCGGCCGTGACGCGGCTTCGGCGGTGGCGCCGCGAGTCCGGCGTCGACCTGCCGCTGGTCGTCGGCCTGAGCGACGGCCAGGCGCTCGACCCCGACCTGGCCGACCGTGTGCTGCGGGTGCTGGCGTCGACCGAGATGGCGCCGGACCAACTCTGGCTCGGTGTGCCGGCGCACCTGCTGCGCGACGGCACCCATCGGCAGGAGGAGCCGTCGGACAACGTGCGGACGCTCGTCGACGAGGGTGTCGGCGTCATGCTCACCGGTTTCGGCGCCGCAGGCGACCTGGTGGCGCTGGAAGACCTGCCGATCCGCACGGTGCGGCTGGACGAGCGGCTGACCGCAGGCCGGGCGTGCCGTGCGCTCGCCAGGGCGGGGGCCGGCGCGGTGTCCCTGCTGGACCGGGCGCTGGCCGACCTGGTGGCGCTCGCGCACGAGGCGGGTGGCGCCGTCGTGGTGGACGGGGTCGACACGCCGACGGACGCCGACTGGTGGCGGCACGCCGGCGCGGACCTGGCGCTGGGCGAGTTGTTCCCGTTCGACCGCGAGTCGACGCTGCCGGTGGCCGAAGTGCCGTTGCGCGGTGAGTCGTCGTAGCAGCCGCATGGCACGATCGACAGCACCATGAACAGCACCGTGACGCTGACCGATCTGCTGCCCGCCGCCGCTGAGCCGGACCCGCTGTACGACAACTTCACGACGTGGGCCGGCGAGCTGGGGCTGACGCTGTATCCGGCGCAGTCCGAGGCGCTGATCGAGATCGTGTCCGGCGGCAACGTCATCCTCGGCACGCCGACCGGCTCCGGCAAGAGCCTCGTCGCGACCGGCGCGCACTTCACCGCGCTCGCGCGGTACCTTTCCCCAACCGCCCCGCCCACACGGGCGCGCACCTTCTACACGGCGCCGATCAAGGCGCTCGTGTCGGAGAAGTTCTTCGCGCTGTGCGACACCTTCGGGCCGGCGAACGTCGGCATGATGACCGGCGACACCAGCGTCAACGGCACCGCGCCGATCATCTGCTGCACCGCGGAGATCCTGGCGAACATCGCGCTGCGCCACGGCGCCGCCGCCGACGTCGGCCAGGTCGTGATGGACGAGTTCCACTTCTACGCCGAGCACGATCGCGGCTGGGCGTGGCAGGTGCCGCTGATCGAGCTGCCGAGGGCGCAGTTCCTGCTGATGTCCGCGACCCTGGGCGACGTCACGTTCTTCCAGGAGGACCTCACGCGGCGCACCGGCCGGAGCACCGCCGTCGTCACGTCGGCGGAACGGCCCGTCCCGCTGCACTTCGACTACCTGCTGAGCACCGTGCACGACACCATCGAGGAACTGCTCACCACCCACGGCGCGCCCGTCTACATCGTGCACTTCACCCAGGCCGCCGCGCTGGAGCGGGCGCAGGCCCTGATGAGCATCAACATGTGCACGCGTGCGGAGAAGGAGCGGATCGCCGAGCTGATCGGCCGGTTCCGCTTCACCAGCGGATTCGGCAAGATCCTTTCCCGACTGGTCCGGCACGGCATCGGCGTGCACCACGCCGGCATGCTGCCCAAGTACCGGCGGCTGGTCGAACGGCTCGCGCAGGCGGGTCTGCTGAAGGTGGTGTGCGGCACCGACACGCTCGGCGTGGGCATCAACGTGCCGATCCGCACCGTGATGTTCACCGCACTGTCCAAATACGACGGTACGCGCACGCGGCTGCTCAACGCCCGCGAGTTCCACCAGATCGCCGGGCGCGCCGGGCGGGCCGGCTACGACACGATCGGCAACGTGATCGTGCAGGCGCCGGAGCACGTGATCGAGAACGAGAAGGCGCTCGCGAAAGCGGGCGACGACCCGAAGAAGCGGCGCCGCGTCGTGCGCAAGAAGCCGCCGGAGGGCGCGATCGGTTGGGGGCAGCCGACGTTCGAGCGGCTGGTCGCCGCGGAGCCGGAGCCGTTGGTGTCCAGTTTCGCCGTCAGCCACGGCATGCTGCTCAACGTGATCAGCCGGCCGGGTGACGCCTTCGCGGCGATGAAGCACCTGCTGACCGACAACCACGAGCCGCCCGACCGGCAGCGCAAGCACATCCTGCGCGCGTTCGCGGTGTATCGCTCGCTGCTGGCGGCCGGTGTGGTGGAGCGACTGGCGACACCGGACGCCGATGGCCGGCGCTGGCGGATCGTCGGCGACCTCCAGTTGGACTTCGCGTTGAACCAGCCGTTGTCGCCGTTCGCGTTGGCCGCGATCGACCTGCTGGACCGGGAGTCCCCCGGTTACGCGCTGGACGCGCTGTCGGTGATCGAGTCCACTCTGGACGATCCCCGCCAGGTGCTGGCCGCGCAGCAGTTCAAGGCGCGCGGCGAGGCCGTCAACCAGCTCAAGGCCGACGGGGTCGAGTACGAGGAGCGGATGGCGCTGCTGGAGGACGTCACCCACCCGAAGCCGCTGCTTGAGCTGCTGACGGCGGCGTACACGCTGTACCGGCGGGGGCATCCGTGGGTGTCGGAGCATCCGTTCTCGGCGAAGTCCGTGGTGCGGGACATGTACGAGCGGGCGATGACGTTCGTGGAGTACGTCGGGTTCTACGGCCTCGCCAGGTCGGAGGGTCTCGTGCTGCGCTACCTGGCCGACGCCTACCGCGCGGTGCGGCAGACCGTGCCGGACGACGCGAAGACCGAGGAGTTCGTCGATCTGACCGAGTGGCTGGGCGAACTGGTCCGGCAGGTCGACTCTAGTCTGCTGGACGAGTGGGAGAAACTGCGCAATCCCACCGAGGAGACCGAACTCGAGCAGCGGCCGCCCGCGGTCACCGGCAACGCGCGGGCGTTCCGGGTGCTGGTGCGCAACAGCCTGTTCCGGCGGATCGAACTGGCGGCGCGGCGGGACTGGTTCGCCCTGGGAGAGCTGGATTCCGCCGACGGCTGGGACGCGCGGGCGTGGGAGGAGGCGCTGGCGCCGTACTTCGCCGAGCACGACGAGATCGGCATCGACGCCAACGCACGCGGCCCGCACCTGCTGATGATCGACCAGGGCGCGGACCGGTGGACGGTCCGGCAGATCATCGACGACCCGGCCGGCGACCACGACTGGGGCATCAGCGGCGAGATCGACCTGGCCGAATCGGACGAGGCGGGCAGCGCCGTGTTGCGCGTCACGGACGTCGGCCAACTGGGTTGACAGCCAAAGCTAATGCTACTAACCTTTTGGCTATCAGACATAGCCGGAAGGGATCTCAGCCATGACCGCCACCCAGTTCCTCGACCGCGACGGCGGCCGGATCGCGTACGACGACACGGCGACCGACGGCCCGCTGGTGGTGTGCGTACCCGGCCTCGGTGACACCCGCGACACCTACCGGCACCTCCGGCCACTGCTCGTCGCCGCCGGCTACCGCGTCGTCACGATGGACCTGCGCGGCGAGGGCGAGTCGACGGCGAACTTCGCCGACTACTCCACCACCGCCGTCGCGGCCGACATCATCGCGTTGGTCCGGCAGCTCGGCGTGGGGCCGGCGCTGCTGATCAGCAACTCCTACACCGGCGGGCCGTCGTTCGTCGTCGCGGCGCAGGCGCCCGAGCTGTTCACCGCGCTGGTGCTCACCGACCCGTTCGCCCGCGTGCTGCCCGGCCCGAACTTCGTGACCAGGCTGGCGATCTGGTACGTCAGCCACGTGGTCAGCGGCTGGACCGGCTACTGGACGACGCTGTTCCCCGGCACAAGGCCGGCCGATTTCGCCGAGTCGAAGAAGGCACTGGCCGCCACCATGCGCGAGCCCGGCCGGATGGCGGCACTGCGCGGCATGCTGTCCAGTCCGCAGGCCCCCGGCGAGGCCGCCGCGCCGAACGTGACCTGCCCGGTGCTGGTCGTGATGGGCACCAAGGACAAGGACTTCGAGGACCCGGCCGGCGAGGCGAAGATCATCGCCGGCATGGTCGCGAACGGTCGAGTGGCGATGATCGAGAACGCCGGCCACTACCCGTCCGCCCAGTACCCGCAGGCCACGGCCGATGTGGTGCTCCCGTTCCTGGCGGCGACCCGCCAGTAGGGGGGTGAAACTTACACCGACCTTGTCCAGAAACGGTCACCTTCGGTCACCGCTGTTGACCGCCACCATGTCGGCCGGTATTCACGTACTCGAACGTGTACGCCTGCTCGACACACAACCAAAGGTGGTCGTGGTATGCGGAAGTCCGTTTTAGCTGCTGTCGTCGTGCTCGTGTCGACGACGATCTTCGGTGGTTCCTCGGCATTCGCCGCGTCGGCCGGCACGCCGGTCACCGTGGCGGTGAACCCGGCGAACGGCGGCCGGGTCGGCGCGGGATTCGCCGGCTTCAGCTACGAGAAGGACAGGGTCGGCGCGGACGTGTTCGACGCGCACGACACCAATCTGGTCCGCCTGTTCCGCCGGCTCGGCCCGAGCGTGATCCGTATCGGCGGCAACCTCGTCGACATCGTGAACTGGAACGCCGCCGGTGCTGGCGGCTCGGACACCGAGGTCGCCCCGTCCGACGTGGTGAAGCTCGCCGGATTCCTGAAGGCCACCGGCTGGAAGGTGATCTACGGCATCAACCTGAAGACCAACACCGCGGCCAACGCGGCGTCCGAGGCGCGGTTCGCGTCCAGGGTGCTCGGGAAGAGCCTGCTGGCGTTCGAAATCGGGAACGAGCCCAACTTCTACGACACCCAGGCCCAGTACGAGGCATCGTTCGACGCCTATGTCAGCGCCATCAGGGCGGTCTCGCCGCACGCTGTGTTCGACGGCCCCGGCCAGGGTGACCAGACCGACTGGGTGGGCACGTTCGCGCAGGACGAGAAGGCCAACGGCCTGACGATGCTGACGACGCACTTCTACATCGGCGCCAACACCGCCGGCACGATACCGGGGATGCTCGCCTCCACCGCGTCCGGTCGGCTACCCGCCACCGAAAGCCTGATGGACAGCGCGCGGTCGGCGGCCGGGATAGCGCAGTGGCGGATGACCGAGACCAACTCGTACTTCCACGGCGGCACGGCGGGCGTGAGCGACGTACAGGCCGCAGCGCTGTGGTCGCTGGACTACATGGCCGGCATCGCGGCCAATGACGGAGCCGGCATCAACTTCCACGGCGGCACCTCGTCGCAGTTCCCGTTGAACTACACGCCGATCGTGTACTCCGGTATCACACCGACCGGCGTACAGGGCATCTACTACGGCGAACTGCTCTGGGTGCTCGCCGGCACCGGCGCCTACCACTCGGCAACGGTCACCGGCGGCTCGAACGTCACAGCGTGGGGTGTCGGGCGCAACGTGTTCGTCGACAACGAAGGCACCTCCGCGATCACCACCACGATCACGCTGCCCGCACGGGCGCACCGCGCCGACGAGTACGTCATGACGGCCCCGACTCTCGCGTCGCCGGCGGTCACGATCGCCGGCTCCGGCGTCGGCGTGAACGGAGCGTTCCACCCGAAGCCACAACGGGTGCGTGTCGCCGGCACCAAGGCCGTGATCGACGTTCCCGCCGGCAGCGCGGCGCTGCTCGTTCTCTCCTAGATCGCCAACAAGGCGGCGGCCACCTCGGTCAGGACGGGTGGCCGCCGGACGTTGGGTTTCGTGGCACCGTCCAGCGCGGCCGCGTCCCAGCCCGGCAGCCCACCGAACCGGAAACAGATCCGCAGGTAGTTGACGAAGGTGGTCTGGTGCGGTTCCCACAGCAGCAGGCCGTCCACGCCGGCGTCCGGCAGGTTGATCGCGTAGGGCGGCCCGCCGCCGACATCGGCCTTCTGCAGGGCGTCCGGCGCCAGATCGATGGCGAACGGTCCGCGATCCCACTCGGTGCCCCGGTCGGCGGCCCAGGTTTCGTACTCCAGCAACAGGTATTCGACCGGCGCCTCGACGACGAGCGCGTCGGTGAACTCGAAGTCCCAGTCCGGATGGCTGCCGGCCAGGTTGACCTGGCCGACGATCTCGTACCAGCAACGCAAGGTCAGCGGCAGCGGGCCGATCGTGGTCTCGACGTGATCCAGTTTCGCCCGGATGTCGTGCGATGGCGGCACGTGCACGACGTCCGGCTCGTCGAAGCGGAAACCGTGGCGTGGCAACAGTTCGGTGAGCCGCTCGACGTTGGTCCGCACCCGGTGCATGGTCTCGGCCACCGTGGCTACGGCGTCCGGCCACGCCGGCGTGTCGCGCAGGCGGGCACCGAGCGCGGTCAGTTCGGTCCACACCGGAACATGGTCACCGGCGCGATACCGTTGCAGCCACCGAGTCACGGTCGCCGATCGTAGCCGGAGGACCCGTCAGCCGGCCGCCTGCACACCCGCTCGTGAATACGCGTCGCGCAGCCGGTCCTGGGCCGCCTGACCGAGGCCCAGATGGTCCAGCCCCAACAAGGCCGCACCCGCGATCGGCGGCACGTCGACCACCCCGACCTGGGCCGTCGGTGCCTCCGCCCGTACGCGGTCCGCGATTCCCCGCACCAACCGCTCGTTGCGGGCCATCAGCAGGCCGCCGCCGAGCACCACCTCGGTGTCCGTGCGGACCAGGTCCAGCCGGCGCATCGCCACCAGCGCCATCGCGCTGACCTCGTCGGCGAGGCGATCCACCAGGCGCATCGCGACCGGGTCGCCCGCGTCGGAGACCTCGAACAGCACGTACGTCAGGCGAATCAGGTCGTCGGTGTCGATGTCGCCCAGGTGGATGCCGATGGCGACGTCCGATACCGAGTCACGGCCGAAGTAGTTGGCCACCGCCGTGCTCAGCGCGGTCTGCTCGCCCCTGCCGTCCTCGGCCCGCATCGACCACCACATCACCTCCAGCCCCATGTCCAGGCCGCCGCCCCAGTCGCCGGTGAACCGGCCCAGTGCCAGGAAGCGCGTCTGCGAACCGTCCGGCGCCACACCCACGCAGTTGATGCCGGCACCGCACGTGACGGCGACGCCCCACGGGCGTTGGGTGCCGGCGCGCAGCACCGCGAACGTGTCGTTGCCGACCCTGGTGCTCGGGCTCCAGGTGCGCGTCGCCAACTCGTCCGCCAGGCGCTGCTCCTCCTCCGGCAGGTCGACACCGGCCACGAACGCCGACGTGTGCGCCGCGATCTCGCCGGCCGGGTCGATGCCGGCCTGTCTTGCCACCGCGGTCACGAGGTCGTCGAGCACCACCTTCGACGTGTCGAAGCGGCGCGCGTCCACCGATGTGCCCGGTCCGCGGGCGCTGGCCAGCACCGAACCGTCCGGGCCGATCAGTGCCACGTCCGTCTTGCTGTTGCCGCCGTCGATCGCCAGCACGGCCGCTGGCGCGCTCCCCAGAATCACGTCGTCCCCCCGATGCCGCATGACTGTGTCGGCGCTGCCTGCCTCACGGAGTGTGCACCCAGGACGGTGACATTTCCCCCACCGCCCAGCCCAAGTACGCCTGGTTCTCGGCGATCAGCCGGTCGGTCAGCCTGTCCGCGATGTCGATCTGGCCGATCAGCGGATGGGCCAGCATGGTCTGGAACACCCGGTCCCTGCCACCGCGCAGCGCCGCGTCGAGGGCCAGTTCCTCGTACGCGGTGACGTGCGCGATCAGGCCGGCGTACAGCGGCTCGACCGGGGCGATCGGCAGCGCGACCGGGCCGGCGGCGCCGATCCTGGCCGGCACCTCGATCACCGCGTCGTCGGACAGGAACGGCAGTGTGCCGTTGTTGCGCAGGTTGACGACCTGTGTGTCGCCGGTGTCCGCGGTGAGCGATGCCAACAGCGCCACCGCCGCCTCGGAGTAGAACGCGCCGCCGCGCTTGGCAAGCAGCTCCGGCTTGTGGTTCAGCGCCGGGTCCGCGTACATGTCCAGCAGTTCCTTCTCGTAGCCTGCGACGACTTCCGCCCTCGTCGGCTCGGTGCGCTGTTGCTCGACGACGAGATCGTGCGCGTAGTAGTAACGCAGGTAGTAGGACGGGATGACGCCGAGCCGGCGGATCACGTTCACCGGCAGGCCGAGGGAATCGGCCAGCTCGTCGCCGAAGGAGTCCAGCACCTGGGGCAGCACGTCCGTGCCGTCCAGGAAGACCTCGCGTTCCCACGTGAGGTGGTTCAGGCCGACGTGGCCGAGGCTGATCCGGTCGGGCGACACACCGAGATGCGCCGCGATCCGCCGCTGGAAGCCGATGGCCACGTTGCACAGCCCGACGGCGCGGTGGCCGGCGTCCAACAGTGCCCGCGTGACGATGCCGACCGGATTCGTGAAGTCGACGATCCACGCGCCCGGCTCCGCGAGTTTCCTGGCCCGCTCCGCGATGTTGAGCACCAGCGGCACGGTCCGCAGCGCCTTGGCGAAACCGCCGGCGCCTGTCGTCTCCTGGCCGACGCAGCCGCACGTCAGCGGCCACGTCTCGTCGCGATGCCTGGCGGCCTGGCCGCCGACGCGCAGTTGCAGCAGGACCGCGCCCGCGCCTTCGAGTCCGTCGTCCAGATCGGTGGTGCCCCGGACGGTGGCCGGATGGCCGTAGGCGGACATGATGCGCCGCGACAACCCGCCGACCCGGTCCAGCCGCAGTTCGTCCGGGTCGACGAGCACCAGTTCGCTCACCGGCAGTGTGGCCGAGCCGATGCTCGACCCCGCAAGCGAGCCTTCGCCCAGCCGGGCGATTCCGTCCACCAGTTCCGGCGTGTACGTGGAACCGCCACCTACGACGACGAGCTTCATTCCGTCCCTGTCCCATCATGTTCGTTCGCACCGACGAGTGTGTCCAGCGACGCGTCCTCTGTGGCCACATGGCAGGCCGCGGTATGCCGTGGTGCCAACAGCCTTGGTTCCGGTGTGACGTCGGAGCAGATGTCGACGGCGAGCGGGCAGCGGAAGCGGAAGCGGCAGCCCGGCTTCGGGTTGACCACCCTGGGCGGCTCGCCCCTGTCGGTCTCCGCCGTCACGTTCAGCGGCGCGCGTGGATCGGGTACCGCGGAGAGCAACAACTGCGTGTAGGGGTGTTTCGGGTTGCCGAGCACCTCGTCGGTCGGCCCCGTTTCCACGATGTGCCCGGCGTACATGATCACCAGCCGGTCGGCGACGTAGCGGGCGCTGGCGATGTCGTGCGTAATGTAGAGGAAGGACACGCCTTCCCGCTCGCGCAGGTCGGCCATCAGGTTCAGCAGGCCGATCCGGATCGAGACGTCCAACATGGACACCGGTTCGTCGGCGAGGATCAGTTTGGGCCGACACGCCAGTGCCTGCGCGAATCCGACCCGCTGCCGCTGGCCGCCGGAGAACTCGTACGGATACTTGGCCAACACCTCGTCCGGCGGTGTCAGGCCGACGATCTGGAGTACCCGTTCCGCCTCGGCCTGCTGCTCGGCGGCCGTCAGGTCCGAGCGGTGCAGTTTCAGCGTGCGCATGATGCCGTGCGAGATCCGGTACGCCGGGTTCAGCGAGCTGAACGGGTCCTGGAACACCATCGGCACCTCGCCGCGGTACGCCATGACGTCCTTGCGGGACTTCAGGTGCGACAACGCCCGGCCCCTGAAGTAGATCTCGCCGGACGAGGGCTGGTAGACCATGGCGAGCAGCCGGGCGATGGTGCTCTTGCCGCTGCCGCTCTCGCCGGCCAGCGCCACGATCTCGCGCTCGTTGATCTCCAGGTCCGCGTTGTCCACCGCGTGCAGTGTCTTGCGCGAGAAGGCGTTGCCGATCTGGAAGTGCCGGGTGAGCTTGTCGGTACGCAACAACGGCACGGACTCAGACATGAACGGGCCCCTTCGCGTGCAGGAGGCAGCGCACCTCGACATCGCCGACCGGGTAGAGCTCCGGCTCGATCTGGACGCATTCCGGCATCACGACCGGGCAGCGCGGGCTGAACCGGCAGCCGGGCGGCGGATTGAGCAGTTCCGGCGGGTTGCCGGGAATGCCGGTCATGTGCACGCGAGGGCCGCGGATGGACGGGAACGCCTCCAGCAGGCCCTTGCTGTACGGGTGGGCGGGCGAGTCGAACACGGTCCTCGTCGCGCCCTCCTCGGCCACCTGCCCGGCGTACATCACGATCAGCCGGTCGGAGAAGTGGCTCACCAGCGACATGTCGTGCGTGACGAAGATGACCGCGAAGCCGAGTTTCTGTTGCAGCTCCTTGATCTGCACCATCAGCGACCGCTGCGCGACGACGTCCAGCGCGCTGGTCGGCTCGTCCATGATGATCAGTTCCGGGGTGAACAGCAGCGCCATCGCGATCATCGCGCGCTGCCGCATCCCGCCGGAGAGCTGGTGTGGGTAGCTCTTGACGTGCACCGGGTCGATGCCGACGAGCCGCAGCACCTCGGCGGAGCGCTCCCGCAGCTTCTCCCGCGACCAGCGGGCGTGCGCCTGGATCGCGTCCTTGAACTGCGCGCCGATCGTCTTGACAGGACTGAACGCGTTCATCGCGCTCTGCATGACGACGGACAGGTCCTGCCAGCGCGACGACGCGAGCTGTTTGTCGGTCAGGCCGACCAGGTTGCGGCCCTTGAAGACGACGCTGCCGCCCGTGATCGCGGCCGGCGGCGAGAGCAACTGCGCGATCGCGAACAGCAGGGTCGACTTGCCGCAGCCGGACTCGCCGACGATGCCCAGGAATTCGCCGGGATACAGGTTCAGGCTGACCTGGTCGACCGCGCCCACCGAGCCCCGCGCCACCGCGTACTCCACGGTCAGGTCGCGGACTTCCAGAAGTGGGCCGTCAGGACGATGTTCGGGCGACACGTATCCTCCGGACCGGACGTAGCGATGGGTTGCTGATCTCGTCGAAAGCGTTGTTCAGCAAGGCGAACGCCGTGCCCAGCGCCGCGATGCACAGGCCGGGGATGGTGGCCCACAGGTACTGGCCGGTCTGCAGCGCCTCGTTGTTCTGGGCCCAGTACAGCATCGTGCCCCAGTCCACGCTGCTGGTGTTGCCGAGGCCGAGGAACTCGAGGCCGGCAGCGGTGAGGATGGAGTACAGGGCCGCGTTGAGGAAGGCGGCCACGATCAGCGACGTCATCGTCGGCAGCAGTTCGAACACGATGATGTAGGAGCGGCGCTCGCCGCGCACCTTCGCGGCCTGGAGGAAGTCCCGGTTGCGCAGCGACAGCGCCTGCGAGCGCAACTGCCGGGCGCCGTAGGACCAGCCGGTGATCACCAGCACGATGATCAGCACGGAAAGGCTGTGGTTGTTGGCGTAGGCGGCGATCACGATCACCAGCGGCAGCGTCGGGATCACCAGGAACACGTCGGTGAACACGTTGAGCAGGTCGTCGGCGATACCGCCGACGTAGGCCGCCGTCACGCCGATCAGCACCGAGAGGAACGTCGCGAACAGGCCGGCGACGACCGAGATCAGCAGTGCCGGCCGCGCGCCCCAGATCACCTCGGCCAGGATGTCCTGCCCGTACGCCGTCGTGCCGAGCCAGTGCGCGGCGCTCGGGCCCAGCGACCGCACGTAGATCTCGGCGCCGGGATCGCCGGGCGAGAGCCACTGCGGGATGATCGCCAGGATCACGAAGACGCCCAGGATGATCGCGCCGGCCATGGCCTTGCCGTTGGACCGGATCGACCGCAGCAGGCCGCCACCCGTGTTCTTGCGCTTCCCTCGGCCGCTGGTGAGTGGCGCCGCCGTATCGTCCAGACCGGTGGACACGTTTATCGTCGCCATCGCGGTTACCTCGCGCTCCGGGTTCGGGGGTCGAGCAGGGCGGTCGCGATGTCGGCCATCAGCACCGCCACCAGCACCGCGACCGTGATCAGCAGGAACAGGCACTGCATCAGTGGGAAGTCCTCGTTCTGCACCGCCTGCACCAGCATGAACCCGACGCCTGGGTAGTTGAAGACATCCTCGACCAGAACCGCGCCACTCACCACGAAACCCAGCGACATGGCGAAACCGGTCAGATTGGGCAGAATCGAGTTCCGCGCGGCATAGTCGATCATGATTCGCCGGCCGGAGAGGCCCTTCGCGCGGGCCATCCGGATGTAGTCCTCGGCCAGCGTCGTGACCATGGTGTTGCGCATCGTCAGCACCCACGAGCCGATCGTCGTGATCAGCAGCGCCGCCGCCGGCAGGACGGCGTGCTGGAGGATGTTGCCGATCGCGGTGAAGCTGACGTCGACACCGGGGTCGATGCCCAGCGCCACCGGCAGCCACGGATTCACCTCGGCGAACACGATGATCAGCATCATGCCGACCCAGAAGTACGGCAGGCCCGTGCCGACCACGAAGATCGGCGGCAGGATGCTGTCGGTCTTGCTGCCCCGCCGCCACGCGGCGACGGTGCCGATTCCGGTGCCGAGGATGAACGCCAGAATAGTGGTGATACCGACGAGACCGAGTGTCCACGGCACCGCCTGCGCGACGATCTGGGCCACCGGCTGGAAGGACTGCACCGAGTCGCCGAAGTGCAGCGTCAGCGTGTTCCCGATGTACTGGAAGTACTGGGAGAAGATGTTCTGGTGCTCGTTGATGCCCAGCGACGCCTCGATGGCCTGCAACGCCGAGATACTGAGCTTCCCGTGGTAGCGGGCCAGAATCGCGGTCGCCGGACTGCCCGGCATCAGCCGGGGAATCAGGAAGTTGATCGTCAGAGCGGCCCACAGGGTGAGCACGAAGAATCCAAGGCGACGCAGTAGATACCTCACGGTAGATACCTCACGACCTGCTCCCGTTGCTCACCCTGCGGACCTCTCCTGAATTATCGTTGTCGGTTACGTGATCGTCGGGACTACTTCGGCGACAGGTGCAGCAGAACCTGGCCCATGTCCGGATACTGGAACGCGGAGGGCATGGCGTACTGGTTCTGTGGCGTCGGCCACCCGGTGAAGTGCGACGTGTCGTACTGGTACCAGTCGACCGACTCGGTGATCGGGATGACGGGAACCTGCGTCACCATCACGTTCTCGATCTGCGCCACGATCTGCTTCTGCTGGGCGGGATCGGTGGTCGCGCCGTACTGGTTGAACAACGCGTCGGTCTGCGGGTCGCTGTAGCGCTCGAAGTTGGTCGACGCCTGCTGGCCGATCGGCGCGGTGTTGCCGGAGTACAGCCACTGCCGCATCTCGTAGTACGGCGCCGGACCCGCGGTCTCGGCGTAGTAAGCGAGATCGAAGTTGCCGTTGAACAGCTTGTCGTCGTAGTCGTTCGCGGACAGGTTGTCCGGAATGATCTCGATACCGGCGGTCTTGGCGCTCTGCACCAATACCTGTACGGACGCCACCCAGTCGGAGTAGCCGCCCTGGTTGATGATGTGGAACGAGAGGCGCTTGCCGGCGCCGTTGACGAAGATGCCGTCCGAACCCTTGTGGAAGCCGTCGCCCTGGAGCAGGGTCGCGACCCTGGCGGGGTTGTAGTTCAGCGCGTCGGCGGCGGTCTTGGCGGCCGGGTCGACCCAGCTCTGGTAGGTCGGGGTCACGACACCGGTCTGGTTGCCGGGCGGCTCGTAGCCGTACTCACCGACGCTGGATGCCTTGCTGCGGTCCAGTGACATGGCCAGCGCCTTGCGAACGGTCGGGTCGTCCAGCGGCGCGACCTTCTCGTTGGGGAACACGGAGACCGACGAGACCGGCGGGAACCAGTAGTGGTGGTCCGGGCTCTTCTTGGCGTAGAAGGCGTCGATGTTCGGGATGAACTGGCTGCCCCACTGTGCCTGGCCGGTGGCGAGATAGTTGTTGGCGGGGTCGTTGGACGTGAACGCCGGGTACAGCACCTTGGCGACCTTGGGCAGGCCGGGCTGCCAGTAGCTCTTGTTCGCGGTGAAGGTGATGTTCTGCGGGGTGCAGGGGTTCACCTCGTACGCGCCGGTGGCCACCGGCTTGGCGTCCGTGTAATGCACCGGGTCGGCGATGGTCGACCACACGTGCTGCGGCACGATCGGTGTCTGGTCGGCGATGTAGTAGAAGTACGGCACCGCGGCGCCCTTGAAGTCGAACACGACCTGGTCGCTGCCCTGCTGGGTCACGCTGTCCAGGACGGACCACACCGAGTTCAGGTCCAGCGCCGAGTTCTTCTTCAGCAGATTGAAGGTGAAGGCCACGTCGGCGGCGCTCATCGGCTGGCCGTCGTTCCACTTGACGCCGTCGCGAATCGTGAAGGTGAGCGTCTTGTTGCCGTTGCTCCAGGCCCACTTGGTCGCCAGCCACGGCGTGGTCTGATCGTTCTGCAGGGCGTTGACGAACACCAGCGGCTCGTACACGTCACCTGTTGCTAGGAAGTTCACCGCGTTGTTGAACGGGTTGAAGCTGCACGTCCACAGGCCACCACTCTCGTTGGAGATGGTCAGCGTGCCGCTCGGGCCCGCAGCGGACGTCGAGCCGCCACCGCAGGCGGCGAGCACGGCGGCCAGGAGGCCGCCGGCAGCCGCCAGCGTGAGCTTTCTGAAGCGCCTCATCGAGG
>DATBDL010000272.1:0-2461 GCA_036269975.1 Pseudonocardiaceae bacterium | reverse complement strand
CAGGCCGATCAGCACGTTCGGCAGCACCCGCAGCCACGGCTGCAACCGAGGGTCCTGGAACACCACCGCCCGCCGTGCCGGCACCAGCACGCTGCCCTGATAGTCCGGATCGAGGCCGGCGATGGCGCGCAGCAGCGTGCTCTTGCCGGAACCGCTGCGCCCCAGCAGCGCCACGAACTCGCCCTGCCCGATCGTCAGGTCGACGCCGGCCAGCACCCGATGCGGGCCGTAGGCCCGTTCCAGGCCACTGGCCCGTACCGCCGTCACCGTCATCCTCAGCCCCCTTGGAAACCGCGTCGCCACACCAGCAACCGCCGTTCGGCCAGCCGCACCAGCGCGTCCGACCCGAGCCCGAGCAGGCCGTAGATCAGCAGGCCGAGCACGATGATGTCGGTGCGGTACCAGCTCTGCGCCTGGTTCATCAGGTAGCCGATGCCGCTGGTCGCGTTGAGCTGCTCCGCGATGACGAGGACCAGCCAGCTCGCGGTCAGCGCGAACCGAAGGCCGACCAGGAATCCCGGCACCGCGCCCGGCAGGATCACGTACCGCACCAGGCCCGCCCGGCCGAGCCCGAAGGCCCGGCCGGACTCGACCAGCCGGTTGTCCACTCCTCGGATCGCGGCGAAGGTGTTGACGTAGACCGGAAACAGCGTGCCGAACGCGACCAGCGCCACCTTCGGCAGCTCGCCGACCCCGAACCAGATGATCACCAGCGGCAGCAGACCGAGCACCGGCAGCCCACGCAGGATCTGCATGGTGGAGTCGAGCAGGTCGTCGCCCAGCCGGAACAACCCGGCCACCAGGGCGAGCAGCACACCCGCGCTCACCCCGACGGCAAGGCCCTCGCCCGCCCGGATCAGCGACGCCAGCAGGTTCGTGCCCAGCTCCCCGGTCCGTGTGAGCTGCCATGCCGCGTCGGCGACGGCACTCGGCGGGGCGAGCACCTGCGCGGATGCCACGCCGAGCGAGCCGAGTGCCTGCCAGACCGCCAGCAACAGCAGCGGACCACCCAACCGGCGGGCCCAGCGCGGCAGCGGCACGCGGCGCCGCCGACTGCGGCCACCGGACAGCGTGGCCGCCTCGATCAGCCCGTCGTCGTTCGGTCGGCCGTCGTTCGGTCCGTTGTTGTTCGGCAGGGCCGCTCCGGCCGCCGGTACCGCGATCTCGGTCGTGGACATCTAACTCACGACAACCTGGTGCTCGTCGGTGAACGGCCGGCCGGCCACCAGTTCGGACTCCCGGCCGTCCGGGCCCTTCGGGACGTCACCGATCAGCGTGACGCGGTGCAGGGTGCGCACCAGGTCCAGGTGCTCGATGTCCCTCGGCGCCAGGTGCGACGTGGCGCGGTTGTCCCAGAACGCGACGCTGCCCGGCTCCCAGCGGAACCGCACCGTGTACTCCGGCCGGGTGATCTCCGTGTAGAGCAGCTCCAGGATCGCCTTGCTCTCGGCCGGCGTGACATCCACGATGTGGCTGGTGAAACCGGGGTTCACGAACAGGCCGCGTTCGCCGGTCACCGGATGCACGCGCACGACGGGGTGAATGGCGACCAGCAGGTTGTCGTTGATCCGCTTGGCGTACTCGGAGTTGCCGTCGTTCGGCTTGCTCGAGCCCCCATACCTGTGCTCGGCCCGCAGTCCGTCCACAAAGGATCGCACCGGTTCGGACAGTCCCTCGTACGCGGCAACCAGGTTCGTCCACTGCGTGTCGCCGCCGATCTCGGGCACCACCTCGGCCCGCAGGATGGACGCGGCGGGCGGGTTCACGGCGGCGGTGACGTCGGTGTGCCAGCCGTTGAAGTAGCTGTACTGGCGACGGAGTTGCTTGCGGAAGTCCTGGCCGTAGCGCTTCTCGTAGCGGCGTGGGTCGATGGTGAAGATCTGCGGGTACTCCTGCGGCGGCGCCTCGTCGTGCGGGTGCGCGTAGGTCAGCTCGCCGAACTGCCGCCCGAACGCGATCTGGCTGGCGTGGTCCAGCGTCTGGCCGCGGAAGAAGATCACCTTGTACCTGTGCAGCGCTGCCCTGATCTCGGCGACGGCGCGCTCACTCAGCGGCTGTGAAATGTCCACGTCCGAGATGTCCGCGCCGATGTGTCCGGCCACCGGCCGCACCGTGACGGTGTCGGTCGGCGATTCCTGTAGTGCGGTCACTGTATTTCCCTCCACTATTCGACTGCCTTGTTGAACTGGTCCAGTACGGACTGGTTGAATTGTGCGGAAATGTCGACGTTGCTGGGTAGTAACCCGTTCCTCGCCCAGAGATCGGCCTGTTGTTGTTGGTTCGCGCGCACCTTCGCGTCCACTGCGATATAGGTACTCGAGCCGGTACCCTGATAGATCAGCCTGCCGGCAGCGGGTGTCTGTTTCAGCGTCTTGACGTAGTAGTCGGTGATGAACTGGTCCGGATGCGCGTTGACCCACGCGTTCGCCAGCACGAGCCGTCGCACGAAGTCGGCGAGGGC
>DATBDL010000271.1:0-3785 GCA_036269975.1 Pseudonocardiaceae bacterium | reverse complement strand
GTCCCAACTGTCCACTCTGGACACGCCGAGGCTGGAGCCGGACCTGGCCGGCTTGACGACGACCGGCAGGCCGAGCCCCATCAGATCGGCCATCGGGAGCTCAGGGTGCATCGCGTGCAGCAGCACCGACTTCGCCACCGGCAGGCCGTCCGCGGCCAGGATCTTCTTGGTGAACTCCTTGTCCATGCCGACCGCGCTGGCGATCACGCCGTTGCCGACGTACGGAATCCCGGCGATCTCCAGCAGCGACTGGACGGTGCCGTCCTCGCCGTACGCGCCGTGCAGCAGCGGGAACGCCACGTCCACCGTGCGCAGCAGCGCGACGGCACCGGCCATGCTGCGCCACACGTCGACCTGGCTGCCCGGCAACGCGATCTCATGGCCGTCGAGCAGTTCGTCGCCGTTCTCGCCGGTTCGCCAGATGCCGTCCGGTGTGATCTTGACGCCGACCACCTCGTAGCGGTCGCGGTCCAGGTTGGCCAGCACGCTCTCCGCCGAGTGCACCGAAACCGGGTGCTCACCGCTGCGTCCGCCGAACACCACCGCGACCCGAGTCCTGGCCAACCAGATCACTCCGTTCCGTCGTGCGCCGGCAGGTAGCGCCGGGGTACCCGAGCGCCGATTCCGGTCAGAATTTCATGCGCGTTCGTGTCGGCCCATTCGGCCCACTCCACCACGGTCGGTTCGCCGTGGTCGCCGGGACCGAACAGGATCACCTCGTCGCCGATGCCCACGACCGCGTCGCCGGCGTCGGCGAGGAACTGGTCCATGGCCACCCGGCCGGCGATCAGGCAGCGGGTACCGGCCACGACGACCTCGCCGCGACTGCTGAGCAGGCGGGGCACGCCGTCGGCGAACCCGAGCGGCACGAGGGCCAGCGTGGTCTCGTTGCCGGTGACGTAGCGGTGTTCGTAGGAGACGCCGGTGCCGGCCGGCACCCGCTTGACCATGATCGTGCGGCTGCGCAGAGTCATCGCGAGGCGCAGTCCGTGGTCACGGCCCTCGATCGGCTCGACGCCGTACAGGCCGACGCCCGCGCGCACGAGGTCGTAGTGCGTCGCCGGCAGGTCGACGATGGCCGCCGAGTTGGCCAGGTGCAGCAGCCACGGATCGAGACCCGCCGCCCGGACCAGTGCGGTGCCCTCCTCGAACAGCCGCATCTGGGCCGGCACGCTCGGATCGCCGGGCACCTCCGAGCTGGCCAGGTGCGACCACAGACCGGCGACCCGGATCGTGCCGGCCTGTTCACACGCGCGGACCTTCGCGATCAGGTCGGCCCACTCCGGCGGCGCGCTGCCGTTGCGCGACAGGCCGGTGTCCAGCTTGAGGTGCACGGTGGCGGCACTGCCGACCTCCCGCGCGCCGGCCACGATCGCGGCCAGGTGCACGGCCGAGGACACGGACAAGTCGATGTCGGCGGCGATGGCGCTGCCGAAGTCCTCGTCCGGCAGGTGCATCCAGCTCAACACGGGTGCCGTGATACCGGCGGCGCGCAACTCGTACGCCTCGGCCAGCGACGTCACGCCGAGCCAGGTGGCGCCGTGCGCCAGGGTGGTCCTGGCGACCTGGATCAGGCCGTGGCCGAAGCCGTCCGCCTTGACGACGGCCAGCACCCCACTGCTGGTCATGCCGGCCAGGACCTCGGTGTTGTGGGCGATGGCGCCCAGGTCGACGACGGCCTCGCCGAGTGACGAGGTCGCCGATTTGACCAGCACCGTGTCGTTCATCCGGTAAAGGATGCACGAACGGCTGAACGGTCCACCTTGCCAGGGCCGCAGAGCGGGAGTTCGCCGGTGAAATCGAAGCGTTTCGGCACGGCGTGGCGGCCGATCTCGGCGCGGATCACGGCGGCGAGAATGTCCGTTGCGGGCGGGTTCGCGGGGTCGGTGGGGACGATCGCGGCGACGACGGCCTGGCCCCAGTGCGGATCGGGCAGGCCGACGACGCAGGCCGCGCGGACGCCGGGCTGGGCCGCCAGCACGCGTTCGACCAGCGCGGGTGCGACTTTCACGCCGCCGGTGTTGATCAGGTCGTCGGCCCTGCCAGTGACGTCGAGCCGGCCGTCGAGCCGGCCGTCGTGCCAGCGGCCGGTGTCGCCGGTCGAGAACCAGCCGTCGTGAAAGGCGGCGGCGGTGGCGGCCGGGTCGCCGCGGTAGCCGTTGGCGAGCATCGGGCCGGCCAGTTCGATCCGGCCGTAGTCGGCAAGGCGCACGGTGACGATGTCCAGCGGGACGCCGTCGTAGACGCAACCGCTTGCGGTCTCGCTCATGCCGTAGGCCGCGACGATCCGCACCCCCGCCTCCTGGGCCCGTTCGGCCAGTTCGGGGGGTGTGGCTGCGGCGCCGATGATCACCCGGTCGAAGGACCGCAGCGCGGCGAGGCCACGGCCGCCCTCGGCCAGCAGTTGGGTGAGCTGGGTGGGGACCATCGCGGTGTAGCGGGGGCCGGTCGCGGTCAGGACCGGTGCGGCCGCGTCGGCGAACGGGTCGGAGCGGAACGGGACGGACAGGTCGACCACACCCGGTGTCGTGCCCGCGATCAGCGACCGGACCAGCACCTGAACGCCGCCGATGAACTGCGCCGGGGTGGCGAGCAGCCAGTGGCCGGGGCCGCCGATGCGATCGTGGGTCGCCGTCGCGGAGGCATGCAGGGCAGCCGACGAGAGCAGCACGCCCTTGGCGGCGCCGGTGGAACCGGAGGTGGTGACGATCACGGCGGTGTCCGGCTCGACCGGCTCGTCGACGGCCATCGCGGTGCGCAGTGTCGGTAGGGCCGGGTTGTGTCGATCCAGCGGGAGCACGGCCGGGCCGCCGGCCAGGGCGTCGGCCAGTGCCTCGGTCAGGTGGCGGACCGCGTCGGGGCGGCCGTCGAGCAGGAGTTCGCGCACGTCAGAAGTACCAGGGGAACGCGGACCAGTCCGGCTTGCGCTTCTCCAGGAAGGCATCCCGACCCTCGACGGCCTCGTCGGTCATGTACGCCAGCCGCGTCGCCTCGCCGGCGAAGAGCTGTTGGCCGACCAGGCCGTCGTCGATGAGGTTGAAGGCGTACTTCAGCATCCGCTGGGCGGTCGGCGACTTGCCGTTGATCTCCCGTGCCCATTCCAGGGCCGTGGTCTCCAGGTTGACGTGCGAGACGACCTCGTTGACCGCGCCCATCGCGTGCATCTGCGCCGCCGTGTAGGTGCGGCCGAGGAAGAAGATCTCGCGGGCGAACTTCTGGCCGACCTGCCGCGCGAGATACGCCGAGCCGAACCCACCGTCGAAGCTGCCGACATCGGAGTCGGTCTGCTTGAACCGGGCGTGCTCCTCGCTGGCCAGCGTGAGATCGCATGTCACGTGCAGACTGTGGCCGCCGCCGGCCGCCCAGCCGGGGACGACCGCGATGACGATCTTGGGCATGAACCGGATCAGGCGCTGGCACTCCAGAATGTGCAGCCGCCCGGCGCGGGCCGGATCGACGGTCTCTGCGGTGTCACCGCTGGCGTACTGGTAGCCCGACCGGCCACGAATGCGCTGGTCACCGCCGGAACAGAAGGCCCAGCCGCCGTCCTTGACCGACGGGCCGTTGCCGGTCAGCAGCACGCAGCCGACGTCCGGGGTCATCCGGGCGTGGTCCAGCGCCCGGTACAGCTCGTCCACGGTGTGCGGGCGGAAGGCGTTGCGCACCTCCGGCCGGTGGAACGCGATCCGCACGGTGCCCTGGTCGACGGCCCGGTGATACGTGATGTCGGTGAACTCGAAGCCGGGGACCTCGGGCCACGCGGCTGTGTCGAACCACTCGGACAC
>DATBDL010000270.1:0-3397 GCA_036269975.1 Pseudonocardiaceae bacterium | reverse complement strand
TGTGGATGGTGAAATCCCGGTGCGCGGTCAGGGTTGCGGGAGCAGATTCGGCGGCATGAGCGCGGACATCACCCGTATCAACCCCGACCGGCTGCATCCGACGCCGGATTATCACCACATCGCGAAAACCGCCGTCCTCGGCAACGCCGCGCTACCGGCAGGCCACCCGTAGCGCCGGTGCCAGGTCGCCGCGCTCCCCCACCTCGATCCCGCCGAGCCCCAGCCACTCGGCCATCGACGTCAACTCCTCGGTCAACTCGACCACCACCCGCCCGACGTCGACGCCTGGCTCGGCGAACGCGCCGGGTATCCGCAGCACGCCGGCCGCCCGGTCCGCCTTGATGTCCACCCGCGCGACGATCGACTCGTCCAGCAGGAACGGGAACACGTAGTAGCCGTAGATGCGCTTCGGTTCCGGGACGTAGATCTCGATCCGGTAGTGGAAGTCGAACAGCGCCTCCGTCCGTTCCCGCCGCCACACCAACGGGTCGAACGGGCTCAGCAGCGCCCGCGCCGCCACCCGCCTCGGTGCCTTCGCGTCCCGGTGCCGGTACGCCGGCAGCCGCCAGCCCTCCACCGCCACCGGTTCGAGCACGCCCTCCTCGACCAGTGACGCCACCGCGCGCCTGCTGTCCGCGAGTGGCAGGCGGTAGTAGTCGCGCAGGTCCGGTTCGGTCGCGACGCCGAACGCGGTCGCCGCCTGCTCGGTGAGCCTGCGGTTCGCCTCGTCGTCCGGGAGTTCGTGGCCGAACACCTCGGGTGGCAGCACGCGTTCGGTCAGGTCGTACAGCCGCTCGAAACCGCGCCGGGTCGCCGTGGTCAGCTCGCCGGTGGCGAACAGGTGCTCGCACGCCCATTTGGCCGCGGATCGGTTCCACCAGCCGCCCTTCGGCCTCGACGTCGCGCCGCCGAGACGATCCTCGATGGCGCCGGCGCCGAGCGGGCCCTCCTGCTTCACCACCGTCAGCACGTCCGCCAGCAACGCCGGCTCACCACGGGAAGTCTCGGCGTGCCGACGCATTCTCGGCCGCAGCAGCGGCCAGTCCGCGACCGGGATCAGGCTCGCCACATGCGCCCAGTACTCGACCAGCATCCTGGGCCGCCGCACACTGTCCGACCACGCCGCCTCGTCCAGCAGCGCCACCGGATACCCGCCCAGCCGGCTGAACAGCGGCATGTAGTGCGCCCGCACGGCCACGTTCACCGAGTCCAGTTGCAACAGCCGCACCCGGCCCAGGACCTTGGCCAGGTGCCGGCGGGTCGGCGTCGATGCCGGCCGGGGCTCGGCAAAGCCCTGCGCGGCCAGGGTGATCCGCCGCGCCACGGCGGCACTGATGGAGTCCACCCCCGGATACTGCCAGCCAGGACCGACAGTCACCGTACACAGACTGCACAGTAGGGTCGCGGATCGTGGCCATTGCCGCCGTTCATCCGGCTGAACCGTCCGACATCGCGCACATCGACCGCATTCAGCGGGCGATCTGGCAGGTCGGCTACGAATCGCTGCTGCCGGCCGAGTTGCGCGCGACGCTCGCCGCGCTGAGCACCGACGACACCGAGCGGACCTGGGACGAGACCCGGCTGCACGGCCCCGCGAAGCTGTTCGTGGCCACGGAGGGCGAGTGGACGGTCGGGTTCTGCTCCGCCGGTTTCGCGCCGGCCGACGAACTGGCCGGCCCGAACGGCGAGCTGCCCGACGACGCGGCGACCGTCGCCCTGATCGGTTCCCTGTTGGTCGAACCGCGATGGGGCCGGCGTGGGCACGGTGGCCGGCTGATGGCGACGGCAACGCGGGCACTCACGAAGGACGGCGCCACGCGCGGGATCGCCTGGATTCTGGACGGGGACACGGTGTCGCGCGCCTTCTACGCCCGGATCGGTTGGCAGCCGGACGGAATCGCCCGCACGCTCGATGCCGGCGGCCATCCGCTGCGCGAGATCCGGCTCGCCGGTGCCCTTGATCTGACCCTGAAAAGCTCGGCGGGCGAGGTTACAACCGAGTAACGTGGACCCTTGACGCAACGGGGGTCTGTCGGGTGCTTGGCTGGCTGTTCGTGGCGCTCGGCATCGCGATCGCGTCCTCGGTGCTGCCGATCCTGTCGGTCGAGGTGTTCGTGGTCGCGTTCGCCGCGCACCACCCGCACCTGCCGGTGCTGCTGTTCGGCGCGGTGATCGCGATCGGGCAGGTGACCGGCAAGCTGCTGTACTTCTACGCCGCCCGTGGTTCCCTGCACCTGCCGGCCGTCATGCACCGCACGGCGGGGGCCAGCCAGAACACCGAGGCGCTCGGGCCGGCACCGGAAGGCGGACTGCGGCGGTGGTGGCATCAAATGGTGGCGCGGATTCGGCTGGCCTGGCTGTGGCTGCGGGACAAGTGCCACCGGCATCCGAAGGTGTTGGTCGCGGCCACCGCGAGCAGCGCGTTGTTCGGTGTCCCACCGTTCCTGGCGACGACGGTGCTGGCCGGGTTGGCCGGCCTGTCGTTGCGTACGTTCGTCGCGGCGTCCCTGCCGGCGCGGTTCCTGCGGTTCACCGTGCTGGCCGCGTCACCGGGCCTGTTCCTGCACTGGTGGCCCGCGATCCATCACCACTTCGCGCACTGAGCCGCAGCGCGTGCTCCATCGCCCACCTGGCCCGCGACGAGTCGCCGGCCCGGTGATAGGCGCGGCCGAGCCGGTACCAGTAGCGCCAGTCCGCCGGCGCCTCCTCGAGTTCGGCCAGCGCCCGGTCGCACGAGACGCCGGCCGGGTCGGGCAGCGCGGCGTCCTCGGCGTGCCGCCTCGTCAGCCGTTGCACCCGGAAGGCGAAGCGCAGCTTGACGACGGCCATCCAGACGCCGAGCGCCATCGGCACGACGAACACCAGCCCGACGGCGATCGCGATCATCACAGGTCCAGCAACGCTTCCAGGCCAACGGTGAGACCCGGTCTGTCCACAATGGAGCGGACTCCCAGCAGTACACCCGGCATGAACGAACTGCGGTCGAGCGAGTCGTGCCGGATGGTGAGCGTCTCGCCATCGGTGCCGAACAGGACTTCCTGGTGTGCCACCAAACCGGCCAGCCGCACCGAATGCACCCGCATGCCGTCGACGTCCGTGCCGCGTGCGCCGTCGCGTTCCGAACTGGTCGCGTCCGGGACCTCGGCCATGCCGGCAGCAAGGCGGGCGGCGGCGATCAGCTCGGCGGTCCGCATCGCGGTGCCGGACGGCGCGTCCGCCTTGCGCGGGTGGTGCAGTTCGATGATCTCGACCGATTCGTAGTACTTCGCGGCCACCTGCGCGAACCGCATCGACAGCACGGCGCCGATCGCGAAGTTCGCGGCCACCAGCATGCCGAGGCCCGGTTTGCCGGCCAGCCAGGACCGCAGTGTTTCGAGGCGTTCGGCGTCGAAACCGG
>DATBDL010000269.1:0-13895 GCA_036269975.1 Pseudonocardiaceae bacterium | reverse complement strand
TCGTCGCCATCGCCATCGCTGTCGGCGAGCGGTCGCAACCCAAGACCCACAGGCAGCGGACGCACGCCGATGTCCGTACCAGGCACATACCGACAACCACTACCCGGCGGATCACCCATGACCAAGCCGTGCGGCCCCCGGTCCACCGGTTCCGGACAGCCCGTCCCAGCCAGTCGCGCGCCCACTCAGGTGCCACCCACCTGGGTGTCGTCGCGCTGCCACCCGAGCGGCCCAGCGACCACCCAGGTAATCGACTGCTGGTCGGCCCCGATCGGCCTCGGTCGGTCGCGAGTCAGCAGGTCAGCAGAGCTGAGTGTCAATCAATCCAGCCCGTCCCCTTTCCCAGATATGGCACCGCTCACGCGCTACTGCCACCATGCTCCGATGACCGACCAGGCGACCACAGCCGAACAAGCAATCCGTCGCTGGTGGCCGGCGTGCGAGTTCGGACAGAACCCGAGTTCGCCCGCCGCAGCGGTGTCGGATTTGGTTGGCAGGCGTGGCACCTTGGCCACTCGGCGGCCGCGATGATCGAGTATCCGATTCGGCGTTGGCGGCCGTTGGACGATCTCGCTCGGCTTGTCGTGGTCAGTCAGGCTGCTGATGTCATGTTCGCCGCCTTCGGGTTGTCGTTGCCACCGGATGATCCGACGGATGAACTGCTGCGCGCCGAGCACGTGCTGGTTGCCGGGTCGCCGCCGGTCGGGTTCGCCGTGGTGAACACCGTGGACGGCCGTGCCCATCTGGCCGGTCTCGGTGTGCATCCCGAGTTCGGTCGGCGTGGCGTCGGCGGCCGACTGCTGACTGCCGCCTGTGCGCTGGCCACGGAACTGGGCCGGCCCGCGATGACGTTGACCACGTTCGTCGACGTGCCGTGGAACGCGCCCTGGTACGCGGCTCGCGGGTTTGTCGAACTGCCCGTCGATCGGTGGGGTACCGGCCTGCGGGATCTGTGGGCAACCGAAGTGGCGGCCGGAATCGTCGTCGCACCTCGGCTGGTGATGATCCGATCGCTACGGTCAGGAGCGGCTTCAGCCCAACCCGTACCGACGGTCCAGGAGTAAGCGCCAGCATCGAACCTGGGCCAGACCTCAAGTTGCCGCCGCCAGGAGAGCGACCCGGTGCACGGGGCTCGGCACGAAGTACTCGGGCACCAGCGCCACGACCGCCGGACCCGAGTCCGCCGCTCGGCCAGCCGAATCCGCGACAGCCAGGTTGACCGCCTGGCCTGATCGCTGCCAGCCGGGCCGGACTCAGGCCAACCCGTACAGATACTCCAGGAGTAGGCGCCAGCATCGGGCCTGGGCCGGGTCTGTGGTGGCCAGGTGGGCCAGGACTGCTGGGGCGACCGGTTGGGGTGGGACTGGTTTGGCGGGTTCGGGCGTTCGGGCCAGGATCGCCGGGCCCAGGTTTGCCGCTCTGCGGGCCAGGTCGGCGATCGCCGGGTCGGTTGGTGGGCGGCCGGCCAACTGGTGGAAGGATCGGGACAGTTGGGCCATCTGGGTGGCCAGGGGCCGGTCGGTGATGGCTGTGCTGTAGGCACCTCGGGACGACAGTTCGCCGGCCAGTGCGTCGAACATGCGCGCTGCAATGCGTTGCCGGTCCAGGGTGGGTTGGTCGGCCTCCGTTCGTTCCAGGTTGGTCAACAAGGCTGCCAGTTCGACCGAGTACGTCGATGCGTCCTGGTTGGCCAGGAGTTCGGCTATTCGCTTGCGGCGCGTACGAATTCGCCGTTCCTGGTCGGCCAGGTCCGCGTCCAGTTCGATCAGGATGTCGCGTGGTTCCCTCCCCCGGTCGGCGGCCAGTACGTTCGCTATCTCGTCCAGGTGTAGGCCCGTCTCGACCATTCGGCGGATCCGCAGCAACAGCACGACATCCCACGGTTCGTAGCCGCGATAGCCGTTGGCCATGCGAACCGGCTCGCGTAACAAGCCGATCTGGTGGTAGTGCCGAATGGTGCGGGTGGAAACACCCACGAGTTCGGCCACTTCTCCAATGCGGAGCATCTCGGCTCCCCGCCGGCGGTATGGGCGCGAGTGCGCACCCGCACCGCCAGCACACACCTTCGTCGGGCCGGTGACAAGGACGTCCGGCGAGAGACGGTCCCGCTTGGACGGGGGTGGGAGCGGTCGTGTGTTGGGTTGGCATTGTCGTTCCTTTCCGAAGAGGGGTGATATTTCGAGAACCCCGAGGGGGTGGGGGGCGTTGCGAAGGGGGTGTGGATGTACCCGATCGGGGGTGGGGATCGGATTCGGGACACGATCTGCCGGATCACGTAGCCTGGTGATCGACTCGCCGACGGCTCGTTCAGGAGGGCATCGCATGGATACGGTCCTGGCCAGGCTGGCGGACATCGCCACCGATCTCGCTGACCTGTACCGGGATCTGCATGCCCATCCCGAACTGTCCAACGACGAGACACGCACGGCGGCCGAGGCGGCGCGTCGGATGACCGCGCTCGGCGCCGAGGTGACGGAGAAGTTCGGCGGCACCGGCGTGGTGGGCGTGCTGCGCAACGGCGTCGGGCCCACCGTGTTGCTGCGCGCCGACATGGACGCGCTGCCGGTGGCCGAGCAGACCGGTCTCCCCTACGCCAGCACCGTCCGCGGCATCGACCCGGACGGCAACGACGTTCCCGTGATGCACGCCTGCGGGCACGACATGCACGTCACCTGCCTGCTCGGCGCGCTGGACCTGCTGGCCGGCGCCCGGTCGGCGTGGTCGGGCACGGTCGTCGCGGTGTTCCAGCCGGCCGAGGAGGTGGGCGGCGGCGCTGTGGGCATGGTCGAGGCGGGGCTGTTCGACCGGTTCGGTATCCCGGATGTCGCGCTGGGCCAACATGTCGCGCCGATGCCGGCCGGCATGATCGGTGTGCATCCCGGCCCGGCGTTCGCCGCGTCGGACTCGCTGTACGTCCAGATGTTCGGCCGGGGTGGGCATGGCTCGCGACCGGAGACGACCATCGATCCGGTGGTGATGGCCGCCGCGACGATCCTGCGGCTGCAGACGGTGGTGTCACGGGAGGTGGCCGGCGCGGACACCGCTGTGCTAACGATCAGTTCGCTGCGGGCGGGGCACAAGGACAACATCATTCCGGACGAAGCGGAGTTCACGGTCAACATCCGGTCCTACGCGCAACCGGTGCGCGAGCGGGTGCTGGCCGCGGTCCGCCGGATCATCCTGGCGGAGGCGGCGGCGTCCGGCGCGGAGCGCGATCCGGAGATTACGGTCACCGACGCGTTCCCCGTGCTGCACAACGACCCCGGCGCCGTCGATCGCACCGCGGCCGCATTCCGTGCAAGGTTCGGCGACGCACGGGTGGTCGATCCGGGGCCGGTGAGCGCCAGCGAGGATTTCGGTGTCTTCGGCACGGCGTCCGGTTCGCCGAGTTGTTACTGGGTCTTCGGTGGCGTCGACGCGACCAGGTATGTGACGGCGGCGCAGGCCGGCACGCTGGATCGAGACGTGCCGAGCAATCATTCGCCGTTCTTCGCGCCGCTGGTCGAGCCCACGATCGACACCGGAGTGTCGGCGATGGTGTGCGCCGCGTTGACATGGCTGGGCTCGCCGGCGTGATCTTCGGGTGATCCGTCCGGTCCGCCCCGCAACGCCCACCACGCAACACAAACAGGCAGTCACACAGCGCACCCCGCAATGACTATGATCACCCACTCGGCCAAGCTGTTCACTCTTGTGTGACGCTGGTCGCGCTAGGAACGATTGCCCAGTGGCGGGGTGAAACCGGCCCTAGCCGACGTCATGCGAAGGTGTCGCTGGCGTCCCTCAGAAGGATGAACGCGGACGGGAGACACCACGTGGGTGCATTACGGCAGGCCGGAACCGGATCAGGGGGAGGCTGGGGGAGATGACGGCGCGAAAGGAGTGGTCGGTCGACTGTCGAGATGTGGCCGGACGAAAGCGGGAGCTGACCGTTTTCGCCAGTGGTGGCCACATCGTGCTGGTCGCCCCGCCGGGGGAAACGGCGGTGCTGGCCCCGCTCGAGGCCGGGCGGCTGCGGGCGATCCTGCGCGAGGCGGCGGTCGACGCGACCGTCACCCAACCGTGAGTGCGGCGGGACGCCAACTTCCTACTCTTGGGTAGGTAATGCCACGATGTGCACGGAGGTGCACCGTGACGACCTACTTCGTAACCGGCGCGACCGGGTTCCTCGGCCGCCGACTGATGGCCAGACTGCTTGACCGCCCGGCATGCGACACGGTGTACGTGCTGGTCAGGCCGGGCTCGCAGGACAAGCTGACCGCGTTGGTCGAGCAGTGGCCGGGCGGCTCCGCGGTCGTCGGCGTGCCAGGCGACCTGGCCGAGCCGGGGCTCGGCATCGACCCGGCGCACCTGCCGGCCACCGTCGACCACGTCGTGCACCTCGGCGCCGTCTACGACTTCACCGCGGACGACGACGCGAACCGCGCCGCCAATGTGACGGGCACCCGGCACGTGCTGGAACTGGCCGAGCGACTCGACGCCGGCTGCCTGCACCACGTGTCGTCGGTCGCCGTCGCGGGTGATCATGCCGGCCGGTTCACCGAACGGGACTTCGACCTCGGCCAGCACCTGCCGTCGCCGTACCACGCAACGAAATTCGAGGCGGAGCAACTCGTCCGCCAGCACTGCCGGGTGCCGTGGCGGGTCTACCGGCCGGCGGCGGTGGTCGGCGACTCGCGGACCGGCGAGATGGACAAGATCGACGGGCCGTACTACTTCCTGCCGCTGATCGCCCGAATGGCCGCACTGCCGGCCCGGCTTCCGTTGGTGGCGCCCGATCTCGGCGCGACCAACCTGGTGCCGGTCGATCACGTCGTTGCCGCGATGGACCACCTCATGCACGCCGAAGCACCGTCCGGCGCCACGTATCACCTGGTCTCCCCCACCGGACAGCGGCTGACCGAGGTCTACGACGCTTTCGCCGCCGTGGCAGGCGGTCCGCGCATCCGGCTGACCACACCGGGTTGGACGGCGGCACCGTTTCGGCGGCTCGGGAGTCTGGCCGCCGCGGTGGTCGGCGCACCGGTGCGGGACGCGGTGCTGACCGAACTCGGCATCCCGCCCACCGTGCTGCCGCACCTGGCGATGGCCAGCACGTTCGACACGGCGGACACCCGAGCCGCACTGGCCGGCAGCGGTATCGATGTGCCGGAGTTCGCCGGCTACGCGGACGTCCTGTGGCGCTACTGGGCCGAGCATCTCGATCCGGACCGGTCACGGCGTACCGACCGGCACCGACCGCTGGCCGGCCGGCGGATCATGATCACCGGGGCGTCGTCCGGCATCGGCAGGGCCACCGCGCTGGCGGTGGCGCAGCGGGGCGCGATCCCGCTGCTGGTCGCCCGGCGGCCGGACGAACTGGACTCGGTGCGCGCCGAGATCACCGATGCCGGCGGGACAGCGCACACCCACCCGTGCGACCTCACCGACGCCGAAGCGGTGGACGCCCTGGTCAAGCAGGTCCTTGCCGACCACGACGCGGTGGACATGCTGGTGAACAACGCCGGCAGGTCGATCCGGCGGTCCGTGCACCTGTCCGTCGACCGCATGCACGACTTCGAACGCACCATGACCCTGAACTACTTCGCGCCGGTGCGGCTGACGCTCGGCCTGCTGCCGCACATGCGGGCGCGTGGATTCGGTCACATCGTCAACATCACGACCATGGGCCTGCAGACCGACACGCCGAGGTTCGCCGCGTATCTCGGCTCCAAGGCCGCGCTGGACGAGTTCGGCTCGGTCGCCGGCCGGGAACTGCTCGGCGACGGCGTCACCGTCACGTCGGTCCGGATGCCGCTGGTGCGCACGCCGATGATCAGCCCCACCAGGGCTTATCGTGCCATGCCCGCGGCCAGCCCGCAGGACGCGGCCATGTTGGTGGTACGGGCGCTGGAACGCCGGCCGGTCCGGGTCAGCCGGCCGGAGGGCTTCGCGGCGGAACTGGCCAGCGCCATCGCCCCGAACACCGCGCGACTGGTCGCGCACCTCGTGTACTCGATGATGCCGGAATCGGCGCCGGAAGCCAGCACCGAGCCTCGTCGGCCACCGCTGGCCGCAGGTGCCGGCACGTTGACGAGGCTGCTGTGGCGGGGTGCCGCAGACAGAACGTGACAAATGTCAGCCGGGTCGTCTGACACCTGACCACCGCACGTAAGGCGCGTCGGTGCCACGATCGTGTTATGCACAGCGGACCCAGCGCGCAACCCGCCGCGCCAGCGACCCAGCCCGACCGACCGGCCGGCACCCTCCGGTTGCGTGACCCGCAACACCGGGTGCACCCGAGGTCTGTCCTGTGGTGGACGCTCCGGTCGGCGGCGTTCTGGGTGGTGGTGGTCCTCGCGCAGGTCGCCATCCTGGTGTTCGCGGACCAGCCGCCCGGCTGGCTGAGGATCACGCTGGTCATCACGGCCGTGGCCGGGGTCCTGCAGGTGATCGTGGAGCCGCAGTGGCGCTACCGCGTGCACCGCTGGGAAGCGACGCAGGACGCGGTCTTCACCCGTAGCGGTTGGATCCGCCAGGAGTGGCGGGTGGCTCCGGTGTCCCGCATCCAGACCGTGGACACCAAGCGCGGGCCGCTGGAGCAGTTGTTCGGCCTGGCCACGGTGACCGTGACGACGGCGTCGGCGGCCGGTCCGGTCGAGATCGCCGGCCTCGGCCACGAGGCTGCGGCGCGGCTGGTCGACGAGCTGACCGCCACGACCCAGGCCACCGTGGGGGACGCGACATGAGCACGCCAGCGGAGGCAGAGACCGAGTTCGTGGCCGCGCCGGCCGTGCGCGTGCCGGAACCCGAGTGGCGCCGGTTGGAGGCGCGCACCGTCCTGGTTCGGCCGTTCAACGAGTTTCTCGGCTTCATCCCGCTGCTCATCGGCGTGATCGCGCTCGGCCAGCACGGCAACCAGAAGATCTGGTACGGACTCGGTGTGATCGCGCTGCTGCTCGCCCGCGGACTCGTGCACTGGCTGACCACCCGCTACCGGATCACCGACGAGCAGGTGGAGATCCACAGTGGCCTGATCAGCCGGCGACGGCTGGCGACCCGGCGGGAACGCATCAGAACAGTCGAATCCACCGCCAAGTTCGGCCACCGGCTGTTCGGCGTGACGTCCGTGCGGATCGGTACCGGGCAGCACGAGCACAAGGGCCACAAGCCGATGAAGCTCGACGCGGTCACCACGGCGGAGGCCGACCGGTTGCGTCGGGTTCTGTTGCAGCGGACGGAAACCGTCGCTGCCGACGCCGTCCCGGTTCGGCCGGCCGGCGAAGTGCTCGCCAAGCTGGACTGGCGCTGGCTGCGGTACGCGCCGCTCACGTTGTCCGGGCTGTTCGCGGCCGCGGCGATCTTCGGCGTGGTGTGGCGGTCGGTCAACGAACTGGACATCAACGTCAACCGGATCGGGTTGATGCGCAGCGGTGTGCACTGGTTCGAGCACGCCACCACGGGCGGGGTGATCGCGGCGATCACGCTCGTCGCCATCGTGCTCATCGTGTTCGGCTCGACCGCGATCTACGTGCTGAAGTACGCCGGCTACGAGCTGACGCGGGAACCCGACGACACGCTGCACGTGCGGCGCGGGCTGCTCACCACATCGGCCGTCACCATCGAGGAGGCCAGGCTGCGTGGCGTGGAGATCCGCGAACCACTGCTGCTGCGGGCCGGCCGGGGCGCGCGATGCCTTGCCGTGGCGACCGGGTTGCAGAGCAAGAGCGAGAGCCACCTGCTGATGCCGCCCGGCCCGGCCGTCGAGGCGCACAACGTCGCCAGTCGGGCGTTACGGCTGGGCGATGGTGCGTCGCCGACGGAAGTGCGGTTGGTCCGGCATTCGCACCGGGCACTGCGGCGGCGGATGGTCAGGGCGATCGGGTCCGCGCTGGTGCTGGTGCTCCTGCTGTGGCTGGCGGCCGTCGTGCTCGAGTGGCCCGCGTGGCCGTGGCAGGCGGCGTGCGTGCTGCCGGTGCTGTCGATCCCGTTGGGGTGGAACAGGTACCGCAACCTGGGGCACGCGTTGACCCCGAGGTATCTGGTCAGTCGATCGGGATCGCTGGAACGGCGGACGGTGGCGTTGCAGCGGACCGGGATCATCGGCTGGCAGGTGCGACGGACGTTCTTCCAGCGTCGGGCCGGCCTGATCACGTTGGCGGCGAGCACGTCAGCCGGTCGGGGGGTTTATCACGTGTTCGACGTCACAGAAACGGACGGTCTGCGCTTGGCGGACGAAGCCGTCCCCGGCCTTCTCACACCGTTCCTGGTCGAGGACTGACGGTAACCGTGCGGAGCGGGGTTAGGCTGCCGGAATGGCAGATCATCTGGTGTGGGTCGACTGCGAGATGACCGGGCTTGATCTGGGCAAGGACGCCCTGATCGAGATAGCGGCGCTGGTGACCGACGCGAACCTCAACGTGCTCGGCACCGGGGTCGACGTGGTGATCCACGCGGACGACGCCGCGCTGGACGACATGCCGGACGTGGTGCGGGAGATGCACGCGAAATCGGGCCTCACCGAGGAGGTGCGGCGGTCGACGGTGACCATGGCGGAGGCGGAGCGGCAGGTCCTGGACTACATCCGCACCTATGTGCCGGACCCGAGAACGGCTCCGCTGGCCGGCAACTCGATCGCCACCGACCGGGGCTTCATCACGCGGGACATGCCGGCACTGGACACGCACCTGCACTACCGGATGGTGGACGTGTCGTCGATCAAGGAGTTGTGCCGGCGGTGGTTCCCGAGGATCTACTACGCCCAGCCGGAGAAGGGATTGGCGCACCGGGCGCTGGCCGACATCCGCGAGTCGATCCGTGAACTGGAGTACTACCGGCGGACCGCGTTCGTGCCACAGCCAGGCCCGTCGACGGAGGAGGCACGGGCAGTAGCGGCCGGGCTGCTCCGCCCGCCGACGAGCTGACCGTTACCCGTTTTCAGCACGCGACGACGTCACGCTACGATGTTGCGGCCGGTGTCGCCGGTGATGGTGGGTGTAGCTCAGTCGGTAGAGCACTGGGTTGTGGTCCCAGGTGTCGCGGGTTCAATTCCCGTCACTCACCCCAGGTCAGACGGCCCGGACGATCTTCGTCGTCCGGGCCGTCGCCGTAGGAGGACCCCGGACCGGGTATGACCAGCCGATTGGGAGTGCGTACTGACGCTGTGCTAACGTTTCCGCCGTTGGCAGGACGTACGTCCTGCTGGCGCCGCTAGCTCAATTGGCAGAGCAGCTGGCTCTTAACCAGCGGGTTCGGGGTTCGAGTCCCTGGCGGCGCACTTTTCGGAATCCATGCCCACCAGCGAGTTTCCTTGATCACAAGGATCTTGCCGGTGGGCATCGATCTTCTGTGAGACCAGAATGAGGGCGAATGCGCCCGAACGTCGTCCGGCATCGAGTGCTGACTTGTGCGACCGGTCGCCGTCAGGAGGATCCGGAGCTGCGGCAACAGACCAATCCCGCGCAGGCCCGGCATGCCGTGTCGTTGACATGCCGCTGTTTACTCAATCGTTCAGGTCAAGACCGACCGGATCGCGCTCAAGGAATCTCACCAACGGCCTACCGGTACCCAGGACACGATGCCGACGGATCGGCGCATCGAGCGGGGTGCCGATTGGGTCGAACTGAGCCACCAACTAGACCTCCGCCGAACAGATCGCCATCGCCTCGAGTCGCACTATCGACACAGCGGATAGCCGTGCCGCCGGAATGTCTCATTCGAACAGTGCGCGGATGTCATCGGCATCCAGTCCACCGCTGAACATGTCGCCCCCGTCCATCACGTTGGCGAACAGCGCGTTCTTGCGTGCCTGCAATGCCATCACGCGTTCCTCGATGGTGTCCCGCGCGATCAGGCGATACACCATGACATTGCGGGTCTGCCCGATGCGGTGCGTCCGGTCGACCGCCTGCGCCTCCGTTGCGGGATTCCACCACGGATCCAGCACGAAACAGTAGTCCGCCTCGGTCAGGTTCAGCCCGAATCCACCAGCCTTCAGGCTGATCAGAAACACCGGGTCCGAACCCTCCTTGAACCGCCGCAGCACAGCCGCACGGTTCCGCGTGGAGCCGTCCAGATAGCAGTACGCCACGCCCTCCGCGTCCAGCCGGTCGCGGACCAGGCCGAGGAACCGGGTGAACTGGCTGAACACCAGGGCTCGGTGACCGCCGTCGATCACGTCACGCATCTGCTCGACCAACGCGTCGATCTTGCTGCTGGGCACGTCGCGACGATCGACGTCGACGAGAGCCGCATGCAAACTCAACTGGCGCAACAGGGTCAGCGAACGCAGGATTGTGAACCTGTTGCGGTTCATGTCATCGATCAGGCCGAGCACCTTCTGCCGCTCGCGCTGCAGATGGGTCTGATAGAGCTTGCGGTGCTTCGGATGCAGGTCGACCTCCAGTACCTGCTCCTGCTTGGTCGGCAGGTCCGCCGCCACCTGCTCCTTCGTACGGCGCTTGACCAGTGGCTTCATCCGGCGCCGCAGCCGACCCAGCAACTCCGTGTCACCCTGTTTCTCGATCGGCACCGCGTAGTGCTCGCGGAACCGGGTCGGGCTCGGGAACAATCCGGGTGCGGTGACCGACAACAGGGACCACAGTTCCATCAGGTTGTTCTCCATCGGCGTGCCGGTGATCGCCAGCTTGGTCGACGCGGTCAGCCGGCGCACGCACTGATAGATCTTCGACTGGTGGTTCTTCACCTGCTGTGCCTCGTCCAACACCAGCCCGGCCCAGGACAGCTCGGCGTAGTCGTCGTACTCGATCCGGAACAACGTGTACGACGTGACCACAACGTGCGCCCCCGCGACCGTGTCGGCGAGCGGTTCACCTCTTCGTCGTGCGGTGTCGGACAGAGCGACGACAGCGAGACCGGGTGCGAAGCGGGCCGCCTCAGCGGCCCAGTTGGACACGACGCTGGTGGGCGCGACCACGAGGAACGGCGCTAGCGTCGGATCGTCGCGGCGCGCGTGGCAGACCATGGCGAGCGTCTGCAGCGTCTTGCCAAGGCCCATGTCATCGGCGAGGATGCCGCCGAGCCGGTTGTCCCACAGGAACGCAAGCCACCGGAACCCGTCCATCTGGTACGGACGCAACTGGGCGGACAGCGTGTCCGGAACCTCGACCGGGGCCACGGCGTCGATCGACAGCAGCCCGTCCACCTGTCGCTGCCACGCCTCCGCCTGGTCACGTACCACGCCCAGCGCGGCCAGTTCGGCCCACAGGTCAGCCTGGAACCGGCTGATCCGCAACGAACCGTCGGCCGAGTCCAGCAGCGACCTGGCCTCCTCGATCAGGTCACGCAGCGTCCTCAGCTCGGGCTTGTCCAGCGCGAAATAGGCACCATCGGACAACAACAGGTGTGAGTCACCACGAGCCAGCGCCACGAACACGTCCGTGAACGGCACGTCCCGACCCTCGACACTGATGGTGACACCCAGGTCGAACCAGTCGTTGTCGCCGGCCACCTCGGTGGTGGACAGGCTGATGGCCAGCGTGTCGCCCGCTTCACGGTAGTCGGCCGGGTCGCCGCTGACCTCGACGAGGACATCCGGCCGGTCGGCCAGCAGCGGCAGGGTCTCGGTGGTGAACCGCATGGTGTCGATGCCGCGGAACTCGGCGCGCGGCTCGATCTGCCACGGCAGGTCGAGCGACGCCAGGATCGCCCGCTCCGCGTCCGGGTCCCGGTAGTCGTCGCCGTCTTCGTCCGCGTCCAGCGCGGCGCGGCGGTGCACATCGCCGATCCGGTAGGCCCACTCCCAGGTCGTCGCCAGCGTGTGTTCATCGCCGTAGCCGAGGCGCAGCACCAGGGTCGGGCCGAGGATCGCCGGCGGGACGAAGGACTCGTCCGACGAGACGATCGTGGCGACACGGCGCAGACGCGGGTAGAACTCGTCGCGGAACGGGTCCTGCTCGGCCGCGGGTATCGCCAGGACCTGGTTGTCCAGCGCCATCCGCCGCAACGCTGCGGGGACAGGTTTGACCAACCTCGCCAGCCGCAGGTGCCAGTTGCCGTGGTCGGCGTCGGTCCGAACCTCCGCGCGGTCGACGTAGACCACGCCGTGGCCGGTCGATCCGATGAACCCGATCGGAGCCGCGTCGATGTCGCTGCCCTCCACTCGGACCAGTGGGCGGACCGCGATGGTTCCGTCGTCCCGCGTGACATCGATGCGGAACTCGGCCGTACGGTACGGTTCCAGCGCACCGAGCCGCTTGCGGGCATGCACGATCGCGAGACCGATCGCACCCGCCTCGTCCAATATGGACCACAACCGGTTGGACTCGAAGGCGGACATGTCGATGGTCCGCTCATCGCAGTAGTACCCGTAGGCGTGGCTGGAGAGGCCCGACCGGTACAAGGCGTACATCTCACGCAGCAGACGCACATGCTCAGGCACGAACTCGCCGAGTTGGTAGGACGACTGCAACTTGCCCCAGCTCAGCCCGCCGGCGACCCAACCGGTCCGGCCGGGCCGCACGAGTCGCGCCGACAGCCGCACCGTAGGGCCACCGCCCTCGGCCAAGGTCAACTCGACCGCCAGCGGCTCCGCACCCGTGCGGCCTACCGGATCGACCGGCGAGTCCGCCAGCAACGACGTGAGGGACTGCTGCCACGTCCGCGGCGCGGACGGCTTCGGCTGCGTGGCGGCCGCCGCGACCGCCAGCGCGGCGACATGCTTGCAGTCGTATCCAATCGGGCAGGTGCATTCGCTCTGGTCCGCGTACGGAGGGCCGTCGTCGCCCCTGACGAGGTAGAGGCTGGTGGAGTAGACCTCGCTGCGACCGACGACGTTGCCGTGCACCGCGGCGTTTCGCAGGGTCCATCGAATCCCGCTCACCCGCCCCTGCTGGGCGTACCGAACACCCCGCCCGTAGGACGTGGCGCCGACCAGTTCCTCGACGCTGGCCAGATCGATCGTGTCCGGGACGGCGAGCGGCATGGCCGCCACGCTATCGCCCGGCCCCGACATGGCTGACTCGACATGCCTGAACAAGGACAGAGACGGACGACACCCGCCACCAAACCAGACACAGATGCGTGCGAGCCCGAGCCTGGATCCACCGATCGAAATTCTGGTTGGTCATTTCCTGGCGATTTGTTGATCTTCGGTCGGGCACGACGGTTCGTGGGCGCGCCAGACCTGCCAGCCTGCGTGCCGGCTTGTCCACGTGGTGTCCCCGGTAGAGCCCCTTGAGCGGGCGGCGGGCAGGTCAGACTGGGCGGTGTCCGGGTGGTCGGCAGACCGCGGCGTGCTGACCCGTTCCGCCCGCCGGCTCACCCTGCACCTGCCCCAACACTGGCCCAGGCAACCGGCCTGGCACACCCTGCCGGCCACGCACGGTGATCAGATGGGTGCGGATGGTCGTGCTGGTGGCGCGGGCGTGGAACGCGCCGGCCAACGCTACCGCGTGGGCCCTGTACTCGTCGGTATATGCCCGGCGTGTCGAACCCATTCCTGTGTCTCCCGAAGGACCGGGCGACCCTCACGCCGTGTCCACCGAACCGGGAACGGTCCAAATGTACAGCGAGTGTCACTGATGGTGTATCTCCAGGCAGCAAGCCTCTGTTTCGAGGTACGACGCGCGGCTACCCAGGCCGTCCCGCCACCCAGCGCGTGGGCGTGACCCCCACATCGACCGATCCGGGTGTCGCTACCATCTTCGCCACACATGCCGGACAATTCGGTGACTCTGTGGTCCAGATCGCTCGGCCAGGTGATCTCGCTGGTGTGTCGACCTACAGTGGATATATCAGGTCCGAGTTGGAGGTCGGCGTCGAATTGAGCCCGGCAGAGTTCGCGGCACGTGCCAGTATCGAGATCTCGTCCGACACCGCACGTGCTATCTTGGGACGCCTGGGGATTGGAATCCCCAGACAGATTGGTATCGAGGATATCTCGCCGACCCTGGCTT
>DATBDL010000268.1:0-20762 GCA_036269975.1 Pseudonocardiaceae bacterium | reverse complement strand
GTCTTCAACGGCGCACGCTGTCTGGAGGCCCAGGGCACGACCAACGGGTCCCACGTCGTCATCGATAGCTGCCAGGGCGGAACCAACCAGCAGTGGCTGTTCTTCTCCGACGGCACGGTCCGCAACGAGGGCTCCCGCCTGTGTCTGGACGCGGATCTGGGCAGCCAGCAGAACATGCAGGTCTGGTCCTGCGGCGGCGGCAACAACCAGAAGTGGCGACTCGCCAACGGGACGATCGGCCTGCGCGCCCACGCCAACGGCCAGGTCGTCACCGCCGAGTCGGCCGGCGCGCAGCCGGTGATCGCCAACCGAGCCGTCGTCGGCGCCTGGGAGACGTTCGACTTCGTCGACAACCCCGACGGCAGCGTCAGCTTCCATTCGCACGCCAACGGCGACTACGTCGACGCTCCGAACGGCGGCGCCTCGGCGCTGATCGCGGACAGCCCCACCGTCGGCCCGGCGGAGGAGTTCGACCTCGTCTACAACCCCGATGGCAGCGTCAGCTTCCGCGCCCACGCCAACGGCCAGATCGTGACCGCGGAATCCGCTGGCACGCAACCGCTGATCGCCAACCGCACGTCCGTAGGAACCTGGGAGGAGTTCGACCTCCTCGCCTGAACGGCGCCTGGCCGCACGACCGAGCCGCGAACGTGCCACCTTCACCTGTTGCCGGGAGGGGACAGATCCCCTCCCGGCAACAACAACGATCGAGGCGAGGAATCTGTCTTGTTCGGCCTAGAAGGCGTCCTCGAGGACTTCCGCGAATGCGATCGCCACGCCTCCGGTGGCGTGCTCGATGGTAGCGGCGACAAGGGAGCTCGCCGCCGCGGCGGCCGCGCTGGCCGCCGCGTAGTCGGCGAAGTACAGGTCCAGCAGTCGATACGCCGGGGTCGGGCTGCCGTCTTCCTTGGGCCAGACCTTCGACGCCTGTAGCCGACTCAGGCCGGGGAGCTTGCGCGCCAGCGCGAGCTGTTCGTGGTAAGCCGCCTCGAATGCGTCCGGGTCGGTGGGGTTGGAGTAGACGAAGGTGATCTTGGTCGGCTTGCCTTGCTCAGTCATGGATGATTTCCTGGTTGTCGGTCTGGTTTGTACGGGCGAGCGGGCGCGGATGCTAGCTTCGCTCACTGTCTGTCGAACATAGTCAGAGGAATGGGCAGCGACCATGACCGCTCCGCCGGGACATTTTGCCGATCGTCCAACGACGCCGGCCGACTTGTCCCAGACGCACGACCTGCTCTCGGAGCTGCTCCGGAGCGTCCGTCTGAGCGGAGAACGGATCATCGCGTACGCTCCGCCGAGTACCTTCTCGATCCGCTTCGCCGACGTCGGCAGCCTGCACATCGTCGAAGAGGGCGAACTCGCGCTTCGGATCGACGGAGACCCGCACGTCAGGCACGTCAGTCGTGGGGATGTCGTCCTGCTCCCGCGCGGCGACACGCATTACATCGGCGACGCGGCCAAAGGCGTGCGTGCCGACGCGGCCGAGAACGACGAACCGGCGCGCTGGCTCTGCGGAACATTCACGATCGGCGACCCGCGGGCGAGCCATCTGCTCGGGAGTCTGCCGGCCGTGATCATCCTGCGCGGCGACCGCGGCCCAGCGCTCGAAGGGCTCGAGGTGGCCCGCAGGATGCTCGTATTCGAGATGCGGTCGCCCTCTCAGGGATCGGCGGTGATGGTCGCCCGCATCCTCGATCTGATCTTCATCCAGATTCTGCGCGCCTGGGCCGCCGGCGTGGACGCCGAACCGAACTGGCTGGCCGGTGCGCTGGACCCGCAGACAGGTCTGGCCTTGAGCGCCATCCACCGAAACCCAGGCCACGACTGGACGGTCGAGGATCTGGCCCGAGCATGCAACCTCTCCAGGTCGGCGTTTGCCGCGCGGTTCGTCGCTCACGTCGGGAAGCCACCGGCCACCTATCTCGCGCACGTCCGCCTGGACGCCGCCACCGAGCTGCTCCGCGACACCTCCCTTCCGGTCACGCTCATCGCGAAGAACGTCGGCTACACGTCGGAGGCGGCATTCAGCCGCGCGTTCAAGAACCGCTACGGCAGGCCACCGGCTCGCTGGCGACAGGACATTCGAGCGAAACACCCGTGAGTCGCCGACCCGTAGCATGATGGGCCGGGCCGACCGAACACGACCGAGTGGAACGGAGAAGTATGCCCAGCGACTTCGCGTTGAAGACCATGAACGTCATCCACCGTGGACTTCTGACGATCAGCGGCGGCAAGGCCGGGTGGCGTGTGTCCGACATGCCGGTGCTGAGTCTCACCACGATCGGCCGCAAGTCGGGTCAGCCGCGCTCGGTGATGCTCACGTCGCCGATCCAGGAGGGCACGACGCTCGTCGTCGTGGCTTCGCGTGGCGGAGACGACCATCACCCGGCATGGTTTCTCAACCTGCGCGCCAACCCCCAGGTCCAGGTCGCCTATCAAGGCAAGCCGGCGCGGCCGATGGTGGCCAGGGTGGCCGACGCGCAGGAACGTGAACGCCTGTGGCCGCTGGTCGTGGCCGACCACAAGAACTACGCCGACTACCAGACCAAGACCGACCGGGAGATCCCGTTGGTACTGCTGGAAGAGCCAACGGCCTGATTCGTGGCGAGCGGGAATCCTGATGCGGAGCCGGTGCTCGTGGGGTGCCGAAACCCGGCGCGACCGAACGCCGCACGACGGGCAGGCCCGGCCCTCGGCCAGTTGCGTAGTCGGGTCGAGAACAACCTGGACCGCGTTCCGGCCGGCTGATCAGCCTTTTCGTCGGGCGAGCGAATCCTTTCCCGGCGCGCGAACAGGTGCGGGAACACAGCGATCCGGCCAATGCGGTCCTCATGGCGATCAACACTTTCCCGCCCAAAGCCCAACTCTGAGCTCGTCGAATGTCGATCTCCTGGTCGCCATGGCCGCCCTGCCCGTGACCTGAAGGGTCTCAGGTTAGCGTTCGGCACCACGACCGAAGGAGCACCGCCGTGACCGACTATTTCGCCGGGGACAATCGCACCAACCGGGAGCGCATGCTCGCCGGGGACTGGTACGTCAGCGACGACCCGGACAACTGGGAGCAGGCCAAGCGGGCAGTGCGCCTACAGGCGAGGTACGCGGCCGCCTACGTCGACGATCCGGACACCGCGCGCCCGATCCTGGCCGAACTGCTCGGTCACCTGGGCGAGCAGGCGCACATCAAACCGCCCCTGTACGTCGACTACGGCACCTACCTCTCGGTCGGGGCACGCACCTTCGTCAACTACAACCTGACCGCACTGGACGTCGCCCCGATCGTGATCGGCGAGGACTGCCAGATCGGGCCGAACGTGCAACTGCTCACCCCCGTGCACCCGGTGGCGCCGCAGCCGCGTAAGGACCGGATCGAGGCCGCTCGGCCGATCACGATCGGCGACAACGTCTGGCTCGGCGGTGGCGCGATCGTCTGTCCTGGGGTCAGCATCGGGGACAACAGCGTGATCGGTGCCGGAGCCGTCGTGACCCGTGACATTCCGGCCGACAGTCTCGCGGTCGGCTCGCCCGCCCGCGTGGTACGGACCCTCCAGCCGGCCGGCGAGCCGGAATACTCGGAATACGATGAGCCGAATGGATGCCGATGAAACGTCCGACGCCCCCGTGCGATCGGCCGCCCGGAGCCGACGTGTCGACCCGGACCGGCGTGCGCGGATCGTCGACGCCGCCCTCGACGTGATCGCGGAGGTCGGCGTCGCGGGGGCATCCCACCGCAAGATCGCCGCTCGTGCCGACGTGCCGCTGGGATCGATGACCTACCACTTCGCCGACATGGACGAGGTGCTGCGCGTCAGCTTCGAGAAGTTCGCGGACACCATCGCCACCCGTTACGAGAACTGGTTTCGCAACGCGGCAACCGCCGACGAGGCGCGCGATGCCGTCGTCGGACTCATCCACGCCGACCTGCTCGGATCGCAGCGTGAACTCGTCCTGACCATCGAGCTCTACACACTCGCCGCCCGCAAACCCGAGTTCCGCACCCTCACGAGCGCCTGGATGGCCCGCAGCCGCCTCGCGCTGCGCCGGTTCTTCGACGAGTCGACCACCCACATGCTCGACGCCCTGATCGAAGGGCTCTTCGTCCACGCCGCACTCGACACGACGGCACCCGACCGCGATCGCACCGTGGAAGCCGTGCGCCGTGTCACCGCGGGCTAGAAACTCCCCGCCCCGGCGGGTCGCCTAGTGTACGTTCGTACATAAGCTTCCGAGGGGGTCCGCATTGTCGCCAGCACTTGCCGACGCCGACGCCGACGTCACGCCCACGCCGACCGCGTTACGCGCCACCTTCGCCTCACCGCTGTATCGCGGCGCGACCGTCGCGCTGTTCCTGTCCGGCCTCGGATTCTCCGCCGCCGCCCCACAGATCGCGTTGTTCCTGGTCGGCGACCTGCACGTGTCGTTGACCACGGCCGGCCTGTACTATCTCACGAGCATCACCGCCCCGCTCGCCGGCTACCTGATCGGCGCCCGCTCGGACCGCACCGGAAAGCGGCTGGGGCTGTTCCGGCTGTGTGCGCTGGCGGGATTCCTCGGTTGGACCGGCATCGCCGTCGCCGACCGGGCGTGGATGCCGTTCGTGATCAGCGCCGTAGTCCTGGCCTTCGCCGGCGCTGCGAGCTCGCAACTCTTCGCCGTGATCCACGACGACCTGCGGGCCACCCGCAGCCCGGTGAGTGACGGCGTCGTCTCGATCGTGCGGATGGCGCTGACGGCCGGCTGGATCGTCGGCCCCGTCCTGGGCTCGGTCCTGGCCGCAGCGGTCAACCTGCGAGTGATGCTCCTGGCCACCGCGCTGTGCACTCTCGCGCAGATCGTGCCCATCGGCTTCCTGCGCACGCCCCCGACGCGGTCCGCAACGCCGGTGCCCGAGCACGTCAGTCGCCGCCACGGGCTACGGGTCATGCTGCCCCTGCTCGCGTTCACCGGACTCTACGTGCTCGTCTACGCGGGCGAGCCGATCAAGTACGGCTACCTGCCCATCTACATGCACAACGACCTCCACCTGCCGACCGTGATCAGCGGCGCGGTCATCGGCATCCAACCCCTGATCGAGCTGATCCTGATGCCGGTGGCCGTGGTGGTGGCCCGCCGCATCGGCATGCTGCACCTGATGATCCTCGGTGCCGCCTTCGGCGTCGGCGCGAATCTCTGCTTCGCCCTGACCGGGAACGCCGCCGGCATGTTCGCCGGGCAGATCCTGATGGGCGGCGTCTGGGGCGTCTTCGCCGGACTGGGCATCATCGTGGCGCAACGGCTGCTGCCCGAAGCCGTCGCGACCGCATCGGCTATCTTCATGAGCTCCCCGGCGATCGCCAGCGCACTCGGCGGGTTGACCGGCGGCCTGGGCATCGGCGTTCTCGGCCTCCCGCACGTGTTCCTCGCGCCAGCTCTCTACGGCCTCGTCGCCACCATCGGCATCGCCGTCATGAGCCGATCCCGTTACGCCGTGCGCTGACGAGCCGGGGCAATTCGGCGATACGACTATCTGTCGGTGACGGGTTCTTGTCGGTCTCCGACAATTCATGGTGTGTCGGTGGTCGAGGAATTCCCTGTCGGTGGAACCCCCGATGTTTGTCGACACCACCCACACGATGTTCCGTGAATTCATGTGGAGATCACGCCCATGACATCGTCGCCACCGGAAGTACTCGCGCAGGCCGAGCGGCGCGGCACATCGCCCCGGCCGGCCGGCCGGCCACGCGTGCGCCGTGGCCGTCGTCTCGCGTACTGGATGTCGCCGGTCGCCGTACTGATCATCTGGCAGGTCCTGTCCGGCACCGGTCTGGTCTCGAACCAGAAGTTGCCACCGCTGAACGTGATCTGGCGGGCCGCGATCGGATTCGTGATCGGCGCGGCCCTCGCCACCGTGCTCGGCGTGTTCGCCGGGCTGCTGCGCTGGGGCGACGTCGTGGTCGACCCGCTGCTCCAGATGATCCGCAACGTGCCGCTGTTCGGGTTGATCCCGCTGTTCATCCTGTGGTTCGGGATCGGCGAGCTGCCCAAGGAGGTACTGATCGCGCCGGCCACGGCACTGCCGATCTACGTCAACGTGCACGCCGGCATCCGGGAGGCCGATCCCCGCCTTGTCGAGGCGACCACGGTGCTCGGCCACCGCCGCCGGCAGCGACTGCGGCAGGTCGTGCTGCCGTCCGCCGTGCCGTTGGCCCTGGTCGGGGTGCGGCTGGGTATCGCGTCGGCGTGGTTGTCGTTGGTGGTTGCCGAGCAGATCAACGCGGACTCCGGGATCGGGTTCATGATCGACAATGCTCGTGACTTCCTGCGGACCGACATCGTGTTCGTCGGGCCCGCAGTGCTGCCGGCGGTGGCGACACCGTGCGTCCGGACCGCGGGCTGCCGCCGTCCGCCACCTCCACCGACGAGACGCGGGAGGGCGTCCCACTCGGTGGGATGGGCGGTGCCCGTGCGGCCGGCGAGAAGGACAAGGAGCACAAGCGAAAGTACAGCGTGATCGAGCAGCACGACGAGGTCTTCAAGGTCGCACCGCCGGTCATCGGTGGCGAGCGGTAGGTGCGTTCGATCCGGCGCCGGCTATTCGCGCGAGTCAATGGCGAACCGCTACGCCGGTCGGACTTATTTGCTGACAGTGCGGTCGGGTGTTGGTCTCCCAGCTTTTCCCCAGCACCCGACCCGCGAGCATGCCTCGGTGTGCCGCGCCGGTCCGGCGCACGGCATGGCGCCGGCCGCGAGCGCCGGAGTGCCAAGGCAATGGGGTTGTGCCGACCAGAAGTCCGACACTCACCAGCGTACCCGCCGACCGTGTCGTCGATGTAAGGGCCGGCTTACCTGTCCGCCGTGCCGGCCGTACGGCCGATTGGCATTGGCACATAGTGCCCCTGAGTGGTACCGGTCTCCCGCTCCCGTCCGGTCGATAACCTGAAACCATTACAGCACAAGGATTCTGTGTTCGATCGAGCATCGACCAAGCGACCGTTGTGCGACCGCCCGGTAGTGACACGAATACCTCAGGCCCGTTTGCCGCCGATAAGCCCTAGGCGTGTCTTGTACCTATTCCTGACCGTGCGTGAATCGTAGTGTCGGTGTGATCCACACAATCCGACATTTACGTCGGAGCCGCTGGCACAGCTATCAGTGCTCCGTTCCCGCGCCGAGCGTTGCCGGTTTCTGGGGCATAAGGAGGAACCACGATGAGCCACCTGAGTCGTAGGGACTTGATGAAGATCGGCGGTGTGGTCGGAGCAGGCGCGGTCATGGGCTTCGAATTACCATCGCTGTTCCAGACCGCGAACGCGTCCGTCCAGGTGCCGCAGACGGCACTGCCAGGCACGAATGTCACGCGGTATGTCACCCCGTTGCCCACCTTCGTCGGCAGGCGGGTGACGAGTGCGTCCATCCAGGCGACCATGTCCGAATTCCAGCAGAACGTCCTGCCCGATTCGTTCTACCACTCGCTGACGGCGCCATTCCGGAACGGCACCTACCTGTGGGGGTACGCGGTTGGGGCGGCCGGCAGCAATCCCAGCCCGCAGTTCCCCGGCGTGACGGTGGAGGCGCGGCGCGGCACCGCCACCAGCGCCAAGTTCGTGAACAATCTCCCGAGGAACCCCGTGCTGCGGCAGTACCTGACCATCGACCAGACCATCCACTGGGCCGATCCGTTGCGGCAGGGCATGCAGATGGAGCCGTTCGCTGGGCCGATTCCCACCGTGGTCCACCTGCACGGCGGCGAGAACCAGTCCACATCGGATGGTGTGCCGGAGGCGTGGTTCACCAACAACGGCCTGCACGGCAAGGGCTATTTCACCGCTTCCCCCACCAGCGCCAACGCCGCCATCTACTCCTACCCCAACACCCAACAGGCCACGACGCTGTGGTTCCACGACCACGCGCTGGGGATCACCCGCATCAACGTCTACTCGGGGCTGGCCGCCTTCTATCTCATCCGTGACCAGTTCGACACCGGGCTGGCCAACAACCCGCTGCGCCTCCCGGCCGGCAACCAGGAAGTCGAGCTGATGATCCAGGATCGTCAGTTCGACACCAACGGCCAGCTACTTTTCCCCGACGGCGCGGACAATCCGTCCCTGGTCGACGGACCGCCGAGCAACACGCAGATCCACCCGTTCTGGATTCCGGAGTTCTTCGGCGACACGATGCTCGTCAACGGCCGGACCTGGCCATTCCTGAAGGTGGAGCCCCGCCGCTATCGCTTCCGGATCGTCAACGGAAGCAACGCGCGGTTCGTGCGGATGGGTCTCGTCGATGCCCACAGCGGCGCGACCGGGCCGGCCATGTACCAGATCGGCACCGACGGCGGCCTGATGGACACCCCGGTCAAGCTCCCCGGACTGACCGAGCCGGTCAGCGACGGAACCCCGACGCCGTCGACGCGACTGTTCATGGCGCCGTCCGAGCGTGCCGACATCATCATCGACTTCACCGGCCTGGCGGGCAAAACCTTCACCCTCAACAACGACGCGAACGTCCCGTTCCCCAGCGGGGCGGCTCTCGACCCGGCCGACCCGACGCGCGAGGTCATGCAGTTCCAGGTGACGCTGCCACTGTCCAGTCAGGACAATACGTACAACCCGGCCACCGGCGCACCGTTGCGGGGCGGGCAGAACCAGGAACCGAAGATCGTCCGGCTGGTCAATCCGGCCACCGGTGTGCTCGCGGCCGGCGTCACCCCGTCCGTCAAGCGCCAGATGGTGCTGTTCGAGTTCGAGGACCTGCTCGGCAACGGCGGCAACACCCAGGGCACGCCGGTCGAGGACTTCATCAACAACACCAAGTGGGCCGGCCATCGGGACGGCGGCGGAAACCCGCCGATTCCCGGCGCCAAGCCCGACCAGTTCGGCCAGGGCCTGTTCATCACCGAACTGCCGAGGGTCGGCTCGACGGAGGTCTGGGAGTTCCTGAACTCGACAGTCGACGCGCATCCGATCCACATCCACCTGATCCAGTTCCAGCTCCTCAACCGGCAGGCGGTGGTCATCGACCCGGACACCGGCAGCCCGACCTACCTGGACGCATGGGCGGCCGCGTTCCCCGGCGGCACGTTCAACGGTGAGACCGACGACGGCACATGGGGCCCGATCAGCTACCCGGCGGGCCAGATCATTCCCGGCTACGGGCCACCGAGCAACTACTTCCACGCCAACGGTGACGGCGCGCTGGGCGGCAACCCCGCCTTCGGCCCGTTCCTGACCGGCCCCGTGATTCCGCCCAACCCCACCGAGGCCGGCTGGAAGGACGTCGCCAAGGTGTACCCCGGCTACGTGAACCGCTACGCGATCCGGTGGGCGCCGCAGGCCACGGCCGTCAACGGTGTCCAGCCCGGACAGAACCAGTTCGTGTTCGACCCGACAGTAGGCCCGGCATACATGACCCACTGTCACATCCTCGACCACGAGGACAACGAAATGATGCGTCCGTACATCCCGGTCAACTGAGAAGGCCAATCACATGCCTGGCATGGACTCTGGACTGGACGCGGCGAACCCGGCGTTGATCGCCGCGTTCATGTCCGCACTCATACAGCAGTTGATCATCGTCGGCGCGATCGTCGTCGTGCTGGCACTCGGCTATCGGCTGGCACGGCACTGGTGGCCGGCGGCTCAGCAACCCGCACCCGCCCCCGAGCCGAGGTCGCGGAAGATCCTGCGGATCACGTTCGGCATATTGTGGATCTTCGACGGCCTGCTACAGGCGCAGCCGAAGATGGCAGGCGGCCTGTCGTCGCAGGTCATCGAGCCGGTCGCCGCGGCATCACCGGACTGGGTCCAGCAGGTGGTCAACTTCGGTGGCACCGTGTGGTCGTACCACCCTGTGGTGGCCGCCGCGTCCGCGGTGTGGATTCAGGTCGGGATCGGCGTGTGGATGCTGGTCGCGAGGACCGGTTGGTCGTCGCGACTGGCGGGCCTGTCCGGCGTGGGATGGGGCCTGATCGTCTGGGTGTTCGGCGAGTCGTTCGGCGGGGTCTTCGCGCCGGCACAGACCTGGCTCTCCGGTGCTCCCGGCGCCGTCATCCTGTACATAGTGGCCGGAGCGCTGATCTGGCTGCCGATGCGGGTCTGGGCAGGGCCACGGCTGGGCCGGTTGCTGTTGTCCGGGATCGGACTGTCCTGGATCGGGTTCGCCCTGGTGCAGGCGGTGCCGGAAAACGGTTTCTGGCGGGGCGGCGAGACCGGAACGCTGACCGACATGATCTCGACGATGGAACAGGTCACCCAACCGCATCCGCAGGCGGCCATGTTGTCCGCGTTCGCGCGGTTCACCAATGGCAACGCGGCTGCGGTCAACCTGTTCGTGGTCATCGCACTCGCCGCACTCGGCGCGGCGTTCGTCAGTGGCCGGCCACGGTTGCTGCGGATCGCGGTGCCCGCCGCGACGGTGTTCTGCCTCGCGGACTGGCTGTTGGTGCAGGACCTCGGATTCCCCGGCGGCCTTGGCACCGACCCGAACAGCATGGTCCCCTGGGTACTGCTGGTGTGGGGCGGTTATGTCGCCGTCACCGAACGAACGGCGGTTGTGGTGGCCGCCGAAACCTCGGCACCGGCGCCCAGCCGGACGGCGTTGCGGCGGGTGATGGGCACGGTGACCCCACGGTCGCTGGTCGCGCTGGGTTCGGTCGGCGTCATCCTCCTCGGCGCCGCCCCGATGGCGGCGGCATCGGTGGATCGCAACGCGGACCCGATCATCGCGCAGGCCATCGCGGGCGCACCGGTACGGCTGGACCGTCCGGCACCGGACTTCCAGCTCATCAGTGGGGAGTCCGGCAAGTCGGTCGACCTCACGACGCTGCACGGCAAGGTGGTGCTGCTGACCTTCCTCGACCCGGTGTGTGTCGGCTGCCCGCAGATCGCGCAGCAGCTCCACGCGGCCAGCAAGCTGCTCGGCGCTGACAGCAGCAAGGTCGAACTCGTGGCGATCGCGGCCACGACGATGCACTCGAAGGCCGAGTTCATCAGGGCGTTCGACAAGAACCAGGGCCTCACCCTGACACCGAACTGGTTGTTCCTGACCGGGCCGGGAGTCGATCTCCAACGGGTGTGGAACAACTACGAGCAGGTCTCGCCCCGCATGATGTCGGGGATGATGGTGCACAGCGACATCGTCTTCGTCATCGACCCGACCGGCACGCTCCGATGGGCGGTACAGGACGCCCCAGGGCCGGCCAGGGCATCCGCCCAGTTGTCGTTCGCAGAACTGCTGGCGAACGCCGCCCGGCCGATCGTGGCGTCGTCGGCTCAACACTGATCGATCAGCACACAACGCCGGACCAGGTCATCCGACCTGGGCCGGTTTTGTGTCGGTATACCGACACGAATCCCCGATTCTCGCGGTGCCGGTGATCACTTGGCCGGTTGCGGCCAGAACGGCGCGCCGGCGGGGACAAGCCCGCTGTTGCCGGTCGGCACTCGCGGCCGGCCGCGACCGATTCCGGTCACCCGCTGGCCCGCCGCCGCCGGCCGACCCTAGATTTGGCCGGGATCGTCAGACAATCCGTTTTCGAATTCGTCCGCGAACTCGGGGTGAGAGAATGCCGCAATTATCCGCACATTTTACCGGGCTGCCCGAACGGTCCGGGCCATTGGCGTTCGGGCACGCGAACATGGTGCGCGTCATCACCCTCGATGACGACCAGACCCGCGACGTGCTCGCCATGGTGTTGGACGTACCGGACCTGCCGCCGCAGCGCGTCGTCGACATCATCTCCGTGCTGCTGGAGCGCCATGAATCGCTGCGTACCACATATCAGCTCGGTTCTGTTGTGACGCAACACATCGCCGGTGCGGGATCGCTTCCGGTCGAGGTGATCGATGCGGACGGCGATCCTGGGGAAACGGCTCTACGGACGGCCAAGCGGCTGCGGGGGAGGGCTGTCGAACTGACGGCCGAGCTGCCGCTGCTGGCGGCCGTCGTGACGCGGCACGATGTCGCTCGACACCTCGTCCTGGTGATCAGCCACGTGGCGATGGACGTGGCCGCGAGTGAGATCCTGTTGTTCGAGTGGACCACATTGGCATCCGGCGGCACGCTGCCGCCGGTCGGCATGCAGCCGATCGACGTCATCGAATTCGAACGCAAACCGTCGATGCGCCGGCTCACCGATGCCGCGGCCGGCTATTGGGAATCCCAGGTCCGGGATCTCCCACAGGCGATGTTTCCCCTGCCCGCCGCCGTCACCGCGCAACGCGTCGACTGGCATCCTGGGCTACGCATTCGGTCGCGCGCCGCGATGGCGCACCTGGCCGATATCGCGAAACGTACCGACGCCGGCAATTCCACGATCATGCTCGCCGCGGTCAACGCGTTGGTCTGCCACCACACCGGGCACACGACCTGCGTCACGTCATCGGTCGCCGGCAATCGGGTCGCCCGTGGAGTGCGGGACCTGTTCGGCACGATTTCGCAGGACGCCCTGATGGTGGTGCCGGTGCCCGAGACCGGCACGTTCGACGAACTCGTGCTCAGCGTCCGGTCCGCGTCGCTGGCCGCCTACCGTGCCTCCTGGTTCGACCCGACCGAGATCTGGACCGTCATCAACGGGGTCAGCTCGCGGCGTGGCATCAGCTACCACCGCGACCTCGCCTTCAACGACGTGAGCTCGGTGGCCGCCGGTTCGCATCCCGTCGTCACCAGGTCGGCGCGTGGCCGGCTGCCGGCGGTCTGGATTCCCGGCGACGCCCCGTACACCGTCAACGAACCCGATCTGGACGCCAGCCTGGAACCACTGCCGGCGGAGAACGTCCCGTGCCGGTTCGCCGTGTACGTGTACCGGCTGGACACCGAACTCGACGTGATCATCCACGCCGATCCGCTCTACCTGAACGAACACGATCTCGGCGAGTTCGGGCGCTCCCTGCTGCGACTGCTCGCCGCCGCCGCCGAACACGACCTGCCGACCAAGGACCTGGCCGCGTTGACGACGCTCGTCCCGATGACCCGGTCCGACGACTGGCTGCGGATCGACTCCTGCTGGATCGAGATCGGCGCGGTGCGGGGCCTGCTCGCGGAGGTCCTCGGTGACCGGCCACATCTCGTGGTGGCGGTGCCGGACCGCCTGCTGGGCCACCGGTTGGTGTGCTACCTGACCGGGCCCGAGTCACCGGAGGACATCCACCGGCGCTGCATGGCACTGATGTGGGGCCGGGTCAGTGCCATGGCACCGCACGACTACGTGGTCGTCGCCGGCACGCCACCCGAGTCCGCCTGTCCCGACTGCTGGGCCGCCCTGCCGGTCGTCGTCGCGGGCGACGGGCGTGGCGACGGGAGTGAACTGGGATGACCCAGGAAACCGAGGCCGACGCGGGTGCCGGAGCGGGGATCGAGGCCGACGCGGGCGTCGAGCCGCCACCCACCGGGACTTCCGTGTGGACGGCCAACTTCCGGTTGTATCTCTGCGCGCGTACGACGTCGTTGCTCGGCGACGCGATGCTGCCGGTGGCGCTGTCGGCCGGTGTGCTCGCCGCCGGCTACGGCATCGCGGGGGTGGGATTCGCGCTCGGCGCCTGGATGGGCGCGCTCGCGGTGTGCATTCTCTTCGGCGGCGTGCTCGCCGACCGGTTCCAGCCGCGCCGGATGATGGTGCTCGCCGATCTCGTCCGGCTGCTGGTGCAGTCCGGGATGGCGGTCTCGTTCGCACTCGGGCCGCCGCCGCTGTTGCTGATCCTGTCATTGCAGGCACTGTCCGGCGTCGCGACCGCGATGTTCCAGCCTGGTGTAGCCAGCATGGTGCCCCAGGTCGCCGCCGACGTGCAGCGTGGCAACGGCGTGCTGCGCATCGCGGAGGCGCTGACCGCGGTGGCCGGCCCCGCGTTGGGCGGTGTCCTGGTCAGCACGTCCGCGCCGAGCACGGTCTTCGCGATCGACGCGGCGACGTACGGGGTCAGCGCCGCCTGCCTCGCGGCGCTGCGTCTCGCCAGAGCGGCAGACGCCCGAACGGGACGGTCCTACTGGAGCCAGCTCGTAGAGGGCTGGCAGGACTTCGTCGCCCGCGCCTGGCTCTGGCGGGTGATCGCGATCTTCCTGGTGTTCGGCAGCGTCGTGCCCGGCATCTCGCTGCCGATCGCGGCCGGCCTCGTCACCGCGGACAGCGGCTCGACCGGATTCGGCTTCGGCATGGCGGCCTTCGGCGCCGGTGGCGTGCTCGGCGGGCTGATCGCGATGCGCATCAGACCCGTGCACCCGCTCGCGGTCGGCGCGGTCGGCTGGGCGCTGTTCAGCCTGTACCCACTGGTGCCGGCCGTCGCGCCGCCGGAACTGGTGCTGTGCGCCGGTTGGCTGGCCGCCGGCTTCGGCCTGGCGTTCTGGGACGTGATGTGGGCGACCACCGTCCAGACCCAGATACCCGCTGATCTGCTGAACCGGTTGTACGCCTACGACGTCTGCGGCTCCCTGCTGGCGCTGACGCTCGGCCGGACGCTGGCCGGCCCGCTGGCCGACGTGTTCGGCGCACGCCACCTGATGCTGCTCTCGGCGACGATCGGCCTGGCGTGCACCGGTGTGCTGCTCGCGGCACCAGCCATCCGCCGACTGGCCCGCGTGACCTGACGAGCCGAACGGAACCGCCATGTCAGTCCCGACCGAACCCGCCGAAAAATCCGATGCGGCCGATCTGGACCAGGCCGTCGACCTGTTGCGTGAGCTGCGGTCGCTGGATCGGGCCATCCGCGACCGCAGCCGCAGACTGGGGGACTGCCTACGGTGGTCGCGGCCGACCGTGGTCCGCCTCGATCCTCGGGCCGCCGAAGACCGGCTCGCGGACGCGGCCAACGGCTGCACGACCGAGGTGATCATGATGCAGTCCCGCGGCTCGGGCCAACCGCGGGCGGCGCTGTCCGTCCGGCCGCTCGTGCTGGCCGCTGCGCGTAGGGGCGTGCGGGTGCGGTTGATCTACCCACACGCCGGCCGGGGCGACACAGTGACCCGCGCCTATCTGACCGACGTCGCCGCGTCCGGCGGGCAGGTGCGTACCTGTGACGGCGTCTTCGATCGGTTCGTCGTGTTCGACCGGGCGACCGCGTTCATCCTCGCGTCGGCCGACAGCGAAGCCGGCGAGGACAGGGGGGCCGACGAGCACGGCCATCCGGTCGCGGTCGCCGACGAGCCGATCGTCGCCGGTCTGCTGTGCCGGATGCACCAGCACGTCTGGCAGTCCGCGACCCCGTTCGTCCCGCGCCGGCCCGGCTACGGCGAAGCGCTGGGCCTACTGAAGTCCAGCATCATCGGCCTGCTCGCCGCCGGTCTCACCGATGACGCCATCGCACGAAGGGTCGGCATGTCCGAGCGCACGCTCCGCCGTCACATCGCGGCGCTCATGCGGGACATGTCGGCGGAGAGCCGGTTCCAGGCCGGGGTGGCCGTGGCGAGGGCCGGCCTGATCGAACCCGCTCGTGCCGCGAAACCGAACGCCGGTCACGACGAGGACCCCTGACACCCGCACCGCGCCGGTGGCCCGGACCGGTTGCGGATCTTGCCGCCCGTGCGATCGTCGGCCGGCGGGTCGATGTCCACCCAGCCGAACTCGGCCGCCCGGAAACCGAGTTCGAACCGGCTCCGCGCGCCGACCCGATCCATCAGCATGTTCACGTAGCGCCGCACGGTACGGGCGGACACCCCGAGGCGGCCGGCGGCCATGTCGTCCGTCATGCCGGCGACGAGGGCCCGCAGGACGGACCGTTCGAACTCGTCCGGTCGCCCTCGGAGCACCGACCAGTGCACCGCGGTGGCCCAGCGCTGGGTGAACCACTCCACCATCGCGCCGACCAGCGACGGCGTCGTCACCGCGAGCAGGACACCCGTCGAATGGTGTGCGTCGGCGGGGACGACGGCGAGCCTGCGGTCGATCAGCAGCGACTCGTGCACCAGGTCCTCCGCGACCTTCACCCGGACCCGGCGCCGCACCACGTCGCCGATCCGGCACTGGTGGTCCTCGTCGCACGAGGACCACAGAATCCGAACCTGCACCTGTGGCGCGCAGGTTCCGGACAGGACGGCCTCGACGACGCGCGCACCGACGTGCGGCGGGACGCCGACCGAGGTGGACAGCACCTCGTGGCGCGCCCCCCGGATCAATTCCATCAGTTTCGAGTGGCTCACATCTCCCGCGGACTCGACGTCCGCGCGTTGCCCATTGGTGATCACTGATCCCCCAACGCACGTCCAGATACTGGAATGCCGGCGAATTGCCGCACCAGCAACAGTGTGGATTTGCGACGGGTCGACCAAGGCCGGGATTCGCGGCATTGCGAATAACAGATTCAATGCCGACGACGGACCGGGCCGGATGCCCGCGCCTCGGCTCGGCCGATTGGTGCAGAACGCGCCACCGGACGTCCCCGTGACGATATGATACGACGCTGAATTGCCTGGCCGGGCCCGTTCGAAGGGCAGTGGAATTCGGCCGCGCACAGCGCACCCACATGTTGGAATACCGCATTTTCGAGACCGACCAGGCAAGCCAGTGGTACGTACCGGTCGGGCTGCTGGTGTGGTCGGGCGGCCGGTTGTGGCCACGCCCTTTCCGGGCATTGAAGGGCCCGTGCGCGGTTGCCTAGCGTCGATTGTGGCACCTCGGCCCAGCTCCGCCGAACGGAGGCACTTGCGCATGATCGACGCTGTCATCGACCAGGACGACCGGTTCCGCGGCGTCCTCGACCGCCTCTCGTCGAAGTCGGTCGACGACTACTACAACCCATACCGGCTGTTCGACTGGCCGGACAGTCTGCCGGAGAACATGTGGTGGATGAGTCCCGAGCTGACCACGACGCACGGCAGCGACGTGGCGGCGACGTTGGGCCAGGACCAACTGTTCGCGCTGTCCCGGTTCGAGAGCGTCAACTTCTACAGCCTCAACGTGCACGGTATTCGTGAGTTGCTGATCGAGGTGGTCCGGCGGATTCACACGTCCGGTTTCGAGACTCCGTCCGAGTTCTTCCACCACTTCATCGGTGAGGAGAACGAGCACATGTGGTTCTTCGCCGAGTTCTGCCTACGGTACGGACGGAAGATCTACCGCGAACCACCCACCGGCGGCATCACCGTGCCGTCTTCCGCCTCGACCAAGGTGGAGAGTCTGCTCGTCTTCGCACGTATCCTGATCTTCGAGGAACTGGTCGACCACTACAACGAGCGGATGGCGAAGGACGATCGGCTGCACGAGACGATCCGCGCCATCAACCGGATTCACCACCAGGACGAGTCGCGGCACATCGCGTTCGGACGGGAACTCGTCGAACTGCTCTTCGAGGACGTGCGGCGAACCGCGACCGAAGAAGAACTGCGCGATATCTCGGCGTATCTGCGGCGGTACCTGACGTACAGCTTCGAGTCGCTGTTCAATCCGCAGGCATACCGGGACGCCGGCATCGACGACCCGTACGCGCTGCGCCAGACCCTGCTGACGGCGCCGACGCGCGCCGCGGCCGAGGAGCGGGTGTTCCGCAAGACCCTCCGGTACCTGCACAAGACGGGAATCCTGTGATGGCCCGCATGACCGGCGGCACCGCGCTCGCCATCCTCGACCCGGCCGAGACCGCACTGGTCGCGGAACTCGACCGGACGTTCCGAAGCTGGGCCGCCGATGCCGCCGAGATCAGCGCCCCGCCGCTGTATCCCGTGACCGACCTGGCGAAGTTCGACGTCTACGCCAACTTCCCGCACCTGGCGCTCGTCGCCGGACCACTGGATCTCACCGAGCACGACGTGCGGCAGCCCGTACTGGCCGACGGTCGGTACGGCCTGCCGCACGCCACCTGCTACGGCGCCTACCTGTACCACGAGGGCGGCGTTGTCGCCGACGACACCCTCGTCACCCTGGTGAACCGGTGCTTCCGCAACGAGGACCGCTTCGACGGCCTGCGCAGGCTGGTCAGCTTCCAGATGCGCGAGATCGTCGCGCTCGGCGAATTCGAGCACACGCAACGGGTACTCGGCCGGTTCACCGACCGGATCACGGAGTTCGGCGTGGCGCTCGGCGTACCACTGGACCGGGTGGCGGCCAGCGATCCGTTCTTCGCGCAGGACGGCCCGCGCGCCCTGCTGCAACGGCTGTCCCCGGTCAAGCACGAGTTCCAGCGGGACGGTCTCGCCATCGCGTCGACGAACACGCACCGCAACTTCTTCGGCGAACGCTGTGACATCAGGCTGAGCAACGGCGAACATGCGTACACGAGCTGTGTCGCTTTCGGACTGGAACGCTGGCTGGCCGTGCTGACCGACCGGTACGACGGCGATGTCGAAGCGGCCACCGAATCGGTCCGGGCCGCCGCCGGCGCCCCGGTGTCCTGACATGTCGCCGGGACGGATCGGGGTCGACATCGTTCCGGTGGCCCGAGTCCGCGAGCTTGTGGAGCCGAGCCTGCGACGGATGCTGTCCGAAGTGGAACTACACGAGCTGTCCACGAAAGGTGGCATCGACGTCGTCGGCGTCGCCGGCCGGATCGCGGCGAAGGAAGCGGTTTTCAAGCTCTTCCACGCGGCGGGGCAACCGGTGCCCTGGCTCACGACCGAGATTCTGAACGGGCCGGGCGGCTGGCCGTCGGTGCGGCTGCACGGCCGCGCCGCCGCGCTCGCCGACTCGGCCGGCATCGGGGAGATCGCCGTCAGCATCACGCACGACGGCGCGTACGCCATCGCGGTCGCCACCGCCGACCAGGCAGACCAGGAGGGAACGACATGACCACCACATCGGGCGTCGAGAAGGTCAGGGACTGGATTCTCGGCCGGCACGCCGATCGTGACGAACTCGGCCCGGACGAGAACCTGATCGACAGCCGCCTCGTCGACTCGCTGTCGTTCATCGAGCTGATCTACGTGATCGAGGGCGCGAGCGGGGCCGAGATCGACTTCGACGCCATCGACCTACAGGACTTCCAGACCCTGTCCGCCATCGACCGCGCCTTCTTCGGTCAGGTGGCCCGATGACGACGACGATGCTGCCGGTGTCCTGCACCGCACAGTGGATGGCGGCGGCGCGGGCCGTCGAGTCGGAACGGGCGGACGCCCTGTTCGTCGACCCACTGGCGCGGGAACTGGCCACCGAGGACGGATTCGAACTCCTGCACAAGTACGCCAACGGCGGACTGGAGCCGTTCGTCTGCATCCGCACCAGGTTCCTCGACGACGGCATCGCGGCACTACGTCCTGCGGACGGCATCACGCAGGTCGTGCTGCTCGCCGCCGGCATGGACACCAGGGCGTTCCGGCTGGACTGGCCTGCCGACGTCGTCGTCTACGAGGTGGACCACGGCGCGCTCGTCGAGTACAAGCAACGGGAACTCGACCGGCTCGGTGCCCGGCCACGGGTGCCGCGCCGGGCGGTCGCCGCCGATCTCACAACGCGGTGGCTGCCCGAACTCGTCGGCGCCGGCTTCGACCCGGACCAGCCGACGCTGTGGATCGTCGAGGCCGTCACGTTCTTCCTGACCCACCGACAGGCCGCCGACCTGTTCACGACCCTGGCCGGCGCGTCGGCGCCCGGCAGCCGGCTGGAACTGGACATCCTGGGGGCCGGTTTCCTGCGTAACCCCTTCGCCAGGACGTTCCTGGACGCGATGCGCGCCGACGGCCGGCCGTGGCTGTTCGGGACGGACGAGCCGGTGGAGTTCCTCGCCGGTACCGGCTGGCAGGTCCGCGAGCTACGGGAACCGGGACAGCCCGGCGTCGGCGAGCAGCGCTGGCCCTACGCGGTGCAGCCAGCCGATCGGCGCGGCGCGAACCGGCTGTGGCTGGTGCGCGCCGAGGTGGCGGGCGGCCGGTGAACGGCGTCGCCACGCTGGAAAGCGTCGCATCGTTCCTGCCGGAGCGGTCGGTGCGCATCGAGGACCTCGGCGAGCACCTCGGGTTGCGCCGGGCGGAACTGGGTGTCTTCCGCAAGTTCTACGGCCTCGACCGGCTCCGGTTCGATCCGGACATCGGCCTCGTCGACCTGGTGAGACCGGCCGCGGCGCGGGCACTCGCCGCGCTGCCGGCCGGCCGCCGGGTGGACTACGTGATCTACGCCCACACGACCCAAACGCTCGCGCCACCGGACGTCGACATCGCCCAGGTGATCCGCACCGAACTCGGTCTCGCGGACGCGGAGGCGTTCGGCCTGAGCCAGCAGGCGTGCGCGAGCAGCCTCGGTGCCATCGACGTGGTGGCCGAGCTGCTGCGGTCGGCGGGCACCGATGGCGGCTACGCGCTGGTGGTCACGGGGGAGCGGGCGTTCGCCCCCGTTGTGCAGCTCGTGCCGAACACGGCGATCATGGCCGACGCCGCGGGCGCGTGCCTCGTCACCATCGACGGCCATGGCGACGCGGTGTGCTCGTTCGTCACGCGGACGCTGGGCGAGTACGCGGAATGGGCCACGCTGGCGTCCGAGCAGCGGTTGGGTTTCGCCGATCGCTACGCCCCCTGCCTCGCCGGGGTGATCCTGGCCGCGGTGGCCGCCGCCGGCCTGGGATTCGACGACATCGACAAGGTCGTCCCGCACAACGTCAACATGCTCGCGTGGCGCCAGACGATCAAGGAGCTCGACTCGGTGCCGGCGAAGTTCTTCCTGGACAACATTCCTCGGCTCAGCCACAGCTACACGTCGGACGTGTTCGTCAACTACACCACCATGCGGGACGCCGGCCTGCTCGTCGACGGCGGGCGGTACGTCCTGGCCGCGGTCGGCCTCGGTGCGACGTTCGGCGCCATGGTGATCACGCACCGGGCGAAGAGGTGAGGCCATGACGGGTCGGCAAACGGTGGTGGCCGCGATCGAGGCGGCGCTG
>DATBDL010000267.1:0-16502 GCA_036269975.1 Pseudonocardiaceae bacterium | reverse complement strand
GTGCGTCGAGTCATCATCTCAGTGTTCGCCTCCAGACGACTTCCGCTTGCTGGATGACCTGACTGGGGGACGTGACGTAGGGGCATCAGGTTGCTTACTCACCGGATTACCCGCCCGAACGTGACCTATGCCTGCCTCGTCATCGGTGATGACATCGCGGGTGGGCCCGGTTTCGTGTCCGCTCGTGTCCGCTCTCGTCCGCGCCGAGGTTCGCCGGCTGGCTAATTAATGCCCTTGCGTGGCCGATGCCGGAGTTCCTAGGCTTCTCGGTACACGAGAGAGGAGGTGGTCCACAGTTGGATAGCAACAGGACTCGTGAGGTGGCTGTCCGTTAGGACGCCCCATCGAGCGTGCTCGCTCGGTGCTCCGCCGACCGCTCTCGGGTGGCCGGTCGGGCGTCGAGGCGAATACCAGGCAGCTACCCGGCCCCCGGAGTCCCGAGCCCTGTCCAGCTCGGGCCCGCGTCGATGTGACGTGGGAGGTCTCTCCGGGGGTCGCTGCTGTCTTACTGTCTTGGGTCGTCGTCGTTGTCGGCTTGACCGGCCGAGCGGGTCGTGCTGTCCGATCGGGATAACCCTGCCTCAGCGGCTGGCTACCCTGCGGTAGCGGCTCACCGCCAGTGGCAGGAAGATCGCGATTATCAGCACCGCCGCGCCTACCGAGTAGAGCTGCGCGTGGTCGGCGGCCCAGCCGGTGCTCGGCGGTAGGCCGGCCGGGTTGGTGTTGCCGAACAGCTTGCGGGTTCCGTCCGCGATCGTGGTGATCGGGTTCCACTCGGCGAACGCGCGTAGCGGACCGGGCAGGTTGGCGGCTGATACGAACGCCGACGAGATGAACGTGAGCGGGAACATCCAGATGAAGCCGGCACTCTGCGCCACCTCGACACTGCGCGCCGCCAGACCGACCAGGGCGCCGGTCCACGACATCGCGAAGGCGAACAGCAGCAACAGGCCGAAACCGCCGGCCGCGTGCCAGAAGTCGGTGTGAATGCGCCAGCCGACGATCAGTCCACACACCGACATCACGACCAGGCCCAGCGCGTTGACCAGCAGGTCCGAGCACGTCCGCCCGAGGATGACCGCGACCCTGGACATCGGCAGCGACCTGAACCGGTCGATGATGCCTTTTTGCAGGTCGTTGGCCATGCCGATGGTGGTGAACGCGGAGTTGAACGCCACTGTCTGGGTGAAGATGCCGGCCATCAGGAACTCGCGGTAGGCACCACCACCAAGACTGCCGCCGAACACGAACGCGAACAGCAGCACGAACATGATCGGCTGGACGGTCGCGCCCATCAGCATTTCCGGGTTGCGTTTGATGTTGAGCAGGTTGCGCCAGGTGACGACGCCACCGTCGCGCAGCACCTTGACCAGGCCGCCGCGACTCTGCTCGATCGCGATCGTCATTTCCCGTCCCCCTTGCCTTTCTTCCCCCGGCGTCCCTTGCGCCCCGGTTCTTCGATCTCCTCTTCCGCCGCGTGGCCGGTCAGTGACAGGAACACGTCGTCAAGGGTCGGCCGGTGCAGGCCGACGTCCAGCACTCCGATGTTCTCGGTGTCCAGCCGGCGTAGCGCCTCGATCAGCGCCTTCGGCCCGGTGTCGACCAGCACGCTGATCCTTCTGGACTGCTCGTCCACCTTCGGCTCGTCCGACCCGACCTCGGCCAGCACCTTGCTGGCGTACACGAGCTCGCTCGCCTCGGCTACGACCAGTTCCAGCCGTTCGCCGCCGGTCTGCGCCTTGAGCTCGTCCGCGGTGCCCTGCGCGATCAGCTTGCCCCTGTCGATCACCGCGATCGTGTCCGCCAGCCGGTCGGCCTCCTCCAGGTACTGCGTGGTGAGCAGCACCGTGGCGCCGTCGCTGACCAACTCGCCGATCACCTCCCAGGTGTCCAGCCGGCCACGTGGGTCAAGGCCCGTCGTCGGCTCGTCCAGCACGACGACGGCCGGCCGGGCGACCAGCGCGCCGGCCAGGTCCAGCCGCCTGCGCATACCGCCGGAATAGGTCTTCGTCGGCCGGTCGGCGGCCTCCTGGAGTTTGAACGACGCCAGCAGCTCACGTGACCTCGCCGCCGCGGCGGCCCGCGAGAAGCCGTAGAAGCGGCCGACCATGTAGAGGTTCTCGTAGCCGGTGAGGCTCTCGTCGACCGCCGCGTACTGACCCGACAGGCCGATGTTGCGGCGCACCGCCTCCGGGTCGGCCAGCACGTCGTGGCCGGCGACCCAGGCGCGGCCGGAGTCCGGTCGCAGCAGCGTGGTGAGGATGCGGACGGTGGTGGTCTTGCCTGCGCCGTTCGGGCCGAGCAGCCCGAGTACCTGCCCGGCCGGTATCTCCAGGTCGACGCCGTCCAGCGCGCGGGTCTGGCCGTACGTCTTGACCAACCCCTCGGCCCGCACGGCCGCCTGACCGTCGTGTGTGCTCATTACCCCCTCCTCAGGTAGATCGTCCGCCAGATAGTACGGTGACCAAAGAAACTTAGTCAATAAGAGTTCTTGTACTCAAGAAGTGTCGGCACTGGCACCGCCTGTGATCTGTGCCGCGATGCTATGGGCTCGCACCGACAACGTCGCGTCATTTCACGGTCGGCTGACCGGGTCCGGCCGATCGACCGCGAAGGACGTCGCCGTGGACTACGTTCATGGGGATCACATTCCGCCCGATGCGTGCCTGTCGAGGTCACCATGTCTGTCACCACCGGCCCGCGCGCCGTCGGCAGAACGACGCCGGCCGGCGCCCCGTTGGCCAGCCCGCCGGGTGCCGCACCGCCCGCCGATCTGGCCGCCGGACTGCGCCGCACCGCCAACACCACCCCCGGCCGGCTGAGTATCGCCATGGTCGGTCTCGTGGTGTTGAGCCTGCTCACCGGCGTCATCGGCCTGATTTCCGTCTCCGGCCGCGCCAGCACGCTGGACGACCTGACCAACCACCGCGAACCGGTGTCCGCCGCCGCACAGCAGATCTATCGGTCGCTGTCCGACGCCGACGCCACCGCGGCCGACGCGTTCCTCACCAGCGCGGTGATGCCGGCCGACCTGCGGTCCCGTTACCAGACCGACATCGCGCAGGCCGGTAGCGCGCTCGCGGTCGCCGCCACCGACAGCGGCGGTGTCACGGACGCCACCGCGCCGCTGTCCCAGCTCTCCACCGGTATCCCGGTCTACACCGGCCTGGTGGAACGGGCATCCGCGAACAACGCGCTGGGTTACCCGATCGGATCGGCGTACCTGCGTGAGGCGAACAACCTCATGACGACCAGCCTGCTGCCGGCGGCGCAGCACTTGTACAAGATCGACACCGACCGGCTGGTCGCCGCGCAGGACGACGCGACGTCGTTCCCGTGGTTCGCGACGCTGCTGGTCGTCGCGCTGCTGGTCGCGCTGATCATCGCCCAGCGCTTCCTGCGGCGGCGCACCAACCGGGTCATCAACGTGGGCCTGCTGGTGGCCACGATCGCCGTCGTCGTCGCGATGCTGTGGTCCGCGACGGGACTGGTCCTGGAGACCGTGCACGTCGCGAACGGCCGTTCCGCCGGCTCCGATCCGGGTGCGACGCTGGCCCAGATCCGCACCAAGGCGCTACAGGCCCGTACCGACGAGATGCTGACCCTCGTGGCACGCGGCGGCCAGGACTACAACGGCCAGTACCAGACCCTGGCCACGGAGATCGGCGGCGAGGACGGCACCGGCGGCCTGCTCGGCCAGGTGCACGCCGCGTCGTCGGACGACACCATGACCAACCAGATCGGCGCCTCGATCACGGCGGCCAAGTCCTGGTTCGGCCTGCACACCCAGGCCACGAAGGCCAACGGCGGCGGCGACTACCCGACCGCCGTCAACATCACGCTCGGCTCGGGCGTGAAGGGCAGTCCCAACGAGGCGGCCGCGTTCGACCAGGTCGACACCACGCTCAACCAGGCCATCGGGCAGGCCAGGATCGACTTCACGAACCAGACGAACGCCGCCAGCGGCTGGCTGACCGCGCTGCCGATCGGCGTGCTGGTGCTGCTCGTGCTGGCGGCGGCCGGCGCGGCGGTGGGCATCTGGCAGCGGCTGAGGGAGTACCGATGAAGACGCGTCGAATCGTGCCGCTCGTCGGCATCGCGCTGCTCGCGACGCTCGCCGCGGGCTGCGCGTCCACCAGCGGCCCGGTGAACCTGGCCATCGTGAACAAGGTCGCCCCACCGGTGCCCGGCGGCATCAAGATCGGCAAGGCGGCGATTCCGCCGGCCGCCGCCGCGACGCCGAACTGCGGCGATCCGACCGCCAGCCTGCGTCCGCCGGCCGTCATGCCGACACCCGGCCAGATGCCGACCGGCTCGACGATGGCCAAGATCCAGGCCAGGGGCTACCTCATCGCCGGCGTCGACCAGAACACCGACCTGTTCGGCTACCGCAACCCGAAGGACAACACGATCGAGGGCTTCGACATCGACATGGTCCACGATGTCGCGCAGGCGATCTTCGGTGACCCGAACAAGGTGGTCTTCAAGGCGATCACGTCGGCGCAGCGCATTCCGGTGCTGACGGGGCCGAATCCGGCGGTCGACCTGGTCGCCAGGACGTTCACGATCAACTGCGCGCGACTGCAGCAGGTCGCGTTCTCCACGGTCTACTTCCAGGCCAGCCGCCAGGTGCTGGTGCCGAAGACCTCGACGGTCCAGAACTTCGCGCAGCTCGGCGGCAAGAAGGTGTGCGCCACCACCGGTTCCGACTCGCTCGGCCAGGGGCAGGGCCAGGCGAACGCGCCGATCCCGGTCGCCGTCAACGACTGGTCGGACTGCCTTGTCATGCTCCAGCAGGGCGAGGTCGACGCGGTGTCCACCGACAACACCATCCTGGCCGGCATGGAGACGCAGGACCCGAACACGAAGATCGTCGGCCCGAGCATCGCGCCGGAGCCGTACGGCATCGCGATGCCCAAGGCCGACAACGACTTCGTGGGCTTCGTGAACGGGGTGCTCCAGCAGATCCGCACCAACGGTTCGTGGACGGCGTCGTACGGCACGTGGGTGCAGGACAAGCTCGGCGCCACACCGGCACCGCCGCCGCCCGCGTACGAGAACTGACCGACTCGGGGGAGTTGCACGATGACCGTCGGCCCCAGACCGCCTGGAACCGGCCGCTGCCAGCGCCCCGGTTGCGTCGGCATGGTGGTCGGCGGCGTCTGCGACACGTGCGGCCAGCCGATGCCGCAGCAACAGGTCCCCCGGCACGCGGCCCCGCAGTCGCCGTTCCCGCAGACCGGGCCACAGCAGTTGCCGCAGCAATCGTTTCCGCAGCCCCAGCGGCCCGCTCAGCAAGGTAGCCCGCAGACCGGTCCCCGTGGCACGCCGCAGCAACAAGCTGGCACGCCGCAGCGGCAGTGGCCGCCGGTGCCCGGTGCCGGTGGGTTTCGGCAGGGCCCTGCCTCGCAGCCGTTTCCGGCTCAGCCGTTTCCGACCCAGCCGGCCGCGTTCGTCCCGCCCGGCCACGGCCAGCCGCCCGGTCCACCGGGCCCACCGGCATTGGCCACGCCCACGCCCACCATGGCCGTCGCGCCGCCACGAGACGCTCCCGGCCAGCAGGCCAAACCGGCCGAACCCGACGACGGAGCGTCGAACAACTCGCTGAGCGAGCGACTGTCCGGCCGGGAACCGGCGCCCCGCAAGCCGGGCGTCAACACCGAGATGACGCAGCTCGCGCTCGGTGAGTCCACCCGGCTCGTCCAGCCCACCAACACCTCGGGGCCGCCGTCCGGACCGCCGTCGGCCCCATCGCCGACCGGTCGCAGCCGGAGTGGCCGTGGCCGGTCTCGTGGCACGACGTCGTCGCGCCGGATCGGTGGTGGCCTGGTCGAGGTGCCACGGGTGCCCTACCGCGATCCGGCGACCGCCGTGATGGCGAACCCGGAAGTGCCGGAGAACAAACGGTTCTGCGGCAACTGCACGAATCCGGTCGGCCGGGGCGAAGATGGCCGGCCGGGCAGCCCGGACGGTCGCTGTGCGCACTGCGGCACCGCGTTCTCCTTCCGTGCCAAGCTGCACAAGGGTGACATGGTCGGCGGCCAGTACGAGGTGCTCGGCGCGCTCGCGCACGGCGGCCTCGGCTGGATCTACCTGGCCCGCGACCACAACGTGAACGGCCGCTGGGTCGTCCTCAAAGGACTGATCGACACCGGTGACACGGCGGCGACGGCGGCCGCCGTCGCCGAGAAGGAGTTCCTGTCCCAGGTCGAGCACGCCAACATCGTCAAGATCTACAACTTCGTCCAGCACGCCGACCCGTCGACCGGCAACCTGGTCGGCTACATCGTGATGGAGTACATCGGCGGCGAGTCGCTGCGGCAGATCGTGTTGGCGCACAAGGACACCGATGGCCGGGTGACGCCGCTGCCGCTGGCCCGCGTGCTGGCGTACGGCCTGGAAGTGCTGCCCGCCATGGGTTACCTGCACAGCGTCGGCCTGATCTACTGCGATCTCAAGCCGGACAACGTGATCCAGACCGACGCCCAGGTCAAGCTGATCGACCTCGGCGCCGTCCGGCACGTCGACGACATGGTCAGCCCGATCTTCTTCACCAGCGGCTACAGCGCGCCGGAGATCGCGACCGACGGCCCGTCCGTCGCGTCCGACGTCTACACCGTCGGCCGCATGCTGGCCGTGCTGAGCTTCGACTTCGTCGGCTACACCAAGGAGTTCCGGCACCAGTTGCCGACTGCGCAACAGGTGCCGCTGTTCTCGCTGTTCGGCTCGTACCACCGGCTGTTGCGCCGCGCCACCCATCCCGATCCGGACCGCCGCTTCGCATCCGCCGACGAGATGGCCGACCAGTTGACCGGCGTGCTGCGCGAAGTACTGGCGCTGGGCACCCGCGAGCAGCGGCCGGGCCGGTCGACCGTGTTCGGGCCGGAGGTGCACACGTTCGGCGCCGAGCTCGTCCGGCCCACCAGCGGCAATCCGGCCGTGCCCGCGCCGCCGGAGTGGGCGGACGTGGTCAACGGCCTGCCGGTGCCGCAGATCGACACCGACGACCCGGCCGCCGGCCTGATCGGTGGCCTCGCGTCCACGGCCGGCACGGGGCCCGCCGAACTGCTCGAGGCGTTGCGGGTCGCACCGCCGGTGTCGATGGAGGCGAAACTGTGGCGCGCCAAGGCTTTGCTGGAGCTGGGTGAGCTCAACCAGGCGAGCAGGGAGCTGGCCGACGCCGCCGCGCTGGACGCGCAGGGCCAGCCGGTGCCGGACGTGCCGTACGACTGGCGGATTAGCTGGTGCCGTGGCCTGCTCGCGCTGGCCGCCCGCAGGCCACGGGACGCGCGGGGTGCGTTCGAGCACGTCTACGACGTGGTGCCGGGTGAACTGGCGCCGAAACTCGGGCTCGCGGTCAGCGCGGAGTGCTGTGGCGACCACTTCGCGGCGGCCCGGCTGTACGAGCTGGTGTGGCGCACCGACCGGTCGTTCGTGACGGCCGCGTTCGGGCTGGCCAGGACCTATCTCGCGCTGGGCGACCGGAACGGCGCGCTGGAGGTGCTGGAATCGGTGCCGGACCGCTCCAGCCACTACATCGCGGCGCAGATGGCCGTTGTCGCGACGCGGACGAGCTGGACGGCGCCGGAACGGCTGACCGAGCGGGACCTGATCGACGCCGGTCAGCGGGTGGAACGGCTGAACCTGGACGCGGAGCGCCGCGCGAAGCTGGCCGTCGACGTGCTCACGGCCGCCGTCGGCTGGGTGCGCGCCGGCCGTCCGGGTACGACCGGCGGGAACGGCAGTCGGGTGTTGGGCTGCGAGTTGGACGAGCGCGGCCTGCGCTTCGGGCTGGAGGGCTGCTACCGGCTGCTGGCCCGCCTGGCGAGCACGCTGGCGGAACGGGTCGACCTGGTCGACCGGGCCAACAACATTCGCCCCCGCACCGTGACCTGATTGTCCTGCTCGACTCACCCTCAGTGGCAGAGCCGTGTCGTTCTGTGCCGTTCTGTGCTGCCAAACGTGACGTAACGGTAAAAACATCACGAATTGACGTCTTCGTATCGACAAGTGGCCAGCCCTCCAGGATAAGGTGCCAGCGCTGGTTTCGACCAGACCTGGATGCGAATTGTGTCCGAAATCGGAAGGAATCATGACGGCCCGACTGGCGACGCCGATCACCGACCGGACCCCGCCACCGCGGGTCCGCCGGCGACGGCGGGTGCCACGAGTGCTGAGCGGCCCGGCCGGCTACCTGATGACCGCCCCCGCCCTGCTGATCTTCGGCGTCTTCACGATCGCGCCGACCGTCTACACGATCTACATCAGCCTGTTCAACTGGAACTCGCTGAACACCGCCCGCTCCCGCTACCTGGGACTCGGCAACTATCAGCGGCTGTTCACCAGCGACAACCCGCCGTTTCTGACCAGTGCCGGGAACTCGCTCTACTTCGCGGCCGCCACCGTGATCGGCGGTACCGCGCTCTCGCTGGCCATCGCGCTGCTGCTGCAACGCGGCGGTCGCTGGTACGCGGTGAGCAGGGTGGCCGTGTTCACGCCGTACGTCACGCCGCTCGTCGCCACGTCGATCGCGTGGGTGTGGATCTTCAACGACCGGTTCGGACTGCTCAACCTGGCCCTCAAACCGTTCGGCCTCAGTGGCGAGAACTGGCTGCTGTCGCCGACCTGGGCGATGCCCGCCGTCGTGCTCTACAGCCTGTGGCACGAGATCGGCTTCACCGTGGTGATCTTCCTCGGCGGCCTGTCGGTGCTGTCCCCGGAACTGGCCGAGGCGGCTCGGGTGGACGGCGTGAACCGCTGGCAGGAGTTCTGGTACATCACGTGGCCGCAGTTGCGGCCGATCACGGTGTTCGTCGTCACGGTCACCACGATCTACTCGCTCCAGGCGTTCACCCAGTTCTACGCGATGTCCCAGGGCGGCCCCGGCACCGCGACCACCACCATCAGCTACCTGCTCTACAGCGAGGTCTTCGAACGCACCGGCTACGGCGCCGCCATCGCCGTCGTGCTGTTCGCGGTCACCGTCGCGCTGACCCTGATCCAGCGCAAGGCCACCCGCCCATCCGCGCTGGTATGAGACACGGGGCTGCGTCAACCCCAGGAAAGGTCACGCAATGCGCACATCAGCCACCCGGATCGTGGGGGCGTCGGCGATCGCGCTCGCCGGAGCACTCGTCCTGACAAGCTGTTCGAGCTCGGCCGACAGCGGCTCGTCCGGCGGGACCGCCAGCGACACCAACTGTTTCCTGTCCGGTGCCGACACCGCGCCTGCCCCGAGTCCGTCGAGTGCCAGCTCCGGCAAGGTGACGATCAGCTTCATGGAGGCCATGAGCGGCGGTTCGCTCAAGGGCTCGCTGGCGCACCTCACGGCCGACTTCGAGCAGGCCAACCCGGACATCTCGGTGAACCTGGAGGAGTCGCCGGACTACTCGACCCTGGAGAAGAACGAGAAGGACGCGATCACCGCGAAGAAGGCGCCGACGATCGGCCAGGTCTACGAGGGCTGGGCCGCCGACTACGCGCGTAGCGGCGTGATCGACCCGCTCGACGGGTTCACCGGCACGAACCCGGCCGCGGTGTCCGACCTGTACGCGGGCGTGCGCGACGACCTGAAGCTGTGCGACGGCGAGACCTGGATGTGGCCGTTCAACAAGAGCGTCTACGTCAACTTCGCCAACCAGGAGATGCTCAAGGCCGCCGGCCGGACCACACCGTCCACATGGGACCAGTATGCGACGGCCGCCAAGGCCGCGTCGAAGAACGGCGTCGTCGGCATCACGATCGACCCAGGCGGCAAGGACTCGCTGACCACCGGCACGATCTGGTTCGAGATCCTGGCCGAGGCGTACGGCACGCCGGTGTTCGACAGGAACGGCGTACCGCAGTTCAACAGCCCGGCCGCGGTCAAGGCCATGCGGTACCTCGCCGATCTCAAGCAGGCCGGCGCGCTCGCCGTCGGCAAGAACTACCCAGGCGAGACCGCGCTCGGCGCGCAGAAGGGCCTGTTCGACATCTCGTCGGTGGCCGGTTACAGCTACGAGAAGCAGGCAGTCGGCGGCAGGTTCACGCTCGGCACCAGTGACCTGCCGGCCGGCCTGGCCAAGCAGGCCAACCAGATGAACGGCACCAACCTGGTCCTGTTCGACCAGGCGACACCCGCGCAGAAAGCCGCGGCCTGGAAGTTCATGCAGTTCCTGACCACGGCCGCGTCGCAGGCGTACTGGGCCACCGCGACAGGCTACCTGCCGGTGGTGCCCGCCGCGCTGTCGCGGATGTCGGCGTTCGTCGCGCAGAACCCGTGGATGAACACGGCGGCGCAGGCGCTACGGCACTCGTCCGGCACCGCGCCGGTCCCGTGGGCCGACGACACGCAGGGCGAACTGGCCGTCGCGCTGACCGACGTGCTGACCAGCGGCACATCGCCGAAGGACGCGCTGGACAAGGCACAGCAGGACGCGATGTCGGACATGAAAGCCCAGCAGTGACAGCGGTTTCACCCACACTCGTGCGGCGGCGGCCGGGGGACCGCCGCCGCCGTCGGTCCCCCGGCCGGATCGCGCTGGCCATACTGGTCGGCTGCCTCTTCCTCGTCCCGTTCTACTGGGTCGTCGTCACGTCGCTGAATCCGGACAGCGACATGTACGCCTACCCGCCGTCGTTCGTGCCGCACCTGTACTTCGCGAACTACATCCGGGCGTGGCACGCCGCGCCCTGGCTGCGCTACGTGCTCAACACCGTGTTCATCGCGGCGTGCACGGTCGCGTTGTGCCTGGTCACGTCGCTGCTGGCTGGATTCGCGTTCGGGGTGATGCGGTTTCCCGGTCGTAGGGTGCTGTTCGGCCTCGTGCTGTCGGTGCTGATGGTGCCGCAGGTGGCGCTGCTGATCCCGGACTTCCAGATCGCGTCCGACCTGAACTGGCTGGACACGTACTGGATCCAGATCGTGCCGTGGGGTGCGAGCGTGTTCGGCATTTTCCTGGTGCGCCAGTTCCTGCTCGGCCTGCCGCCGGAACTGTTCGAGGCGGCCGAACTCGACGGCGCCGGCCGGCTGCGCATCCTGTGGTCGATCGGTACGCCGCTGGTTCGGCCGGCGTTGATCATCATCGGGCTGAACACGTTCATGGCGTCGTGGAACTCTTTCCTGTGGCCGTCGATCATGGCGCCGACGAACCCGAACGTCCGACCGGTCGAACTGGGCCTCTACAACTTCCTACAGGCCGCCGGCACCGACTACACCGGCCTGTGCGCCGCCGTCACGTTCACCACACTGCCGGTCCTGGTGCTGTTCCTGTTGCTGCAACGGCACTTCGTCACCGGCGCGTTCGCGGCGGCCGGCGGTGTCCGTGGCTGAGTCCCGCCGTCAGGCACTCCTGCTCGACCTGGACGGCACCCTCTACCGAGGCGACGGCCCGGTCATCGCCTATGCCAGCCACCTGGATCTGCCGCCACCGTTCCTGTCCACAGTGGACGCCTATCTGCGCGACGGCGCTGCCGTGGTGCCGGACGCCACCGACGGCTGGGAGGCGGTGCAGCGTCTGGCCGCCGGGTACGACGTCGACCCGGCCCGGATGGACGCCGCGTTCCTGGCCAGCCGTGCCACGCTCGCGCGACCGGACTGCGACATCGGCATGCCGCCGGACCTGCTGCCGCTGCTGCGGGAACTGCGTCCCACGACGTACCTGTTGCTGGCCACCAACAGCCCGCCGGACTGGCTGGCCACGCTGCTGGGCCGTCTCGGCGTCGCCGACGTACTCGACGACGTGGTCACCAGGGCCAACAAACCCGTCGGCCTGCCGGGCATCCTACGGTCGCTGGCCGACCGGATCGACGTGGTCGAACAGCCGTGGCGGATCTTCAGTGTCGGCGACCACTGGCCCAACGACATCGCACCGGCACGGGACTTCGGGGCGGTTACCGGATATATTGACCGGTTCGGCCGCGCGGACGGCCCGGCCGACGCGGTGGCACCGACCTTCGAGGGCGTGCTGCCGGCCATCCGACGGTGGGCCGGTGATCCGGACACGTTCGAGCAGCAGAGGGCGGCGAGTGGCGAGCATTGAGTTCTGGGGCGGCCTTGGCGTGATCGGCTCCAGCAAGATCATGGTGTCCGACGGCGGGCACCGCGTGCTGCTGGACATCGGCGTCGACATCCCCAGTGGTGCCAACCTGTTTCGCGCGCCGGTCCGGGAGCGCCCCGGCCACGAACTGGCCGACCGCCTGCGGGTGGGCGGCGCGCCCCGCATCGCGGGACTTTTCGACCCGGCCTTCCTGGCCGAGGGTGACCCGCTCGGACATCGGTTCGACGGCGACACGGCCGTGTTCGTCAGCCACCCGCACATCGACCACGTCGGCCTGGCCGGTTTCGTCCGGCCGGACGTCCCGGTACACGCGCACACCGACGCCGTCGACCTGCTGGTCGCGCTGGCGGAGGCCGGCACCGGGCTGCCGGGCGGCGCGCCGGCATGGCGCCGGTTGCGGGGTGGCGACACGGTGGCCGTCGGCACGATGCGGGTGGAGTGCGTGCCGGTGGACCATGACGTGCCCGGCGCGTGCGGCTACCTCGTGCACACGCGCGACGGCGTCATCGCCTACACCGGCGACATCCGCTTCCACGGCGTCCACCCGGAGTTGAGCTGGGCGTTCGCCGAGCGGGCCGCGGGTGCCGACGTCCTGGTGACGGAGGGCACCACGCTGTCCTTCGTGCCGTCGGACGGCCCGCCGCGCACCGAGGCCGACGTGGTGAGGTCCTTTGTGGACACGCTGGCGGCCGCGCCCGGCCTCGTGCTGCTGTCGTTGTATCCGAGGGACGTCGAGCGCGTGGTCGACTTCGTCGACGCCGCCCGCGCGGCCAGCCGAACCGTGGTCTGGCCGGCTCAGGTAGCCGACATGTTGCGCCGGCTCGGCGTCGCCGACATCACCACGTGGGGCGATGTGACCCTCGCCGACGTGCGCGCCAAACCGGGCGCGTTCGTGGTGCAGCCCGATCCGGCCAACCTGCCGGAACTGCTCGACCTCCCGCTCGCCGAAGGTGACGTCTTCCTGCACGCCAACGGCGAACCGCTCGGCGACTTCGACCCGCGCTGGCCGGTGTTCGCCGACTGGCTGGCGAAACTGGGCGTCGAGCTGCGCTCGATCGGCTGTTCAGGGCACGCCACACCGGAGCACCTGCACGAGTTCGTCGAGCGCGTCGGCCCGCGCGTGGTGTTCCCCGTGCACACGTTCGACCCGACCCGCCTGTTCCCGCCGAAGGCCGTCCGGCGTGTGATCCCCCGCTACGGTGTCCGCTACGCGTTCGATGGCAGTCCCATCGCATAGCCCGCTCGCGTCCGGTAATCGGACGCGGACTCTGTTTCGTTCTCACCAGGGGAGCGCTTCGGCGATCTTCGTAGTGCCGCCTGCGCCGGTTAGCGCAGTTCAAGTGGCACGTCAATTGTTAACTCCCTCGGAAGGTGCCGAGAACGGCCTGTCTCGGTGCAGGGTGAGGCCCCTGCATCCCGCGGCGGTTCTCGCCGCACATCGAGGAGGTTGAATCAGTGCGCACACGTGCCCTGATCACGGCCGTGCTGGGCGGTGCCGCCCTGCTGGTCGGCATGGCGCCGGCACAGGCCGTCGTCCTGCCGGCTGCCTTCGCCCCCTTCCACGGTGCCGCGCACGCGAACCGAGTCGGCGGCACGTTCAACCAGAACGGCTACAACTGGTCCGGTTATGTGGCAACCGGTTCCGGGTTCACGTCGGTCAGCGCGTCGTGGACGGAGCCGTCGGTCACCTGCAACTCCAGCAACGACCTCTACGCGCCGTGGGTCGGCATCGACGGCTACGGCAGCAACTCCGTCGAGCAGACCGGCGTCGCCACCGACTGTTCGTCAGGCCGTCCCGCCTACCAGGCTTGGTACGAGATGTATCCCGCCAACCCGGTCTACTACAGCAATGCCGTCAGTGGCGGCGACCATTTCACGGGTTCCGTTACCCGTAGCGGCACCAGCTATACGCTGACCATCAGCGACACCACCAAGGGTTGGACCAAGACCACCACGAAGTCCTACCGGGGCGCCAACGCGTCGGCCGAGTTCATCTTGGAATCGCCTAGCGGTGCGTATCCGAAGTTCGGGTCGGTCACGTTCACCGGCTCTACTGTCAACGGTGCGTCGTTGAGTTCTTTCAATCCGATTGCCTTCGATGCCAGTAACGGTGGCGGGTTCGAGGACCACACGAGTGCTGTCAGCGGTGGGGCGACGTTCTCCGTTACTTACGAACGGGAATGAGATCCCGGTCGGCTTTGGTGCCCGTTGCGGTTGGCTCGTCAGAACAATTGGGACAGTGTGTAGATCAGCAGGCCCGCCAGCGCTCCTACCACTGTGCCGTTGATCCGGATGAACTGGAGGTCTCGGCCTACCTGTAGCTCGATCTTCCTTGAGGTTTCCTGCGCGTCCCACCTGGCGACCGTGTCCGTGATCAGGGTTGTGATCTCGGCCGAGTAGTTGCGCACCACGTACCCGGCCGCGTCCTCGACCCACGTGTCCACCTTGCCGCTCATGGCGTCCTCGTCCACCAGGCGCTTGCCCAGCGTGACCAGGCCGTCGCGCACTCTTTTGCGCAGCTCGCTGGATGGGTCCTCCGCCGCGTCCAACAACATCCTCTTCGCGGTGCCCCACGCGTTGTTGATCAGGTTGCGCACCTCCGGGTGCTCCAGCACCTGGTGCTTCACCTGCTCCGCGCGCTTCATCGTGTCCGGGTCGGTCTGTAGGTCCTGCGAGAACTCGATCAGGAACGTGTCGACGGCCAGCCGCATCGGGTGGTTCACGTCCGTCTTCACCGCCCATGCGAAGGACAGGATCTCGCCATAGACCTTGTCCGCCAGCAGTGAGTCCACGAACCTCGGTGACCAGCTCGGTGCTCGGTCGGACACCACCCGCAGCACCGTCGAATGGTTGTCGCGCACCCACTCGTAGGCCCGGTCGCACATCAGGTCCACCAGCTTGTGGTGCGAGCCGTCGGCGAACACCCGGCCCAGCAGCTTCCCCAGCGGTGGGCCCCACGGCACGGCCATCACCCTGGCCACGATCGCCTGCTCCACGACCGCCTGCACGTCCTCGTCCCGCAGCACCGCCACCGCGCCCCGGACGACCGTCGCCAACTCCGCCGTCACCCGCTCCGCGTGTTCGGGCACCGCCACCCAACTGCCCAGCCGCGCTGCGATGCCGACCCGCCGGATTCGGTCCCTGACCACGTTCTCGGCCAGGAAGTTCGTGCCTACGAAGTCGCCAAGGCTCGTGCCCAGCGCGTCCTTGCGGGTCGGGATGATCGCGGTGTGCGGGATCGGCAGGCCCAGCGGCCGCCGGAACAGCGCCGTCACCGCGAACCAGTCCGCCAGCGCGCCGACCATGCTGGCCTCGGCCGTCGCCCGCAGGTAGCCGACCCAGCCGTGGCCGCCGACCAGCGTCGTCACGATGTACACGACCGCGGCCGCCACCAGCAGGCTGCCGGCCACCAGCTTCATCCGGCGAAGCTGCTGTCGCTTGGCTAGCTGCGCCGGGGTGAGTTGCTCCACATCTCCATTGTTACCGCCGTTCCCGCCGGCCGGGATGTTTCGGAGCGGGGACGACATGGATATGGCCGGGATATGGCAGTGTCGACGCGTGCGTGAGCCTGCCCTCGTGTCGCGGATGCGGCCGTTCACCTCGACGATCTTCGCTGAGATGACGGCGCTGGCCCAGCGGACCGGTGCCGTCAACCTCGGCCAGGGCTTCCCGGACACCGACGGCCCGCCCGGCATGCTCGCCACCGCTCGCAAGGCCATCTCTGAGGGCGTCAACCAGTACCCGCCGGGTCCTGGCCAGCCGGAACTGCGCGCGGCCGTCGCGGAACACCGTCGCCGTTTCGGCATCGACTACGACCCGGACCGTGAGGTCCTGATCACGGTCGGCGCTACGGAGGCCATCTCGGCCGCCCTGCTGGCGCTGGTCGGGCCGGGCGACGAGGTGCTGGTGATCGAGCCGTACTACGACTCGTACGCGGCCGCCGTCGCGCTTGCCGGCGCGACCCGCCGTGTGGTCGGCCTGCGCGAGGACGCCGACGGCCGGTTCGCGCTCGACGTGGCCGGTCTGCGCGCCGCGCTCACGCCGGCCACCAGGGCGATCCTGATCAACTCGCCGCACAACCCGACCGGCACCGTCTTCACCGCGGCCGAACTCGCGGCCGTCGCCGGCCTGTGCGTCGAGCACGACCTGATCGCGATCACCGACGAGGTCTACGAGCACTTGGTCTTCGACGGCAACGAGCACATTCCGCTGGCCACAATGCCCGGCATGGCCGAACGGACGGTCACGGTGTCCAGTGCGGGGAAGACCTTCAACTGCACGGGATGGAAGATCGGCTGGGCCTGCGGTCCGGCCGAGTTGATCTCCGCTGTCCGTGCCACCAAGCAGTTCCTCACGTTTGTCGGCGGCGCACCGTTCCAACCGGCCGTCGCCTACGCGCTGCGCTCGGAGATGCCGTGGGTGGCCGAACTGCGCGACTCGCTGGAGTCCAAGCGGGATCGCCTT
>DATBDL010000266.1:0-23493 GCA_036269975.1 Pseudonocardiaceae bacterium | reverse complement strand
AGGGCGACTTCTGGCTGTTCGCGGTCGCCGACCGGGGCATCGGTATCCCGGTGGAGTACGCGGAGCGGATTTTCGTGATCTTCCAGCGGTTGCACGGAAAGGACGCCTATCCCGGCACCGGGATCGGCCTCGCGATGTGCCGCAAGATCATCGAATACCACGGCGGTAGGATCTGGCTGGACGCCACGGCAGAAGTAGGCTCGCGTTTCCTGTTCACCCTGCCAGCGCTACCCACCGATGAGGATGTTGACGATGACTGACTCCTTTCTGGACGTGATCGACATCCTGCTCGTCGAGGACGACGAGGGCGATGTCCTGATGACGCGGGAAGCCTTCGAGCACCACAAGATCCGCAACCGGCTGCACGTGGTGAACGACGGTGAGAAGGCGCTGCACTTCCTGCGCCGGCAGGGTGATTACGCGGATGTCCCCCGACCGGGTCTGATCCTGCTGGACCTCAACCTGCCCCGCAAGGACGGCCGCGAGGTGCTGGCGGAGCTGAAGGCCGATCCGGAGTTGCGTGTCATTCCGGTCGTCGTGCTGACGACGTCGGAGGCGGAGGAGGACATCCTGCGCAGCTATTCGTTGCACGCCAACGCGTATGTCAGCAAGCCGGTGGACTTCGCCCGGTTCGTCGAGGTGATCCGGCAGATCGACGAGTTCTTCGTGACGGTGGTCAAGCTGCCGCAGTTGTAATTCCGATGTCGGACGATCCGCCGGCTGCGGATCATCGGAGTCGACCTGGTGGACTTCTTCGCCGGCACCCTCGGTTTCCGTTCCGATACCCTCGGCGCGGACGATCGAGCCGGACCCAACTACACGGGTCAACCGGCTGTGAACTCCTACTACACGCTCTGACCACTCGGCTGGACTTGCGATTACGGCTGGTACATTCGGCCAATGGAGATCATCAATCTGGGTGAGGCGGACGGGCTGCTACCGGTCGACTGGGCCGCTGTGGTCGAGAGGCTGGAAGTGGCGTCGAAGCCTGCCGAGGACGGGGCGGACCCCCGCTCGACGTGGCTGGCCACCGTGAACGAGGACGGCAGCCCCCATGTGACCGCGGTCGGCGCCATCTGGCTGGACGGTGCCTTCTGGTTCCAGACGGGCGCGGCCACCCGCAAGGGCCGCAACGTCGCGCGTGATCCGCGCTGTTCGGTGGCGCTGTCGATCCCCGACGCGGACGTCGTGATCGAGGGTGCCGCGGAGCGGGTGACCGAGCCCGGCGCGGTGGCGCGCACAGCGAAGGCGTGGGCGGACAACGGTTGGCCGGTGGAGCCGGACGAGAGCGGGACGGGCATCACCGCGCCGTTCAACGCACCGTCCCAGGGTCCGCCGCCGTGGCACGTGTATCGCATCGAGACACGGTCGGCGACCGTGGTGTGGTCGGCCGGGCCGGGTGGCCTGACCCGCTTCCGCTTCTGACACCTGACGGTAGCCGTACGGCGGACATACAGAAGGTGCGGTATGCGGAGAACGGCCCAGTACGCCGATCCCTGGGAGTCCGCCGATCCCGCCCTGGCGCTGGCACTGGAGGAGTTGCGGTGGTATCGCCGTGCCGCCGCCCGCGCCCGCATCACCAATCAGGTCACCGAGGTGCTCCTACTCCTCACGGCCGCGGCGACAACCGTCGCGGCGGCTCTCGCGGTCACCGCATGGGTGACCGCTGTGCTGGCGGCCGGATCTCTCGTTCTCACCGGGCTTCGTAAGTCCTTTGACTGGCACGAAAAATGGGTGTCGTTCATGACAAGGTGGTCGGAGCTCCGATCGGTGGTCCACCAGTACCGACTGTTACCCGACGAGCGCCGTGACGAGGAAACCCGGCGACGCCTACTGTCCAGTGTGGACGACATAGTCAGCTCCGAGACAGCGGGATGGGCCTCCCGTCGCCGTACGATCCAAGAACACACTCGGCAGAGCGCGCCCTGATTCGCCGTGGTGACCGGAGTCAGTGGACGACGTCGAACACGTTCTTCTGGATGCCGTTGCTGTACGTCTGGCTCTCGACCAGCTTGAGCTTCTGGGTGTCCTTGTCGGTGGTGCTGAACAGGCGCTTGCCGGCGCCGAGCAGCAGTGGGTAGACGAGCAGGTGGTAGCGGTCGATCAGGCCGGCGTCGGAGAGGGCGTGGTTGAGGGAGACGCTGCCATGGACGATGATCGGGCCGCCCTCGGTCCGCTTCAGCGCGGCGACGTCGTCGATCGAGCGCAGGATCGTGGTCGGACCCCAGTTGGCGACCAGTCGGTCCTCGGTGAGGGTGGTCGAGACGATGTACTTCGGCAGGTCCTTGTAGTGCGCGAACTCCGTCATACCCGGCCACACGGGGCTGAAGATCTCGTAGCTGACGCGGCCCATGAGGATCGCGGTGGACTCCTGCTGCTCCGACCCCTTGATCGCGTAGGCATCGGGGACGAACTCGACCTCCTTGAAGGTCCATCCGGAGTTGCGGTAGCCGGTTTCGCCACCGGGGTCCTCCACGACGCCGTCGGCGGAGATGAACGCGGTGCTGATCAGGGTTCGCATGTCTGTTTCCGTCATGCTCCCAGCGTGGCACCGACAAGATTGTTTGTCAAGACACAGTGTGTTGTCGGCGGCGGCCAGGCTCGCAGTAGCATCGAGACAAATCGGAGGTGTAGGGCGTGCGAAAGATCGTCGTGTACGAGTTGTTGTCCCTCGACGGGGTCGCCGAGGCCCCAGACGGTTTCTTCACCGACTGGGACGCCGTGACGGACGCCAACCTTGCCGCTGTGATCGCGACACAGGACGCGGTCGTTCTCGGCCGCCGCAGCTACACCGAGTGGGCGCAGTTCTGGCCGAACAGCCGGATCCAGCCATTCGCGCCGTTCATCAACGGGGTGACGAAGTATGTCGCGACATCGACGCCCCTTGACCGAGATTGGCCCAACGCGACGGTGCTCGACGGCGAGCTGATCGAATCCGTTCGGGATCTCAAGCAGCGGCAAGGAGGCGATGTCGGCGTCCACGCGAGTATCTCGGTCGCGCGGGCGCTGCTCGCCGCCGACGTCGTCGACGAACTCAGGCTCGTGATAGCGCCAAGGATCGTCGGCCGCGGACGACGACTCCTCGACGGCCTGCCATCGATCCAACTCGAATCGATCCGAAGCGAGATCTCACCGACCGGCCATCTGCTCGTCGGCTATCGCGTCATTCACTAGCTGTACGCGCCGATACCGCAGTCACCTGCGACAGAAGCCATGCCCTGGCACGGGATCTGACATGGCAACGAGCCGTGCTCCTACGTGGAGCACGGCTCGTTGCTGTCCTGTCGGTGCGTCTCGGTCGCCTCTCGGCGTGTCGCACGGCGTGGCTCCTGCCGAACGGTATTCCACGACGGCTGTTTCTCATTGGGTCCGGGGGACACGGAGAACGCACCGACCGACAGCTTCAACGGTACAGGCACCGGACGTATTCCTGGGTGCGCGCTTGGAAGGACCGTCCCGGCCGCTGAGGGGGAGGCACGGCCGGGACGGAGTTTGGAGGCCGGTGCGCGACACGATCCTGCTACAACCAGCGCGCGCTGCCTGTGGGCGACTAATCAGCCCTGATAGACCGGACGAGCGTCGCCGCCGTGGTAGGAGCAACTGCCTTGTCGTCCGCCCGACATGCTGACGTCACCGTCCTGGCACTCTTCCATGTAGCCCTTGCCGTTGCGCCAGTTACCGATGCACTGGAAGTAGGAGCAGGTGTCCGGGCCTGCGGCGCGGATCAGCGAGCCATGGCCGCAATAGTTGTAGCCGAGCGGGTTGGGCGGCGCACTGCACAGGTTCTCGCTGTTGGTTGCGGTCGTCGTGATCGCAGCCGGGGGAGCAGGCGGTGGTGCCGCGGCGGTCGGAGGCGGCGGCAGTGGTGCCACCGTCGTTGTCGGGAGTGCGACCGTGGTGGTTGTCGGCGTCATCGTGGTGCTGGTGATGGTCAGTGACGCCGAGTGGTCGGCCGCCGTCGTCGCACTCGGCGCTGGTCGATGCGACGCGGTGAGCGCACCCACGATCACCACCGGGACGGCGACGATCCACACCCACGGTTGTCGCCACCACTTGTTGTTCGTCGCCATGCCGGATTGTCGGCAGTTGACCCCCGGATATTGCTTGGAGCAACAAGGTGTCCAAAATTTGTCCAGGCTGTGAGCCGGGGCGTATTCCGGAATGCTTGCTTGGAAGGACCGCCCCGGCCGCTGAGGGGGGAGGCGCGGCCGGGACGGAGTTTGGAGGCCGGTGTGGCGGTCGCCTCGCGGCGAAGGCCGAACGCGGCTCCAGCGTTACCGGTATTCCGCGACGGCGTGGTTGGGTCCGGGGGACTCGAACCACACCGACCAATCCGCACAACGAACGGGCCTGGCTTCGGATTCCCGTCACGATCTGTGTTTGGGGTCACCGTCCGTCGCGCTCTCTTGCGGGTACCCGCTGGCGCTGGCTCGAAACCTCGTGTCACGCGACCGGTGCGACCGCCGGCTCCTCGTACGCCTCGGCGACCGTTGCCCGGTCGAACACCCGCCACGTCATTGCCGTCACCACGATCGCGACCACGAAACCAACCCAGTAAGGCGCTGTCAGGCCGAACTTGGTCGCGAGCACACCGCCCAACAGCGCGCCGACGCAGTTGCCGCCCGCTACGACGAACAGGATGCTGCTGCCCACCCTGCCCAGCATCTCCGGTGGTGCGAGCCGTTGCCGCAGTGAACTGCCCACTATGCCCCACAGTGAGCCGTGTACCCCGAATGCGAACAGCGCGAACCCGATCAGGTACGGGCTGCGTGATGCGGCCAGTGTCAGGTGCATGCCGGCTTCGATGAGCAGGCCGATGCGGATCGTCCATGTCGCTGTGAATCGCTCTATCAACCTGTCGCCGATGACCGAGCCGAGGATGCCGCCGAGCGCCATGCACGTGAACAGCAGGCCGTAGCCGACCCCGTTCAGGTGTAGTCGTTCCTTGGCCAGCAGCACCAGGATCGACGTGGCCGCGATCAGCGTCACGTTCAGCAGGCCGATCAGCATCGCCATGGTGCGCAGCAGTCGCTGGCGCATCAGCCAACGGAGCCCCTCGACCACGTCGGCGCGGACCGAACGTGCCTTCTCGGCCGTGTCGGCCGGCACGCGGTAGCTGCCGACGACCAGTCCAATGAGGACGGCGCTGGCAGCGTAGGTTCCCGCGTTGACGAAGAACGGGATGCTCGCCGCCACCGCGAACAGGAAGCCGGCCACCGGTCCGGCCGCCATGCCCTGCATCAGTGTCGCGCCGCCGATCAGCCAGCCGTTGGCCCGTTCAAGGCGCGCCCGCGGCACCACGGCGGGGATCATCGCCTGGCTCGCCGCCCGGAACAGCACCTCGCCGGTGCTCACCACGAACAGCACCACCACCAGCAGTGGAATGCTCGCCCAGCCGGTCATGATCGCGATGGCCAGTACCCCCACCGCGACGATTCGCACGCCGTCGATCAGTACCATCAGCCGTCGACGGTCCACCCGATCAACGAGCACGCCGCCGGGTAACGCGAACAGCAGCCACGGCAGCCAGGACACCGCGAAGGAGACCGACACCACGACCGGGTCACTGGTGCGGGAAGCGACGAACAACGGTGCGGCGACTGTGGTCAGGCCGCTGCCCAGTGCCGACGCCGTGCTCGCGGCCCACAGCTTGGTGAACCGTCCGCCCAGCCCTTCCTCGCTCCGCCCCCCCATGCTGATCGAAGCTACCAGAGCGGTATGGCGGTGACCTGCGGTTTTGCCCTCGGTGTAAGGGTTTCTTGGATTCCGCAAGGTTCCTGCAAGGTTCTCCCGTGAGGATTGGCACCGCCACGGCCGAGGGGGCCGTGGCAGGGACGGCATGGGTGAGGGGGCCTGCGGTGATTGGGCTCGTAGGGCAGACGCAGGTTAGGGACCTGGTGTATGGGGCTCGGCAGGAACTGCTCCTCACCGTGCCGGACGGTTCGTACTGGGTGGACCACTCGCCGGACATCGCGGCGGCGCAGCGGGTCGCCGAGCGCGGGGTTTCGGTCCGCGCGTACGTGACGTGTGCCGAGGGGCAGCCGGAGCCGGCCAGCTCCGGCCTGCGGTTCCGCACGGTCGCCGTGCGGATGCCGAGGATGATCGTCGTGGACGGCAACATCGTGGTCATGGCGAGGAACCAGTCGGACTACGCCCACGGCGCGCTCATCACCAAGGACCTGACGTTCGCCGGCATGATCGTCAAGTGGATGAACTTCGAAGAGGACGACTGGCCGAGCACCGGCGAACGCATCGTCCGTGACAGCCGTGACGGCGTCGTCCGGGACGTGCTGCACCAGCTCGCTAGCGGGGCGACGGACACGGCCGCGGCACGGGCGGTCGGCCTGACGCCTCGGACGTACCGGCGGGTGGTGGCACGGCTGATGGCTCGGCTGGGTGCGCGCAGCCGGTTCCAGGCCGGTGTGCTGGCGGCTCAGCGGAACTGGATCTGACCTTCCTGTTGATCAACACCACTCCGGTGATGCTGATCAGCCCGCCTGCCAGGTCGACGGGCTCGGGGTTTCCTTGAGCCAGACGAAGGCGACCAGGATCGCGACCGGCGGCACCAGGTAGAGGGCTGTCTATCCTGCCAGTGGCAGGCGTGCAGGGGCAGTAGGAAGAGTGTGCCGGCCCAGATGGTGTAGCTGGCTACTTCCGTGCTGGTGTAGCGGCGCAGCAGCGGTTTGCTTGCCGCGTGGTAGATGCCCTGCACCACGGCTGCCGTCAGAACCACCAGGGCGCTGGGGGAGAGGTGGGTCGGGCCGCCCGCTGTCGCTATCACCACGTGCCTGTGATGGCGATCGCGCCCCGTCGCGCTTGCCAGTGACTTTCCGTGTCGATCGCATTGGTGGCCGCTGACGCCGGTGTGGCATTGGTGCCACGTACGGCGTTGTCGGCCGCTGTCGACGGTGTGACCCCGCATCCGTTGGCTCAGCCGGTTACTCGCACTATTCTCGCCCTCACGGCTGCCGGTGACCAGCGGCAGCCACATCTGCGTCGTGTCCTGGACGATCTGCGCGCCGCTGCCGACGCTCGTCACATACCCACGGTCTGACGTTCGGGTTCGATGACCGCTACCACTCGTACTTCCGCACGTGAGTAGGGCTGGCCGATGTACTTGGTGGCCAGTTCGTCGATGATCGGCCATGCGTCATCGCCTGCCAACCACTCGATCACCCGACCGCGCACGATGATCGGCTCGAACGGGTTGTCCGGCGTGGTCAGGGATAGTGCTACCCGTGGGTCGCGGCGTAGGTTGCGGGCTTTGCGCGAGTCCGGGCCGGTGAGGAAGACGATGTGGTCGTCGTGGGTGCCGATCCAGAGCGGGACGCTGTGGGGCGATCCGTCCGGCAGGACGGTGGCCAGGTGGGCCAGCGAGGTCGAGTCGAGCGCGCGGCGTACTTCTGGGTTGAGCATGTCGGTCGTCCTTCCTGAGTTCCTTCAGGAGACTCTAGCGACCTGAGTTCCGTAAGGGAACCCCAATGGCTAAAGTGGTGTCATGCAGCGCACGGACTTCCATGAGATGGCCTGCTCGATCGCGCGCACCCTCGATGTGGTCGGCGAGCCGTGGTCGCCGTTGATCCTGCGGGACGTCTGGGCGGGCATCTCTCGATTCGAGCAGCTCCAGGCCGACCTGGGCATATCGCGCAAGGTGCTGACCGAGCGGCTGAACCACCTGGTCGAACGGGGAATCATCGACCGTCGCCCCTACGACCGGCGGCCTCGGTACGAGTACGTCCTCACGGACAAGGGAACCGAGCTGGTCGACGTGCTGATGGTGATGGTCGGCTGGGGTGACAAGTGGCTGGCCGGTGCGGCCGGCCCACCGGTCCTGTACCGGCACCATGCCTGCGGTCAGTTCAGCAACGTCGACCTGCGATGTGCGCGGTGCGGCGAGCCGATGCACGCCCGCGACATCGACCTCGTGCCCGGTCCTGGCGCGGGCGCGTGATGTGACCCGCGTCACCAAAGGGCCCTGTCGAGGATCGTCTGGTGGCTCCGTCTCCGGGGCATGCGAACCAACGAGATCATCGAGGTCCTGAACCGGCCGTTCAGCCGCGAGCTGTTGGCCCGCGACGTGGCCCGCCTGGCCTACGTCGCCAAGGACGGCACTCCTCGCACCATCCCGATCGCGTTCACCTGGAACGGCTCGGAGATCGTCATGTGCACGTCGAAGAACGCCCCGAAACTCCCATCCCTGCGCCACAATCCGGCGGTCGCCCTGACGGTCGACATCGAGGTGCACCCACCCAAGATCCTGCTCATCCGTGGCCTGGCCGAACTGGTCGTTGTCGACGGCATCCCGGACGAGTTCGTCACGATGAACGGCACCTACGGGATGACGCCCGAACAACGGGTCGAGTGGGAGGCCGAAGTGCGTTCGCTCTACGACGGCATGGTCCGGATCGTCGTGACCCCGACGTGGGCGAAACTGATCGACTTCGAGACGACCCTGCCGAGCGCGGTCGAGGAACTCGCCAAGCAACGAGCCGAGCGTCAGCAATCGTAGTAAGGAGAACATCATGGCCAAGTACCTGCTGCTCAAGCACTACCGGGGCGCGCCGAAGGCGGTCAACGACGTGCCGATGGACCAGTGGACGCCGGCGGAGGTGTCCGACCACATCCGGTACATGCGGGACTTCGCCGCTCGGTTGGAGCGCAACGGCGAGTTCGTGGACAGTGCGGCGCTCTCCCCTCATGGCACGTTCGTCCGGTCCGACGGCGAAGGCGGGCCGCCGGTCACCGACGGCCCGTTCGCGGAGAGCAAGGACCTGATCGCCGGCTGGATGGTGATCGACGCCGACACCTACGAGCGGGCGCTCGAACTTGCCGGCGAGCTGTCATCGGCTCCCGGCGCGAATGGCGAACCGATCCACGAGTGGCTCGAGCTGCGACCGTTCCTGACCGAGACGCCGACCATCACGGAGTGACGCACACGATGGACGAACTGCTGCTGCGGGAGTTGACGCCCGCGGTGATCGGCGTCCTCGTGCATCGCGGAGCCGACTTCGCGACCGCGGCGGACGCCGTGCAGGAGGCACTGATCCAGGCCATGCGGACCTGGCCGGCCGAGCAGCCGGCCGACCCGAAGGGCTGGCTGATCAAGGTGGCCTGGCGCAAGTTCCTCGACGCCCACCGATCCGACACCGCGCGGCGCGGCCGGGAACAGCGGATCGACGCCGAGCCGCCGCCCGGCCCGACCGAGACCGCCGACGACACGTTGCGGCTGTTCTTTCTGTGCGCCCATCCGTCGCTGTCGCCGGCATCGGCGGTGGCGCTCACGCTCCGCGCGGTCGGTGGCCTGACCACCCGGCAGATCGCCGATGCCTACCTCGTGCCGGAGGCGACGATGGCGCAGCGGATCAGCAGGGCCAAGCGCACGGTCCGTGACGTGCGGTTCGACGCGCCGGGCGACGTGGGGACCGTGCTGCGGGTGCTCTACCTGGTCTTCAACGAGGGCTACACCGGCGACGTCGACCTGGTGGCCGAGGCGATCCGGCTCACCCGGCAGTTGGCGTCGATGACCGACGACGAGGAGACCGCGGGGCTGCTGGCGCTGATGCTGTTGCACCATGCCCGGCGGCCGGCGCGGACCCGGCCCGACGGGAGCCTGGTTCCGCTCGCCGAGCAGGACCGCGCCCGCTGGAACACCACGCTCATCGCCGAGGGCGTCGCGGTCCTGCAGGAGGCACTCGGTCGGGATCGGCTCGGTGAGTTCCAGGCCCAGGCCGCCATCGCCGCCCTGCACGCCGACGCGCAGCGCGTCGAGGAGACCGACTGGGTGCAGATCGTCGGCTGGTACGACGAACTGTTGCGGCTCACCGGGAGCCCGGTCGTGCGGCTCAACAGGGCCATCGCCGTCGGTGAGGCCGACGGCCCGGTCGCCGGCCTCGCGGCCTTGGCCGCCGTCGACCCCAGCCTGCCTCGGCACACCGCCGCATCGGCGTACCTGCACGAGAAGGCGGGCGACCTGCCGGCCGCGGCACGCCTGTATGCCGAGGCCGCCCGGTCCGCCCCGAACCTGGCCGAACGTCACCACCTCACGCGGCAGGCGGCGCGGATCAGGCAAGCGCTGGGCGGGTGAGGTCGATCGGCAGCGGTCGCGGGGGCACCGGGGTCGAGACCACGATGGACGTGATCGTCTGCCCGTACAACAGGAATCGGTCCAGGATTTCCTCCAACTGGCCAACTGTCGGTGCGTGCACCTTGACCAGGAAGCAGTCCTCGCCGGTGACGCGGTGGCATTCGGTCACCTGGGGGAGCGTCGCCGCCAACTCCGCGATCTTGGGCAGTTGGCCGGCCGCCGGCCGCACCCGTGCGAAGGCGGTGACCGGCAGGCCGAGCGCGGCCGGGGCCACGTCCATCCGGTAGCCGGTGATCACACCGGCGCGTTCCAGACGCTGCACGCGCTCGGTCACCGCGGGCGCGCTCATCCCGACCCGCCTTGCCAGCGCGGACATCGTGATCCGCGGATCGGCGTGCAGTTCGGTCAGCAGTTCGCGGTTCGTCTCGTCGAGTAAGGCGTTGGCCTCGTTCTGCCTTGGTTTCGTAGGCAATTCGGCATCCTGTCCTTCGGTATGCCATGTACCTTCGGTCGTGATGCTACAACCATGACAACCATGGCAAGCCGAATCGTCTCGCTTCCGATCGACTGTGTGAACGCGGAGTTGGTGGCCGCGTTCTGGGCTGATGTGCTGGGCTGGCAGGTGGTGGGCCGCGGTAGTTACGGCGTGTCCATCGGCGGGTCGGACACACATTTCGAGATCGACTTCCGTACCGTGCCCGAACCGAAGAAAAGCAAGAACCGCCTGCATCTGGACATCAACCCGACGGACCGCGACCAGGCCGCCGAACTGGAGCGGCTGCTCGCACTCGGCGCCACTCCGGTCGCCGTGGGGCAGGGCACCGACGTGAGCTGGCACGTGCTCGCGGACCCCGAGGGCAACGAGTTCTGCCTGTGCCGGGCGACGGTCGACCCGTAGGGAAGACGGGGCCGCGCCCGGACCGTTGTCCGGTCCGGGCGCGGCGGTGGTGAGCGGGGGACTTACGGGTTGGGTGTCGGGAAGGCGACCGGGCTGTGCATGCCGGCCTTGTTGACCGCCCGCACGCCGAGGAACACGTTGTCCTTGATGACCGGGACGGTGAACGTGGTGACATTGCCGACCGGAATGGCGTTCGTCCAGTCGGGTTCGGTGCATGGGCGCCAAACGATCTCGTACCGCGCGATGTCCGGATCGGCGTTGGCGTCCCAGGTCAGCGTGCTGTCGTTGGTCAGCACGGCATCGTCGATCTGCACGTTCTTGGGTGTGCCGGGGCCGTTCGCGAGTGACCACATGGCCGACGCGTTGACTTTGGCGACCCGGTGGATGTAGTCGAAGTCGCAGAACTCGATCAGGTCGCCGAACTGGACTCCGTTCACCAGCCGGGTGTCCTGGTGCTGGTGCGCGAAGTTCTCGCGCGGCTCGGTGAGCCGGCCGGCCGGATAACCCTGTTCCAGGAACGAGATGTGGTCGCTGCCCCGGTCGTAGCGGTCGCGGCGGTAGATGATCCGGACAGTCATGTCGGTGGCGTCGTTGCTCGCAACGCTGGTGACGAACCGAGCGAGCTGCCGGCTCGCCGAGTCGCTCTCGCCGCCAACCAGTTGCCGGACCAACGCCTGTTGTGGGGTTTCCGTTGTCGGCACGCCTTCGGCGAACAGACGCAGCGTGTGCGGGTCGCGCGTTCCGTCGTCGGCGGTGGAGCTGCCGACGATGTCGTTGGAGAACATGCCCTGCACGTCTGCGCCGGCCGCCTTGAGCTGCTGGGCCATGAACGTCGAGCCGTACAGGCCCTGCTCCTCGCCGGCCACGGCGGCGAAGATGATGGTGGACTTGGGGTTGTGGGTGGCCATCACCCGCGCCATCTCCATGATCGTTGCCACGCCGGAGCCGTCGTCATCGGCGCCGGGCGCGTCGCTGGTGAAGTTCATGACGTCCGTGACGCGGGAGTCGTAGTGACCTGTGACCACGTAGATTCGTTCGGGTGTGACGGATCCACGCAGGGTCGCGATCACGTTCGTGATCACGGTCGGCGTTGGAATCCGGGATGCGGGTGGCTGGGTGTAGGACTGCGACTGCACGGTCATCCGGCCGTTGGATGGCGCGGCAAGACTCTGCATCTCGGCGAAGATCCAGTCCCGAGCGGCGCCGATGCCGCGTACAGGGTCGGTCTGGCTGGACAGCGTGTGCCGGGTGCCGAACGTGGTGAGCTTCTGCACGATGACACGCATTCGATTTTCGTCCAGGTCCTTCAGTATCTCCAGCAGTTCGCGATTGGGCGCCTGTGGGCGGATCGCCTGGCCTGGTCCGGACGGCCAGTCCTTGGTGAGGTCCGCGATGGCGGGATCGGCGAAAGCGGTTCCCGGAACGGCGATACTCGTCGCGCCGGCAACCGCCGCGACCGCGGAAGCGGCGAGAAATCCTCGCCGACTCGGCCGTGCGGCGGAGAATTCCTGTCCTGGTTTGTCAGTGGACATGACTTCAGGGTCTACGCCGCGCCTGAAGTCATGTCCAGCCTCCCTAAGTACCAACTATTTGCCAGTACACCTACTCCTGCTCCGGCTTGCTACTCCGGCCGTGGGTCCCAACGGAAGCGCCGCACCGCGACCATGGCACCGACAACGCCCCACGCGAGCAACACGGCGAGGTGCGACCAGTCGAAACCGGTGTGCTGGGCGAACGGGCCGAGCAGCGCCTGGTTGAACGGCAGCACCGGCAGCACGCCGGCGATGTGGTTGAGCACGTCGGAATGGATCGGGAAGTACGTGCCGGAGATGAAGACCAGCGGGAACAGGATGAACTGCACCACGGCGGGTGCCGCCTCCGAGTTGCGCACCAGCGAGGCGACCGCGACACCGAGCGAGCAGAAGCTGGCCGCCCCCAACACCAGCGTGACCAGGAGCGCGGCCCAGTGCGTCGGCATCGGCACGCCGTAGAGCCGGCCGACCCCGATGATGAGCGCGACCTCGACAACGCTGATCACGACGCAGTGCGCGAGCAGCCCGAGGAAATAGATCGCCGTCGGCAGTGGCGTCGCCCGCACCCGTTTGAGAATTCCATCCTGGCGTCGCACGGCCAGTATGATCGCCAACTGGCTGTAACAGGCACTCAATACGGAGAGTGCGGCGATCGTGGGGACGTAGTACTGAAGTCCGGACAATCCGTAATAGAACGAATTGTTGCCGCTGCCGCCGAACACGGCGCCGAAGATCACCATGATCATGACCGGAAACACGAATGTGAAGAACGCGCTCTGCGGATTACGCCAGAACGAGAGCTGCTCGTAGCGGATCTGGTGCGCCAACAGCGCGAAGTCGTTGCGGCGGGCGGTGGGGACAGCGGTCGCGGTGGTCATCGTCCACTCCTCGCCAGCCGCCGACGCGGTTTCGGCTGCTCCTCGGTTTCGGGTTCGGCGCCGGTGCTGCCGGTCAGCCGAAGGTAGATGTCCTCGAGACTGGGCCGTTCCACCGACAACTGGGGCAGCGTCGTGCCACGGTCCAGTGCCCACCCGGTGAGCCGATGCAGCACGGCCGTCGGCTCATCGGCGTCGATCGTGACCACCCCTTCGTCGATGGCCGCGGCCACCGGCACGTCCGCCGCGTCGACGCCGGCCGGCAGCGCGAACCGGATTCGCGTCAGCGCTGAGTCGCGACCGCCGATGGTGGCCGGCGTGCCCTCGGCGACGATCTGACCGGCCGCGATCACGGCGACCCGGTCGGCAAGCACCTGCGCCTCGTCCATGTAGTGCGTGGTCAGGACGATCGTGGTGCCGGCCGACCGCAGGTTCGCGACCACCTCCCAGGCACCGCGCCGGGCGTTCGGGTCGAAGCCGGTGGTCGGTTCGTCCAGGAACAGCAGCTTCGGATTTCCGACCATGCCCAGCGCCAGGTCCAGCCGTCGCTTCTGGCCGCCGGAGAGCTGCTTGACCTTCTGCTTCTCCTGCGCGCCAAGGTCGACGAGCCCGATCACCTCGTCGACCGGGCGCGGATTCGGGTAGTAGCCGGCATTACGGGCGATGGTCTCGCGCACCGTCAGGTACGGCTCGACCGCGATGTCCTGCAACACCAACCCGATCTGCTCCCGCAGCACCCGGCCGGCGGACCGGTCGCCGGGATCGAGCCCGAGCACCCGCGCGTCTCCGGAATCGCGCTTGCGGAAGCCTTCCAGGATCTCCAGCGTGGTCGTCTTCCCGGCGCCGTTGGGCCCCAGCAAGGCGAAGATCTCCCCGTCATGAACGGTGAAGCTCACCCCGCGCACGGCCTCGACACGGCCGTAACTCTTGCGCAGGTCCGTCACTTCGACAGCACTCACCACACCCCTCCCCTCGACCGGATTCTCCGGACGAGGGTAAGCGTTCTACCTAGGACGGTGTGGCGGCTAGGGCAAATGTCATCGGTTCCGGCGCCGGCTCAACTCGCCCGCCGGTACCGGTTCCGGATGTCGGTGCGCAGCGCGGCCGGCACGACGCCGATCTCGGACAGGATGTGTTGGGCCGCACTGGATTTCGTCTCCAGCAGTCCCAACGCCACGTGCTCGACGCCGATGTGGCCGCTGCGTAGCGCGAGCGCTTCGCGCAGTGACGACTCGAGGCACTTCTTGGCCATCGGCGTGAACGGGACGTGGCCGGTGGGCCGACTCCTCGGCCGGTGGTCGGCACTCCTCGGTCGCCACCAGCGGCGCTGGGACGTCGCCATCGGCGATCGCAGCGCGTTCGGGCCGAAGATCGCTTCCACCTTGCCGCGCACCACATCGAGGTCGATGCCGATGGCCGCGAGGGCGTCCCCGTCGATGTTCTCGAACAGGTCGGCCGCATCCGTCCTTCGCCCGGTCATCTTGACGATCTCGGCGCGGACGCGGCTCGGTGTGATGCCGGCGTCCCGCAGTGGCTCGCCGACCGCGTCCTCGGTCCTGGCGATGGCCAGCAGCAGGTGTTCGCAGCCGATCCAGCGGTGGCCGAGTTCGCGCGCCTGCTCCTGGGCGGTGACGACGACCATGCGGGCGTCCTCGGTGAACCGTTCGAACATCAGTGCCTCCCGGCCCGCTTGCCGTGCTTGCGGTGCACGGTCTGTTTGGTGACGCCGAGCCGTGCCGCGATGTCGGCCCAGGACCAGCCCAGTTGGCGGGCGTTGGTGACCTGGAGGACTTCCAGTTGGTCGGTGAGTGTGCGGAGCGCGGCGACCGCGCGCAGCCCGATGTCCGGGTCGTTGCTCGCGGCGCTCTCGGTGAGCTGAGCTGTGACTTCCATGTCGTCAGCTTATGCTGACGATGACCCGATCGTCAACACATGCTGACGGCGGATCGACGCCGCCCCCGAATTGGTCTATAATAGATTGAGCCTTCAACTATCGGGAGTGATGATGCCGATCCAGCGCCTGAACCATGCGGTGCTCTACGTTCGCGACGTCGAGGAGAGCGGCTCGTTCTACCGGGATGTACTCGGTTTCCGCACGGTGACGGAGATTCCGGGCCGTGCGCTGTTCCTCCAGGCGGCCGGCTCGACCAACGACCACGACCTCGGCCTGTTCGCGGTCGGCGCCCGTGCCGGTGACTCCCCGGCCGGTCAGACCACCGTCGGTCTCTACCACCTGGCGTGGGAGGTCGACACCCTCACCGAACTGGGCCGGGTGGAGGAACGACTCGCGGCGGCCGGCTCGCTGGTCGGCTCGTCCGACCACGGCACGACCAAGGCCCTGTACGCCAAGGACCCGAACGGCATCGAGTTCGAGGTCTGCTGGCTGGTGCCGGCCGACCGCCTGACCGACGACATGCACTCCGTGCCGCGCCAGGAACTCGACATCGAGGCCGAGATCGCCCGCTTCGGCGCCGACACCCGTGGCGGCGTCGGTGTGTCGACGCCGGCGCTGGCCTGACGCTCGATGCTCGTGCTGTCGGCTTGCCGGCGCGATGCGTTACGACATCGCCAACTCGTCCCGGACCTTGACGAATCCGGCGACCGCGTTGCGTACGTCGTCCTCGGAGTGGGCGGCCGAGAGCTGGACCCGGATGCGGGCCCTGTCCTTCGGCACCACCGGATACGAGAACGCGATGACGTAGATCCCCAACGCCAGCAGTGCCTGCGCCATCCGGTCGGCCTGTCCGGCGTTCCCGATCATGACCGGGGTGATCGGGTGGCTGCCGGGCAGGATGTCGAAGCCGGCTGCCGTCATTTCCGCGCGGAACAGTTCGGTGTTGCGTTGCAGCGTCGCCCTCGCATCGTCCGAAGTGGACAGCAGCTCCAGCACGCGCAGTGATGCCGCGACGATCGACGGTGCCAGCGAGTTCGAGAACAGGTACGGGCGGGACCGCTGCCGCAGCAGGGCCACGATTTCGGCCCGGCCGCTGGTGTAGCCGCCGCTCGCGCCGCCGAGTGCCTTGCCGAGCGTGCCCGTGATGATGTCGACCTTGTCGATCACGCCGTGCAGTTCCGGCGTTCCTCGGCCGTGCTCGCCGATGAAACCGACGGCGTGCGAGTCGTCGACCATCACCAGCGCGTCATGTTTTTCGGCCAGCGCGCAGATCTCGGCCAACGGTGCGAAATAACCGTCCATGGAGAACACGCCGTCGGTCACGATCAACCGGTATCGTGCGCCCGCTGATTCCTCCAGGCAGCGTTCGAGATCGGCCATGTCGCGGTTGCGGTACCGGAAGCGCTGCGCCTTGCAGAGTCGGATGCCGTCGATGATGCTGGCGTGGTTGAGCTCGTCGGAGATGACGGCGTCGGTGTCGGACAGCAGCGTCTCGAACACGCCGCCGTTCGCGTCGAAGCACGAGCTGTAGAGAATGGTGTCCTCGGTGCCGAGGAATTCCGACAGCTTCCGCTCCAGTTCCTTGTGCGGTTCCTGCGTGCCGCAGATGAACCGCACCGACGCCATGCCGAAGCCCCACTCGGCCAGCGCGTGCTGCGCCGCCGCGATCACGGCGGGATGATCTGCCAGCCCGAGATAGTTGTTGGCGCAGAAGTTGACGACGTCGGCGTCCCCGACCCGGATACCGGCCGCCTGCGGGCTGGAGATGATCCGCTCGCCCTTCCACAGGCCGGCCGCCCTGATGTCGTCCAGGGTCGTGCGCAGGTCCTCGCGCATACGGTCGAACACCGATCCTCCTCAGTGGACGGTTTCGCGGGTCCAGTCGATGATGACCTTGCCGCACTGGCCGGAGCGGGCGGCGGCGAACGCGTCCGCGTGCTGACGGTAGCCGAACCGGTCGGTGATCACCGGGGTGATGTCGAGGCCGCCCTGCAGCAGCACGGACATCGCGTACCACGTGTCGTACATCTCGCGGCCGTAGATGCCCTTGATGGTCAGCATGTGGGTGACGATCCTGGACAGGTCGATCGTGATGTCCTCGGACGGCAGGCCGAGCACCGCGATCCGGCCGCCGTGCGTCATGTTGGCGATCATGTCCCGCAACGGCTCCGGCTTGCCGGACATCTCGAGGCCGATGTCGAAGCCTTCCTTCATCCCCAACTGTTCCTGCGCGCTGGCAACGCTTTGGGTGCGCACGTCCAGCGCCATGTGCACGCCGACCTTGCGTGCCAGTTCCAGCCGGTAGGGGCTGACATCGGTGATCACCACGTGCCGGGCGCCCGCGTGTTTCGCGACCGCCGCCGCCAGGATTCCGATCGGGCCGGCGCCGGTGACCAGGACGTCCTCGCCGAGCACCGGAAAGGTCAGCGCGGTGTGCACCGCGTTGCCGAACGGATCGAAGATCGCGGCCACATCCAGGTCGACCTCGTGCCGATGCACCCACACGTTGCTCTCCGGCAGTACGACGTACTCGGCGAACGCGCCGTCCGTGTGTATGCCGAGGCCAATCGTGCGGACGCACAGGTGGCGCCGGCCGGCCATGCAGTTGCGGCACGTCCCGCACACCAGGTGGCACTCGCCGCTGACCACGTCACCGGGTCTCACAGCGGCCACGCCGTCGCCGACCGCGGCGACCTCGCCGACGAACTCGTGGCCGAGCACGCGGGGCGGGGTGATCGCGCCGGCCGCCCAGGCGTCCCACGACTCGATGTGCAGGTCGGTGCCGCAGATCCCGGTCCGCAGCACCCGGATCAGTACCTGGCCCGCGCCCGCAGCCGGCGTGGGCACCTCGGTGAGTTCGAGCCCCGGATGTGCCCCGGTTTTCACAAGCGCCCTCATGTGTGCACTCTCCTGCCCCTTGATCGTACAGTCAATCTCGATTATCTGGCCTTCGCTGTGCAGGTTCACTGCACGATCGTGCGACACTTGGCGGGTGATCGACCCCCGCCGGCTGCGTGTCCTGCGCGCCCTGGCCGACCACGGCACGGTGACGGCGGCCGCCCGCGCGCTCTACCTGAGCCCGTCCGCGGTGTCCCAGCAGCTAGCCGCGCTGGAAGCGGAAGCGGGACATCCGCTGCTGGAACGCGTCGGGCGTGCCGTGCGGCTGACGCCGGCCGGCCACGTGCTGGCGGCGCACGCGAGCCTGATCGCGGCGCAACTCGAACGTGCCGAGGCGGATCTCGCCGCATGCTCCACCGGCACCGTGGGCGATGTGACGATCGCGGCGTTCGCGACCGCGATCACCGAGGTCGTCGCGCCGGCCGTCGCGTGGCTGCGGACGACGACGCCATCGTTGCGGGTACGGGTACGCGACGCCGAGGGCAACGCCAGCGTGCCGCTGCTCGCCGACCGCGAGATCGACGTCGCCGTCGCCGTCGAGTACCGGGGCGCGCCGGCCGAGGACGACCAGCGGGTGCTGCGCGAACCGCTCTACGCGGAGCCGTTCGACGTCGTGCTGCCGGCAGTGCACCCGCTCGCCGCCGCTCCCGAGGTGAGCCTCGCCGCACTGGCCACCGAGACCTGGATCGTGCCGTGGCCGGGCAATCCGTGCCACGACGTGGTGATGCTGGCCTGCGAACGGGCCGGCTTCCAGCCGCGCGTCGACTGCCTCTCCGACGACTTCCGCGCGGTGGCGGCGCTGGCCGCCGCCGGTGCCGGCGTCGGCCTGGTGCCAAGGTCGGCGTTGCGCGGGGTCGACCTGGCCGGTGCCGTCGTCCACCCGATGGCCGGCGACCCGCCGACCCGTCGCGTCTTCACCGCCGTCCGGCGCGGCGGCGAGTCGCATCCACTGTGGACGGTGGTGCTCGCCGCGTTGCGCCGGCACGCGCCTACCTAGCCCGAGCACATACAGCAGGTACACGTCGCGGTCCAGCGGGTTGTGGTCGGTGCGCGGCCGGACCGGCACCTGGCCGCGCACCGGGTGGTAGCCGCCGAACCAGGAGGTCAGCACACCGGCGCCGCCGGTGAGGTCGGGCAGTCGCCGCTCCAGCGCCCGCACGCCGGCCGACGGCAACTCGGCCGACACCGTCCCCGAGTCGCCGTGGGTCCGCGGTTGCTCCGGTAACCCGCCGCAGCGCACGATCGCGCCGAGCGTGCCGGGCAGCGACTCGGACGGCGCCTCCAGTTCCACCCGGTCCCACGGTTCGCGGACCTCGGAGCCCGCCCGCCGCAGCGCCGTCATCAGCGCGAGGGGAGTGAGGTCGCGGAAGTGGCCGGCCGTGGTGATCGGGCTGTAGTAGGCGGTGTGGGTCACGGTCACCAGGCAGTCGACGACCTGCCAGCCGTGCACTCCTGCTCGCAGGGTCGTGTGCACGGTCTCCTCGATCGCGGTCATGAAGGCACGCGGCAGCGAACCACGCTCCACCGCCAGTTCGAACCGCACGCCGCGCTCCGGCGGCCCCGGTTCGACCCGGAAGCCGACGCCGGCCGGGATCAGGGTCCTGCCGATCCGTTCCCTGCCGTGCCCGATGCCGGTCGGCCGCTCGACGCAGACGGTCCTCGGTGGCGAGAAGGCCGCGTCGATGCCCAATTCCTCGGCCAGTCGCGCCGCGATCACCTGCCGCTGCACCTCGCCGTAGAGGGACACGGTGATGCTGCGTTGTTCCGGCGAGTAGTGCAGGTCGATCAGCGGGTCCTGCTCGGCCAGCCGGCTCAGCGCTGCGAACAGCTCGGCCGCGCCGCCGCCGTCGCCGAGCACGCTGTCGACCAGCACCGAGCAGATCCTGTTGACCGGCATCCAGCGCAACAAGTTCCACAACGGCGGCCGGCTGCGCTTCAGCCCGGACGGCAGGTTCCTGTTCGCCGGCACCGGTGACGCGGAGAACGGCGCGCTCGCGCAGAACACCAGCAGCCTCAACGGAAAGGTGCTGCGGATTGACCCGGACGGCTCGATCCCGCCGGACAACCCGTTCCACAACGCGGTGTGGAGCTTCGGCCACCGCAACGTCCAGGGCCTGGCGTTCGACTCGCAGGGCCGGTTGTGGGAGCAGGAGTTCGGCAACAACGTCATGGACGAGACGAACCTGATCGTGAAGGGCGGCAACTACGGCTGGCCGTCCTGCGAGGGAACGTCCGGTACCTGTGGGACGGCCGGTTTCATCGCGCCGAAACTCACGTATCCGGTCGCGCAGGGCTCGTGCAGCGGGATCACGATCATCCGTGACTTTCTCTATGTGGCGTGCGAGCGGGGACCAGGCTGTACCGGGAGCAGATCAGCGGCAGCAGCCGGACCGACGTCAAGGCGTTCTTCGTCGGCACGTTCGGCCGGTTGCGCACGGTGGAGCCGGCACCGGACGGCGGCATGTGGATGGCGACGTCCAACGGTGGCGACAAGGACAGCAACCCCGCACAACAGTGACAACATCATCTTCCATGTGACAGTGTCGTAGCCGTTTGATGTTGACAGTGTCGATGTGACAGTGTCACTATGGCGGCATGGCAGCAGACGGACCGTTGACGATCGACGAGCTCTCGGCGGCAGTCGCCGACGCGCTGGTCATCGACTATCCGGGCCCGCCGAGTGGGCGGGTCAGGGAGGTACCCGACCGACGCACCATCCGCTGGTACACGACGATCGGCCTACTGGACCGTCCAGCCGCGATGCGCGGCCGGACGGCCCTGTACGGGCGGCGGCACCTGTTGCAGCTAGTCGCCATCAAGCGGTTGCAGGCCTACGGATACAGCCTGGCGGACGTACAGGAGGAGCTGTACGGCGCGACCGACACGACCCTGACCCGACTGGCCCGACTGCCGGAGTCCGCTGACGAGCCGGCGACGCCGGTGTCGGACGGGCGGCTGTCGGCCGTGCCCGGCGGGCCGGAGATGTCGTCGCCGAGGAGACCTTTTCCGATCGAACCGGAGTCGCCCACACCGACATCCTTGCCGGGGGGTCCGCTTCGGGCGCTGCTGCCGCACTTCGACAATCCGTTGCCCGGCCGGTTCTGGGCCGCCGTGGCGCCGCCGGCAGATAATCGGCGGCCGGCAGATGACCCCTTGCTGGCAGACAACTCGCGGCTGGTAGCTGACCCGCTGCCGGCAGATGACCCGTCGCCGGCTGCCGTCGCGCCGCCGGCTGCCGACCCGCCTTCGACGCTGTCGACCGCCATTCGTCTTGACGGTGTCACTCTCGTCCTATCGCCGGGGACGCACCCGCCGGCTCTCGATGATCTTGCCGCCATCCAGGAAGCGGCCGCCCCGCTGCTTGCCGTACTCCGCCAACGTGGGCTGGACGGAACCGAAGGGAACGCTCGATGACAACGCACGTTGACCGGATGACCACTGACGAACTCGCCCGGCACGCCGACCCGCTCGACGATGCCGGCACGGGCACGCTCGGCACCCCGCGGGGCAACCTGCCGCTGGACGAGATCGACCTGCGCGCCACGATCACCGGCTTGAGCACCGAAACCGTGCTGACCCAGAGCTTCCGCAACCCCTACGACGAACCACTCGAAGCGACCTACATCTTCCCGCTGCCCGACCGTGCCGCCGTGACCGCGCTGCGGATGGAGACGCCGGATCGGGTCGTCGACGCTGTCCTGAAGGAACGCGGTGCGGCCCGTGCCGACTACGACAACGCGCTCGCCGCCGGGCAGCGCACCTCGATCGCCGAGGAGGAGCGGCCCGGCGTGTTCACCATGCGGGTCGGCAACATCATGCCGGCCGAGCGGGTGACCATCCGGTTGACGCTGGCCGGCCGGCTGCCGTTCGAGGACGGTGCCGCCACGTTCCGGTTCCCGCTCGTCGTGGCGCCGCGCTACATCCCCGGCGCACCACTGCCGGGTACCCCGGTCGGCGACGGCACGGCTTCGGACACCGACGCCGTGCCGGACGCCTCCCGCATCAGCCCGCCCGTGCTGTTGCCGCACTTTCCCAATCCGGTCCGGCTTTCCGCGCAGGTCGACATCGATCCGGCCGGGCTGCCGCTGGACCGGGTCAGCTCCAGCCTGCACGTGACCACGATCGACACGTCCGACAACGCATACCGCGTTCGGCTCGCGCCGGGCGATCGCGTCAACCGGGATTTCGTGCTGCGACTGGGTTTCGGCGCCGATGCGGTGGTGAGTTCGCTGGCCGTCGTGTCGGACGGGGACGGTGGCACGTTCGCGTGCACCGTGCTGCCGCCGACGATGACCGTGCCGGCGCGTCCGCGTGATGTCGTGCTGGTGCTGGACCGCTCCGGCAGCATGGACGGCTGGAAGATGGTGGCCGCCCGCCGCGCCGCCGCGCGGATCGTGGACACGTTCACCGCGTCCGACCTGTTCGCGGTACTCGCGTTCGACACCAGTATCGAGACGCCACCGGCCCTGCCTGCGGGCCTGGTCGCCGGAACCGACCGCAACCGGTTCCGCGCCATCGAGCACCTGGCCGGCCTGAATGCCCGCGGTGGCACCGAAATGCTGACGCCACTCGCGCACGCGGCCGGCCTGTTGGCCGACGACAGCCGAGAGCGCGTCATCGTGCTGGTCACCGACGGGCAGGTCGGCAACGAGGACCAGATCCTGCGCGCGCTGACACCGCAGATCGGCGGCATCCGCATCCACACGGTCGGCGTCGACATGGCCGTCAACGAAGCCTTCCTGCGTCGCCTCGCCGATCTGACCGGCGGCCGGTGCGAGCTGGTGGAGTCGGAGGACCGGCTCGACGAGGCCATGCGCCAGATCCATGAGCGCATCGGCCGCCCGCTCGTCACCAACCTGCGGGTCGCGTCCGAAGACCTGTCGATCGACGCGTCGACCGTGGCGCCGGCGAGCCTGCCCGATCTCTATCCCGGCGCTCCGGTCGTGATCAGCGGCCGCTGCCACGGCACCACGGCCGGCACGGTCACCATCAGCGGCGACCTGCCAGACGGCACCGCATGGCACATGACAATGGTCGCCGAGCCGGCCGAACACCCTGGCCTACGGGCGATCTGGGCGCGGGCGCACGTCCGCGACCTCGAAGACCGCTACGTGACCGCCCAGGCAGACGGCCGCGCCGCACTGCCCGAACTGGAACGGCGCATCGTCGCCGTGTCGGTGGCATACGGGGTGCTGTGCCGGTTCACTGCGTTCGTGGCCGTAGACCAGCGCGTCGTGAACGAGGGCGGTCACGTCCATCGCGTCACGCAGCCGGTCGAGATACCGGCCGGCTGGGACATGCTGGCCGGCGCA
>DATBDL010000265.1:0-7203 GCA_036269975.1 Pseudonocardiaceae bacterium | reverse complement strand
CTCCAGCACGGCTTCCTGGCGGTCCGGGTCGGTCACGAAGTAACCGGACAGGAACCCCTTGTCGAAGCGCATGCCTTCGGTGAGTTCGAGCTCGAGGCCGAGGGTCTGGCTCTCCTCGACGGTGATGACGCCTTCCTTGCCGACCTTGTCCATCGCCTCGGCGATCAGCTCGCCGATGGTGGTGTCCGCGGCCGAGATCGATGCGGTGGCAGCGATCTGCTCCTTGGTCTCGACCTCCTTGGCGGACTTGAGGAGCTGCTCGGCGACGGCCTCGACGGCCTTCTCGATGCCCAGCTTCAGCGCCATCGGGTTGGCACCGGCGGCGACGCTGCGCAGGCCCTCGCGCACAAGCGCCTGGGCCAGCACGGTGGCGGTGGTGGTGCCGTCGCCCGCGACGTCGTCCGTCTTCTTGGCGACTTCCTTGACCAGCTCGGCGCCGATCTTCTCGTACGGGTCTTCGAGCTCGATCTCCTTCGCGATGGAGACGCCGTCATTGGTGATGGTCGGCGCGCCCCACTTCTTCTCCAGCACGACATTGCGACCCCTGGGGCCGAGGGTCACCTTGACGGTGTCGGCGAGGATGTTCATGCCACGCTCAAGACCGCGGCGGGCGTCCTCGTCGAACGCGATCATCTTGGCCATTGCTTTGTGGTCCTCCGATTGCACACCAGGCCAGCCCAGCCGCTCGTGCGACCGGCTGCCATGACAGGACACGTGGCTAGGCCAGGCTCGGTGCCCGCGACGGACGATCGGACCGGGGATGCCGATCCAACCTCACCGTCCCGACCTTCATGATGTCTGGCACTCGCACGAAGTGAGTGCCAAAGCGTGTTTAGCACTCTCCGCCCCCGAGTGCAAGAACCGCAGGTCAGATCCGGTATGTCTCAGTGGCTACCCGTGTTCGTGAACACGATGATCAGCACCACGACGACCACGATCGCGGCGATGCCGACCAGGATCGGCACACCCCACCGGGACAGCGGTCCGCGTTCCGGTGTGAAGGCACTGGCCCCCGCCGGCGCCGGCGGACGCAGCCGCACCGGTTCACCGGTCACCGGCGGCAGTCCAGGCCCCGGCAGATTGGATTGCGGCCGCGGCGGGACCGGCTGCGGCCCCTGCGGATAACCGCCACGCATGGGATAACCGAGGGCACGCCGTTGTTGCTGCGGCATCGGCGGGCGCGGCTGCTGGACCGGGATCGGGCCGCTGGTCGGCTGGGCCGGCGCGCGCAGCGGCGGCATGCTCGGCCGGGCGATCGCTGCCAGCGCCGAACGGGCCGCCGCGATCAGCGCCCTGCAGTCCGGGTAGCGGCCGTCCGGTTCCTTGGCCATGCCGGTGCGGATCACGGTGTCGATCGCGGTGGGCAGGTTGACCAGCGTCGTCACCGAGGGCACCTCGCGGCCGAGGTGGCCGGCGATCACCTCGGGCACCTGGCCCTGGAACGGCGGCCGGCCGGTCAGGCAGGCGAACAGCACGCAGGCCAGGGCGTACTCGTCGGTCCGGCCGTCGACCGGTTCGCCGCGCAGGTGCTCCGGCGCGGCGTAGGTGGGCGAGCCGAGGAAGTCTCCGCTGCGGGTGCGGTGGCCGGTGGCACCGCGCCTGGTCAGGCCGAAGTCGGCGAGGTAGACGTGCTCGCTGGCCGATTCCCGAGTGGTCACCAGCACGTTCGCCGGCTTCACGTCCAGGTGCACGAGACCGCGTTCGTGCAGGTTGTCCAGCGCCTCGGCGACCTGCGCGAGCAGGTTCAGCGTGCGCTGCGGGGACAGCGGGCCGTCCTTGATCAGGTTGGCGAGGTCGGCGCCGTCGACCAGCCGCATCGCGATGTAGAGCAGGCCGTCGACCTCGCCGAAGTCGTACAGCGGCACCACGTTCGCGTGATCGATGGCGGAGGTGTTGCGGGCCTCGTCGACGAACCGCTCGCGGAACTCGGCGTCCCCGGTCAGGTTCTCGCCCATCACCTTCAGCGCGACCTTGCGCCCGAGCCGGACATCCGTGGCCCGGTACAGCACGCTCATGCCGCCACGGCCCAGCACGCCGTCGATGCGGTAATGACCGATGCGACGCCCGGTGAGGTCCTCCGACACGCACCGCAGCCTAACGTTCCGCCTGCTGGCAAATTGTCAGTGGCCGTCGGTCGGCCCGGCCGAACTAGCGGCCGGTGGGCTGATGCGTGGCCAGCCAGGTGGCCATCGCGCGGGGCCCCCTCGTCTGGGTGACGAGGTGACCCGGTCCCGCGAAGTCCAGCACCAGACCGCTACCGGTGCGCACCGACTGCTCCACGTCCGGCCGCAGTGCCCGCAACCGGCACTGCAACGTCTCCGGGTACGCGACGACATGGCCGGGATCGACGGTGACCAGTTCCCCCGGTGCCAGCGTGACCAGGTCCAGCGCGCCGAAACACGCCAGCACCACCGGTCCGCTGCCCTCGGCGTGCGCGAGGAAACCGACGTCGCCGCCGAAGATCGCGCCGAAGCCGTGCCACCCGGTGGCCAGCCGGACCGTGCCGGCGGCGGCCAGCCACGCGTCCCTGGCCAGACACCAGCCGGTGGTCCCGTCCAGATCCAGGATGTGCAGGTCGCCGGGCAGGCCGGGGGCCACGTCCAGCCAGCCGCCCTCGGCCGGCGCCGTGCACACCTCGGCGTCCCGCCACGACTTGGCCAACGGCCGGAAGCTGGTCACACTGGCGAGCTCGACGCCGATGCCGTAGCTGCTGGCCAGCATCGCGCCGGCCGCGGTCTGCACGGACTCACCTGGTGCGAGCAGCAACCGGGCCACCCCGAACGTCGGCGTGTGCCGCGTGCGGACCTGCACCCGCCGCCCCCTCGGTGTCGATCGGCCGTCTGCTGGAAAGGCAGTGTGGCACGCCGGCGGGTACGCGGCAGGTGATCCGGGTGTGAGGATGGGCGCATGTCTGCCGCACGGGCGTTGGTCCCGGTCGAGGAACACAGGGCGCGGGTGGCCGCGCTGATCAACAGGACACCGGTGACGGAACTGCCGGTCGCCGACTGCCTCGGCATGGTGTTGGCGCGCCCGGTCGCCGCGTCGATCCCGTTGCCGCCGTTCGACAACTCGGCCATGGACGGCTACGCGGTACGGGCGGCCGACCTGACCGGCGCCAGCAGGGAAAGCCCGGTGACGCTGCCGGTCGTCGAGGACATCCCGGCCGGCCGGACCGACGTCGTGCCACTCGTGGCCGGCACGGCGCACCGGATCATGACCGGCGCCGCGTTGCCGCCGGGCGCGGACGCGATCGTGCAGGTCGAGCTGACCGACGCCGGAACGGAGCGGGTCGCGCTGTTCGCCGAGGTCCCGGCCGGCACGCACATCCGACTGGCCGGCGAGGACGCGCTGGCCGGCGAAGAGATACTGACCGATGGCACCGTGCTCGGGCCGTTCCAACTCGGCCTCGCCGCCGCTGTCGGCAACCGGACGCTGCCGGTGTATCAGCGGCCTCGCGTGCTGGTGCTCTCCACCGGATCGGAGCTGGTCGAGGCGGGGCAACCGTTGCTGCCCGGCCAGATCTACGAGTCCAACGGCACCATGCTGGCAGCGGCGGTGCGCGCGGTCGGCGGCGAGCCGGACCTGGTCCGGTTCGTGCCCGACGACGTCGACACCTTCCACCGTGCGCTGGCCGACCGGTTGCCCGACGTGGATCTCGTGATCACGTCCGGCGGGGTGAGCGCGGGCGCGTACGAGGTGGTCAAGGACGCTTTGGCGGGTCAGGGCGTCGAGTTCTACCGGGTGGCCATGCAGCCCGGTGGGCCACAGGGCGCGGGGAAGTACCAGGGGGTGCCGGTGGTGACGCTGCCCGGCAACCCGGTGAGCGCCGCGATCTCGTTCGAGATCTTCGTCCGCCCGGCGCTGCTGGCCGCCGCCGGCCACGAGCTGACCGACCGGACCCGCCCGCGCGCCACGCTGACCGCCGACGTGCGGGCGCCGGCCGGGCGGCGGCAGTACCGGCGCGGCCGGTACTCGCCCGCGACCGGCGAGGTGGGACCGGTCGGCGGGCCCGGATCGCACCTGCTCGCCGCGCTGTCCAGGGCGAACTGCCTGTTCGTGGTGCCGGAGGAGACGACGGAGCTGCCAGCGGGCGCCGAGGTCGAGGTCATCCCCCTCACCGACCTGGCCGGTTGAACCGATCGCCGGAGGGACGGCGGTCGGAGGGCGTGCGCCGTCAGGGGTGCATGCCCTTGGGGATGGCTGCGCGGTGTCAGGCGTAGCGTTTGCGGCGTTCACGAGCCCGTTACCTATTCCGAGCAGGACATGACCGCCGACGAGCCAGATTCACATTCCGTCGTTGCCCATCTGGTCGAGCTGGCCAGGCAGACGGTGCCGCCGATGCATCCGGCCGGCCGGCCGTTCGTCCTCGCGGGAGCCGTGGCCACCGTGGTCGCACGCCGGCTGTGGCGGCCGTCGGGCCTGCCGCTCGGGCTGCTGACCGCGTGGTGCGCCTGGTTCTTCCGCGAGCCGCGCCGGGTCACGCCGAAGCAACCCGGCATCGTGGTCGCACCGGCGGATGGCACGGTGTCGGCGGTCGTCGAGGCGGTGCCACCCGCGGAACTGGGCCTTTCCGAGCAGCCGATGCTGCGGGTCAGCGTGTTCCTGTCGGTGTTCGACGTGCACGTGCAGCGCCTGCCCGTCGACGGCGAGGTCCGCGCGATCCACTACCGCGCCGGCAAGTTCCTGTCCGCCGACCTGGACAAGGCGAGCGAGGACAACGAGCGCAACTCGATGCTGCTGCGCGCGCCGGCCGGCCAGGACATCGTCGTGGTGCAGATCGCCGGCCTGGTCGCGCGGCGGATCGTGTGCTCGGTGGCCGTCGGCGACAAGGCGGTCGCCGGCGCCACGTACGGCCTGATCCGGTTCGGCTCGCGGGTCGACACGTACGTGCCGCTGGGCAGCCGGGTGCGGGTCGAGCCGGGGCAGCACACCATCGGCGGCGAGACGGTGCTGGTGGATCTGGCTTCTGTCGTGCCGGCGTCGGACACGGCGTCGGACGCTTCGGAGGCCGAACATGCCGGCTAATCCCGGTGTCCGGGTGCTGCCCAACGCGATCACCGTGCTGGCACTGTGTTCCGGCCTGTCCTCGGTGCAGTTCGCGATGATCGGCCAGTACCCGCTGTCGATCGCCGCGATCGCCCTGGCCGCCGTGCTGGACAGCCTGGACGGCCGCATCGCGCGCCTGCTGGACGCGACCAGCAAGATGGGCGCCGAACTGGACTCGCTGTCCGACGCGATCTCGTTCGGCGTCGCGCCGGCGTTGGTGATCTTCATCTGGCGGCTGCACGAGTACCGGGCCGGCTGGGTGGTCACGCTGGTGTTCGCGGTCTGCATGGTGTTGCGGCTGGCCAGGTTCAACACCCTGCTGGACGACACGGACCGCCCGCCGTACTCGAAGGAGTTCTTCGTCGGCGTGCCGGCACCGGCCGGCGGCCTGCTGGCGCTGCTGCCGCTCGCGCTGTTCATCCAGGTGGGCAACGGCTGGTGGTCGTCGCGTGTGCTGGTGACCGTGTGGGCGGTCGGGGTGGCCGCGCTGCTGATCAGCCGGATTCCCACGCTGTCCGCCAAGACCGTGCGGGTGCCGGCCAAGGCGGTGGCGCCGCTGCTGGTGCTGGTGGGGCTCATCGCGGCCGCGCTGATCACGTTCCCGCTCGGCACCCTGGTCGTCGCGATGTTGCTGTACCTGCTGCACATCCCGTTCTCGATCCGCCGCTACTACTGGCTGGCCGACCATCCCGAGGCATGGGAGGTGCCGCCACGCGAACGCAGGGCGATCCGCAGGGCGGGTGGCGCGCGTCGGCTCGGCCTGCGGCCGCCACTGCGCAGGGTCGCCGGTGCCGCCCGGCGCGCGGTCGGCCGCCCACGGCGCGAGGACGGCATGATCGGCCCCGCGGAACTGCGGCCCGTGCCGCCACCGGGCCTGTCCCGCCGTGGCTGGCGTCGCATGGGCCTGCGCCGGGTCGGGTTGCGCCGGGTCGGCGGCCAGACACGACCGGGCGAATCCAGCCAGGACCGCCGCTGAAGTCAGTAGTCGGTCACGGCACAATGCGCTGCCATGAAGGCCAAGTCATTCCCGGTCGCGGTGTCGGCGCTGTGCGCGCTCACCGTCGGCGGCTGCGCCAGCGGCCACACCCCCACAGCGGCCGCGCTGGCCGGTAAGAACTCGTGTGCGGCACTGTCGGCGAGCCAGCTCGGCAAGCTGCGCCTGAGCACCACCGGCGACCCGAACGCGGACGCCGCCCCGGATTCCGGCTGCTCGTTCGACGCCGTCGACCCCACGGCCCCCACCCTCGGCATCACGTTCGCGCTGGGCGCCCGCGACAGCGCAGACGGCACCAAGGTGTTCACGGTCGGCCACCACACGGCGTACGAGACGACGGTGCCGGACGTGGACCAGTGCGAGGTGGACGTGGCGGTCGGGAAGGACATGGCCATGATCGTCGGCACCGGCAACGGCGGCCCGACCACCCCGGAGTGCGCACTGGCCGAGTCGGCGGCCCGGCTGCTGGAGCCCGCCCTGCCGTAACCGGCCCGGCGCGATGGCAACAACGCCCTGCCGTAACCGGCCGGCCCGCTGGCGGCGCGATTAGGGTGGAGTCGTGTCGTCTCCGCAGATCTCGCTGACCGCTCGGCTCTCGCCATCGGCGCTGGACACCCGGCGCGGTGTGGTCCGGCTGCATCCCGAGGTGCTGGACGCGCTCGGGCTGCGCGCCTGGGACGCCGTGCGGCTGACCGGCGCTCGGGTCAGCTCCGCGTTGGCCGCCGCCGCCGATCGTGCCGACGCGGTCGGTGTCGTGCTCGTCGACGACGTCACACTGTCCAATGTGGGCGTCAAGGAGGGCGCCGAGATCGTGGTGGCGCCGGTCGACGTGGCGGCCGCGAAGTCCGTCACCGTGTCCGGCTCGCGGATGGCGCAGGCCCTGCTCACGCCGGACACGGTCCGGCTCGCCCTGATCGGCAAGGTCGTCACCGCGGGCGATGCCGTCTCGTTGCTGCCGCAGGATCTCGCGCCCGCACCCGGATCGGACGTGCCGGGTGTGCGACGGCTGCTGTCCACCGCGATCGGCATGACGTGGACCACCGAGTTGATCACGGTCAGCGCCACCGAGCCGGCAGGCGTCGTCGCGGTCCGGCCGGCCACGGTGCTCGGCTGGCGGGACGCCACCACACCAGCACCTGAGGCGGACCGGCCGGAACCCGCCG
>DATBDL010000264.1:0-13628 GCA_036269975.1 Pseudonocardiaceae bacterium | reverse complement strand
TGCGTCGTCACCTGACGCAACTGGTGGGTGTACGTGGTCATCACGTTGTCGTTGATCCCACTGGTCCGGCGCACCAGGTCCAGCGTCGCCGCTGGCAGGCACGCTCGCAGCGCCGTGTTGCCGTTCTGGTCGATGTGGATCCGACAGCCCTGGTTGCGCGTCTTCGGCGTGGGATCTCGTTCGTACACGGCGACATCGAAGCCACCGTTGCGCAGGGCGTGCGGACAGCTAGCTGTGGCTGGGTGTCTTCCGGAGCGGCCTTGTCACCTGTTTCGACACGCACGGCGGCATCTCGGCCGTGCCGCCCGCCGTGTCGCGCCGGTAGGCACCGGGTGGCATGCCGACCAGTTCGGTGAAACGGGTGCTGAAGGTGCCCAGCGACGAGCAGCCGACCTCGAAGCAGACCTCGGTGACGCTCATGTCGCCACGGCGCAGCAGCGCCATCGCCCGCTCGATCCGCCTCGTCATCAGGTAGCCGTACGGTGACTCACCGTAGGCGAGCCGGAACTCGCGGCTGAGGTGGCCCGCCGACATGTGCACGCCACGCGCCAACGCCTCGACGTCGAGTGGCTGTGCGTAGTCCCTGTCGATCCGGTCGCGGACCCGACGCAGCAACGCGAGGTCACGCAGGTGCTGCGCCGCCGTCGGCTTGCTGGTCACCCGTCCGATCGTAGGACATCGCCCGGAACGGCGCTGGTAACGATGGCGGCGCCGGGAAATACTTGGGTGGTCGGGTTGGCTGGCGTCGGGAGAGGGGTTCGGATGCTGTACATGTTCGGGTTCGACCGGATCGGCGTGGTCGTGGGGGATCTGTACTTCGTCGATCCCAAGCCGGGCAAGGGCCAGGAGGGCCCTGAACACGGCGTTCGGCTGGAGTTGCGGCTGATCGAGCGCGGTCCGCTCGTCGGCACGATCTACTCGGCGCAGCCGATCACGGTCGACCGGCCGGTGTGGCGCGCCGACTTCCTGGAATCCGTCGACGGGCGGCCGGGGAGCTTCGACCGGACACATCATCACCCGGTGTTCAGCGAGTGGGATCCCACCAGTCGGGTGTTCACGCGCGAACTGTCCGCCGATCCGCTCGGCTGGCTGGGCGCCAAGTTGGCGGATCTGGACGGCATACTGGCCGAGGCGCGGTTCCCCGCCGACACCGCGGGACCGGCCGACGCGACCGACCTTCGCGACGCGGCGCCCGAGATCGTGGCCGCCACCGGCAAGCTGCTGGACCGGGTGCGCTCGGGCGAACTCGGCAATCCGCCGCTGGCCGATGTGCCCGCATCGGGTGACGGCCAGCCGGCACTGGTCCGCTCCGGCTGGCTCTGACGTCCACTATGGACTTACGTCGATTGTGGCGCTCGCGGACAGCGTGGGCGCCGGCCCGACATGGTTTCCCTGACCGTCAGCGCGGCGGGTTCGTGACGCCGGCGTCGACGTGGTCGCGCCAGGAGTATCGCGGTTCGTAGCCGAGGACCGAACGGGCCTTCTCGATGCTCTGGAGCGTCTCGAACTCGCCGAGTTCCGTGCGGATCGGGACGTCCGGGAACGTGGCCGCCATGAGGTCGGCGGTCGGGGTCGTCATGACCGTGTCGGTGGCGGCGATGACATAGCTGCTCGCGCCCGACACGTCAGCGCGCAGTGCCACCTCGCACGACTGGGCGCAGTCGCGGACGTCCACGTAACTCCACAGGTTGAACCTGCGCTTGGCCGGGTCGTCCCAGAACGTCGGGAACATCTCGTAGCGATCCGGCGGGATCACGTTCGAGAACCGCAGCGCGACGAACGGAATCCCGCTCCACTCCGCGATGTGCGTCGCCGTCGTCTCACTGACCACTTTGGACAGCGAATAGGTCGATGTCGGGTACGGGTAATGGTCTTCGTCCAGGGGGACGTAGCGGGGCGGCACCGTGAAGTCCAGCCCCAGCGTCGTTTCGCTCGACGCCCACACCACGCGTTCCAGGCCCAGCGTCGCCGCCGCAAGGAAGACGTTCGCGTTCATCGTCGTGTTGGCGCTGAACGTGCGGGCCGGCGTCACCAGTGTGGGTGCCGGGATGTTGGCCAGATGCACCACGGCGTCGCAGCCGCCGAGTACGTCGATGGCGTCGCCGTAGTCGGTGAGGTCGGCTCTGGTGTACGTGAAGTCCTGGCGCGACCACAGCGCCGGGATGCCGCTACCCGGATGCGGCACCGCATCCGTCGCGACGACCTCGTAACCCCGGTCCAGCAGGTAGTTCACGGTGACGCGACCGGTCATGCCGGCCGCGCCGGTCACACATACCCTCATGTCAGGCGGCCCTCGATCGCCTCGATGATGCGCGGGCGCAGTTCGGCGGCGCGGATGACGGCGTCGGCGGAGCCGACCTCCACCGCGCGTTCGATGTTGTGCACGCGGTCGAACTCGGTGGCGACCTCGCCGAGCTTCTCCGCCCGCACCGACGCGCGGGTCTCGTCCAGTTCCGCTGTCAGCGCCGCGCGATCGGCGCCGGCCGCCGCCGCGACGCGGGCCTCCAGCTCCCGCACCCGGGGGTCGTTGGCCGTGCGGGCGTTGACGTCGCCGGAGAACACCACCGCCGCCGCCGGCGCGCCACCCAACACCGACGCGAACGAGCCCTCCAGCGCCAGCACGGTCATGCTCGGGTTGAGCGCCTTCGAGAACACCACGAACGCGCCGCCGTGGTAGCGCGAGATCACGCAGAACACGATGGGCCCTCGGAAGTTCACGATCGCGCGGCCGATCTCCGCGCCGTACTCCAACTGGAGCTTGCGCATCGACTCCGGCGAGCCGTCGAAACCGGACAGGTTCGCCAGCACCACCAGCGGCCGGTTGCCGCTGGCAGCGTTGATCGCACGCGCCACCTTCTTCGACGACTGCGGGAACAGCGTGCCGGCGGTGTAGGTGTCCGGGCCGTCGGTGGGCGGGAACCCACGGCGGGGCACCGCCCGCGACTCGATGCCCACCAGACACACCGGCAGCCCGCCCATGTGCACGTCCTGCACGGCGGCGGTGTCCGCGTCGGCCATGCCGGCCCACCGTTCCAGCACCGGGTGGTCCTGGTCGGCGACCGCGCGCATCACGGTCCGGATGTCGAACGCCTTCTTGCGGTCGGGGTTGGCCGCCGCGGAGAAGATCTCGCCCACCGTCGTGAAGTCGCTGTCCGCGACGGCATGCGGGTAGCTGGAGATGTCACGGTCGACGGGGTCGGTCGTCCGCGCCCGTCGCGGCGCGGTCTCACCCGGCACGACGTACGTGTGGTCGTAGTGCGCCATCAGGATGTCGCGGGCGGCCTGCAGGTTCGGCGCCCAGTACTGGGCCTGGCCGTTGGGGCCCATCACGCGGTCGTAGCCGCCGATGCCGAAGTTGTCCTCCGCCGAGACGCCACCGGAGAAGTCGAGCGACTGCTTGCCGGTCAGCACCATCGCCGAGTCCGGTGTCATCACCAGGATTCCCTTGGTGTGCATGAGCATCGTCGCTTCGGCGTTCCAGTACGGCTGCGCGCCGACGTTGATGCCGGCGACCACGATGTTGATCTCGCCGCCGTCCTGGGTGAACTCCACGATCCGCTTGAGCGCCGCCGCCACCCAGTCCATGTTCTCGGTGCCGGAGTCCATCGAGATCCGCGCGCCGGCCGACAGCGAGTACCACTCCAGCGGCACGCGCATCCGCTCCGCGAGGTCGAGCGCCGCGATGACTCGGCGACACTCCGGTTCGGCCAGCGCGCCCAACGCCTTCGTCGGATCACCGAGCAGCACCACCCGCGTGACGCCGTCCGGGTGCCGTGCGGTCGCACTCGTGACGACACCGGCGACGATCCCGGCGCTGTTGCGGCCCTTCGGCCGGTCCACCGGCACCAGCGCGTGATCGTCGTCGAGGTCGTGTTCGGTGAACTTGCCGAGCATGCCGGTCAGCTCGTACGGGTAGACGGTGTTGCGGCTGCTCGCGCGCAGCACCTTCTGCCGGTAGCCGTCCAGCGGCTCGACCGGCTCCGCCGACGGCTGGCCGATGGTCAGGTGGGCGCCGCCGGTGGCGTCGAACTCGACGCGCACCGCGACCTTCACGAGCGCACCGGTCCTCGGGTCCCGCTGCCGGGCGATGAACAGGATCTCCTCGAGGCCGGCGCCCGCGGTCGTGGGCAGCACGCGGGCGGCGATCATCTCCAGTTCGTCCCTGGTGATCTCGCTGGGCGGCCACACGTAGACGACGATCCGGTTGGTGGGGAAGCGGTTCTTCGCGGGCCGCCGCGACTGCGCACGGCGGATCGAGTCGAGGAGGATGGCGATGGTGTCCTCGGCCGTCGGCAGCGATACCAGCCGGCCGTCCCGCTCTCGCAGCTCGGTCAGGTCACGGACCTGCGCGAACGCCACCAGCCGGTCGTCGGCCGGGTTCTCCCGCGCGACACACTGGAAGAGGTAGACCTCCTCGTCCGACGACGGCAGCCGGGTGAGGTCGAACTTCCGCAGCCGCTCCAACTGCATCCGCTGCGCGATGTACGGGTGCAGGCCGCGGATCAGCCGTTCCTCGGTCATTCCCGTCGTGGACGGGCGGAACGTGAAGTGGTGGTGCATCACGGCGCCGCCGCTGCCGGCGACCGTGGTGGTGAGCCGGCGGACCTGGCTGGGCAGCGGGTTGCGGCTGACGACCTCGTGCAGCGCCGCCGCCGTCGCGTCGGGGTCCTCCGGTTGCGTCTCCCACGCCAGGTAGATGTCGGCGTCGACGTTGTCGTCCGCCGTGCCCGCGACGGCGGCCAGCCCGCGCAGCGCGTCGCCCAGCGCGTCGAAGGCCACCGCCGTCGAGACCAGCCGGAAGCCGGCACGTTCGGCGACCACGAACCGGCAGCCGGCCGCGTCGCTCGTGCGGACGTTGACCAGGCCCTTGTTGCCGTAGTAGCGCCTTGTCAGCACTTCCAGCATCACGGCGTGGTCGAGGCCGTCGCGGCCGAGGCGCTGACCGAGCAGCCGCACCAGCGGTTCGGTGCTGCCCACCATCGCGGCGATCCGTTCCGCGCGGTCCGGCGCGTCCGGATTCGCGTCCAGGTAGCGCAGGTGCTTGCGGACGTCGGCGTAGACGCGGGCGCGGTTGCGGCGTAGCAGCGGCTGTCCGAACCACGCGAACACGACCCCGCGGGCCAGATCGGACACCACGGGGAACCGCACCTGCGTCGCGGCGACCAGCCGTTCCAGCGCGAGACCTGCCGGTTCCCGCAGTGACTCGCCCGGCGGTGCCTCGCGCAGCCACTCCCGCAGCAGCGTGACGACGACCGCCGCGTCGGACGCGGCGCGCTGCTGCGCGAGGAAGATCCGGAACACGGCCTCCTCGAGCTCGGGCGTGCGGTCCAGTTCGGTGACGCCGTAGTGCCCGAGCGCCTTCGCGAGCCGGTCCTGGAACGCCGCCGACAGCCCGGCCCGCTCGACGTCCAGGCTGCGCAGGTAGGTGTGGAAGTATTCGCGGGCGCTGTGTACGTGACCGTCGCCGCCGGTCTCGTCGCTGGCCTTGTTGCGGCTCAGTTCGGACAGGTCGGCGAACATCGACACCAGCTCGATCTCGTCGACGAGCGTGCGCTGGCCGGCTTCGGCGAGTTCCGTGCGCGCGCTGAGATAGTCGGAGAGCACCCGGCGCTCGTCGTGCGGGTCGACGTCGAACCCGAGCAGCAGGCCGCGCAGGTCCTGCAACCCGCGACCGGCCCGTACCAGCGCCGGCACGCCGGACGTCTCGGCCGGCAGTTCCAGTTCGATGGCATCGACGGCGTCCTGCGCGCTGTCGTCACCCTCGTCGGCCAGCGGCTCCAGCCGCAGCAGCGGCGCGCCCGTCCCGACCTGGCTGCCCACCGTCACGGTGCATTCCTTGAGCCGCGCCCGGAACGGTGCCCGCAGCACCGTCTCCATCTTCATGCTCTCCAGCACCAGCAGCGGCGCACCGGCCTCGACCTCGGCACCGACCGCGAGCGGCGTCGCGACGACCAACGCGGGCGCGGGGGAGCGGACGACCCCGCCCTCGTCCCTGCTCACGCGGTGCGTGACGCCGTCGACCTCGATCAGGTGGATCGGCCCGTGCGTGCCGGTGACCAGGCGGAACCGGGTGCCGTTGACGGTGATGTGGCCGGTGTGCCGGTCGAACCGGTCCAGCTCCACGTCGGCGGTGTGCACGTCGGTACCCGTACCGGTGTCGATGCCGACGCGGAACCGGTGCGCGCCGACCCGCGCGACCCGCACCCGGTAACCGGCGCCGCGCAGCTTCAGATCCAGCGGCCGGCCGCTCTCGTGCTGCACCTGCGGGCGCCCGCCGAACGCGGTGGACAGCAGCCGCTGCCGCTCGACGCGCTCCTCCTCCTCGTACGCCTCGATGGCCGCCGTCGCCAGCGCGACCGCGGAGTGCCGGTGCGAGACGAGCCTGCCCTCGGCACGGACCCGGTCGATCCAGCCGGTGTCCGCTGTCGCGTCGATCACCTCGGGCTGGTCGAGCAGGTCTAGCACGAAGCTCTTGTTGGTCGCGCCGCCCTCGATGATGACCGTGGTCTCCGCCATCGCCCTGCGCAGCCGGCCGAGGGCCTCGTCCCGGTCACGGCCGACGGCGATGATCTTCGCGATCATCGAGTCGAAGTCGGCCGGGATCGTGTCGCCCTCGCTGACCCCGGTGTCCACGCGGATGCCGGGCCCTGCGGGCAGGTCGAGCCGCGCGATCCGGCCGGGCGACGGGGCGAAGTCGCGGTCGGGGTCCTCCGCGTTGAGCCGCGCCTCGATCGCGTGCCCCCGCTCGGCGGGCTGGTCACCCTCCAGCACACCTCCCGACGCGACGTGGAGCTGGAGCCGCACCAGGTCGACGCCGGTGGTGGCCTCGGTGATCGGGTGCTCCACCTGGAGCCGCGTGTTGACCTCCAGGAACGCGAACAGCCGGTCGCCGGGGTGGTACAGGAACTCGACGGTCGCCGCGCCGGAGTATCCGACCGCGACCGCGAGCCGTTCGGCCGACGTCTTCAGCTCCAGCGTCTGCGCGGGGCTGAGCACCGGCGACGCCGACTCCTCGATCACCTTCTGGTTGCGCCGCTGCACCGAGCAGTCCCGGACGCCCAGCGCCCACGCGGTGCCCTTGCCGTCGGCGATCACCTGGACCTCGACGTGCCGTGCGCCGGTGACCAGCCGCTCCAGGAACACCACACCGCTGCCGAACGCCCGCGCCGCCTCCTGGCTGGTGCGCTCGTAGGCGTCGACCAATTCGGCCTCGCTCGTGATCACGCGGATGCCGCGCCCGCCGCCGCCGGCCGTCGCCTTGAGCATCAGCGGGTAGCCGATCTCGCCGGCCGCGTGGATCGCCGCGTCCAGGGTCGCCACGGCGCCCCGGCTCCACGGCGCCACCGGCACGCCGACCTCCTCGGCGATCAGCTTCGCGCCGATCTTGTCGCCGAGCTTGCGCATCGCGTCGGCACTCGGGCCGACGAACGTGACGCCGATCTTCTCGCACAGTTCGGCGAACGCGGGGTCCTCCGCGACGAAGCCCCAGCCGACCCAGGCCGCGTCGGCGCCGGTCTCGACCAGCGCGCGTTCGAGTACGGCGAGGTCGAGGTACGGGCGCGCGGAGGCGGGGCCGAGGTCATAGGCGAGGTCGGCCTCGCGCACGAACGTGGCCGTCCGGTCGACGTCGGTATGCAGCGCGACCGTCTCGATCGATGTCCCGGTCTCCGCGGCAAGATCGCGGACGGCATGGATGAGCCGCATGGCGGGCTCACCTCTGTTGACGATGGCGACACGACTGAACACCGGGGCAAGCCTCTCTTGTGGCCGACGCACAACGGGTGTCCCCGGACTCCCTACGGGGTACAGACTGCTGTCTACCGGCTGGTTGGGGAATGTCGCAAGCTCGAGCGTGCCGCATCCCCAGGTTGTGGCGAGGTACCAAAGTACCCAACGATGGTCGGTACCCATGGACGAGAGGGCCCGTATGCACGTCATCCGGTTCGCCGACGAGCAATCGACTGTCCACTGTGGCGTGTCGACCGGCGACGGCGCCGTCAGCGCGCTGTCAGGTGTACGGCAGATCGCGGACCTGCTCGCGTTGCCAGCCGCCGATTTCCGCGCGCTGGTCACCGCGACCGCGCGGCGGCCGCCGACGCACCGGGTGGACGGCGGCGTCACGCTGTTGCCGCCGGTGGACGGGCGGACCGAGGTGTGGGCCGCCGGCGTCACCTACGAGCGGTCCCGCGACGCTCGGGTGGAAGAGAGCACGGAGCAATCAGTCTACGAGCGCGTGTACGACGCCGACCGGCCGGAACTGTTCCTCAAGTCGGTCGCGTGGCGCGTGGTGACCGACGGCGAGCCGATCGCCATCCGCGCCGACTCCGAGCTCGACGTGCCCGAGCCCGAACTGGGTGTCGTCGCCAACGCGGCGGGGGAGATCGTCGGTTACGTCGTGGTCGACGACGTGAGTTCGCGCGGCATCGAGGGCGAGAACCCGCTGTACCTGCCGCAGGCCAAGATCTACGCGGGTAGCTGTGCCGTCGGTACCGGCATCCGCCCGGCCTGGGAGGTCGCGGACGCCCGTGCGCTCGACATCACGCTGACCGTGCGCCGCGGCCGGGGCACCGCCTACCGGGCGACGGTGTCCACGGCGCGGCTGCGTCGCCGGCCCGCTGATCTCGTCGGCTACCTGTACCGGGGGCAGTCCTTCCCGCACGGTGCCGTGCTCTCCACCGGCACCGGCATCGTGCCCGACATCGACTTCACCTTGCGGACCGGTGACATCGTCGAGATCGACATCAGCGAGGTGGGTCGCCTGGTGAACCCCGTCGGCACCACCCGGCAGGCGGCGGCCGTGGTTGACTCCAGAGCCGGCGACTGACGGGAGGAGCAACGTGATCAGGGCTGTGGTGTTCGACCTGGACGGGGTGCTGATCGACTCGGAGCCGGTCTGGGAGGAGGTGCGCAGGGAGTTCGTCGCCGAGCGCGGCGGCGAGTGGGCCCCGGACGCGCAGCGGCGGCTGATGGGGATGAGCACGCCCGAGTGGGCGCGCTACCTGAGCGAGGATCTCGGCGTCGGCCTGCCGGCCGACGAGGTCGCCGCGCTGGTCGTGACACGGATGGCCGAGCGCTACACCGATCGGCTGCCGCTGATTCCGGGTGCCGTCGACGCGGTTCGCCGGATGGCGGCACGCTGGCCGCTCGGGCTGGCCAGTTCGTCACCGCCCGTCCTGATCGAGACCGTGCTCAAGGCGGCCGGGATGAGCTCGTTGTTCGGCACCACCTTGTCCACCGAGGACGTCGCACGCGGCAAGCCGGCTCCCGATGTTTACCTCACGGTGGCGGACCGGCTCGGGCAGCCGGCCGAGGACTGCGTGGCCGTCGAGGATTCCAGCAACGGGCTGCGCTCGGCGGCCGCCGCCGGCCTGCACGTGATCGCGGTCCCTCGTCCGCGGTACCCACCCGAGTCGGACGCCATCGGGTCGGCGGAGATCGTGCTGGGCGACCTGGCGGTTCTCACGGCGGAAGTCGTCGCCGCGCTCGGCTGAGCTGTGCGGAAGTGACCCCGTCCCGGCTCCTACGATGACGCGCGTGAACTCTCCAGGGCCGGCGCCCCGGCTCGTCGACGGCCGCTTCGAACTGCTGCAACGCCTCGGTGGCGGTGGCATGGGCGTGGTGTGGCGGGCTCGCGACAACGCGCTGCACCGCGACGTCGCGTTGAAGGAGGTCCGGCCGCCCGATTCCGTGGCCGGGGACAGCAACTCGGTCGACCCGCGCGAGACGCGCCAGCGGGTGTTGCGCGAGGCACGGGCGCTGGCCCGGCTGCGGCATCCCAACGTCGTGATCATCCATCACATCGCCGACACGCCGGAACATCCGCATCCGTGGCTGGTCATGGAGCTGGTCACCGGTGGCAGCCTCGCCGATCGCCTTGAGAAGGGTCCGCTCACCGTTCCGGAGGCGGCGCGGATCGGGCGCGGTGTGCTGTCCGCGCTGCGCGCCGCCCATGCCGTCGGCATCCTGCACCGTGACATCAAACCCGGCAACGTTCTGCTGCGTACGGATGGCAGCCCCGTCCTCACCGACTTCGGCATCGCGGCCATCCGTGACGCGACCGCGCTCACCGTCGCGGGTTCGGTGATCGGCTCGCCCGAGTACATCGCGCCGGAACGGCTTCGCGGCGAGGAGGGCAACCCGGCATCGGACCTGTGGTCGCTCGCGATGATGCTGTACGTCGCCGTCGAGGGCCGGCATCCGTTACGCAGGGCCACGATGCTCGCCACCCTGGCCGCCGTGCTGGACGAGTCCCTGCCGCCGCCGGTGCACGCGGGGCCACTCGGTCCGGCGTTGTCCGCCGTGCTCGTCAAGGACCCTCGCGCACGTCCGGACGCCGAGCGGTTCGACCGCATGCTGGCCGCCGCCGAGTATCCGCCGCCGGCCTGGGCGCCCCAGCCCCCGCCCAGTTATCCACCCCAGCCCGCCTACCCACCGCCAACGGGTGGCTGGGCTCAGCCGGCGAACCGGCCGTGGAGTCCGCAACGGCGGCGCAGGCGCGCCCTGCTCGCTGCCGTGTCGGTGGTCGTGCTCGTCGTGGCCGGCGTCCTCACCTGGACCCTGTTGCCCAAGACGCCCAACGCCGGCGGCACACCGGCCGCACGACAGGCGGCCAGCCACAGCACCCCACCCACCGGCCCGACCCGAGGCACCGTCCCCCCAGCGACGACGGCGGCACCGCGGGACCTGCTCACACCGGACGGCGTCCGCACGATGATCGGGACGATGACCAGGGCCATGGGCCCGAAGGTGCTGGAACTGGTGATCTACCAGAACTACGCGACCGCTGAGGCACCGACCGCCGCCGATCCCAAGCTGTACGACGACATCGACTACCGCAACGGCGTCACGACGCACTCACCGGGCGGCACCGTGGACACCTCGACCGACGCGCCCATCGACCTGAGTGCCATCAACTGGGACGTGCTCCCGACGTTACTGCGCAAGGCCCAGGACACCCTGAACGTCCCGAAGCCGACGAACGTCTACATCATCGTCGAATCCGACATGGACATGGACGACTCCGGCAACACCACGCTCAATCCGGTGATCCGCGTCTACCGGGCCGACGACTACGGCGGCGGCTACCTCACGGCCGATCTGAAGGGCGACATCCTGGACACGATGCCCCGCTCATGATCCGTCGGCCGGTGTGCGCCATGCGGCGGCGTATGCCGCGTCGGCCGCGCGGCGGACGTCGGCCTCCCGCCGTTCCTTGGCCACCACGCCGAGATCGGCCGGCCAGCCGTGCTTGACGAGGCGGCCGGTGAGGATCTGCTGGAGGTAGGTGGTCGAGTAGTAGAGCGCCACGATCACGCCGAGCATCGCGGTGCCGAACCGGAGGCCGAGCGGGCCCGGCAGCAGGAGAACCAGGAGCGCCGCGGGAACGGCGCACTGGACCAGCGCCCGGCAGACATGGCGGGCCCAGGCGGTAGAACCGGTCAGATCGCGCCGCACCCACTCGGACAGCCGAGCGCCGAGCGCGGAAGCAGAGAAGGTCCCCGCCCAGATCGTCGCCCGACTCGGCATGCCCCTGGCCGACCTGGTCGAGATGCGGCGGATGCTCACCCGAGTGATAGCGGCAGCCCAGAACGCGACAACCGGCGGGTGACCAATCCGGGTCAGTGATCCTGGCTACTCGGACGGGGATTCGGCCGCGTCCTGGACGGCCGACTTCGCCGCGTCGGCCGAGTCGAACAGCAGCGCGTGAATGACCAGGTCACGTTCCTTCGAGTAGCCCATGCAGGACAGCAGGTCGAACATGCGCCGCTCGTTGTGGCCGTGCTCCACCTGCTGCCGTAACCAGGCCGCCTGCCGTTCCATCTGCGCGTTCGCGATTTTCGACTGCCGATGAAAAAGCACCGTTACCAGGCTCGTCACCGCACCGGTCAGCGACACGACAACGGTCGTGTATTCCGGATTGTGCGATCGAAACGCGACCAACAAGACCGTGACCACCAACAACGCGCCCAGCATCGACGAAATCAGGCTGGCCGCGGACGTCCGCCGCGCCTCGAGCCACCAGTGTGCGTCGTACTTCCGCAGCAGCGCGGCCGACTGCTCCAGCCCGTGCGCGAACGATGTCGCCTTGTCGCTCAACACATCACGGGGCTCGGTCGACGCGACCTGCCCGGACACAGCGGACTCCACCACGGATGCCGCCACCCGGCCCTGTCCGGCCAGCCCTCGGAACACGTGCTGCGACAGAACGGTGATCAGCGCCGACAACACAGCGGATATCGGTGCCAAGATCAGATACTCTGAACCGGTCACGAGCCCAGTGTGGCGAGTCCAACCCACACACGGTGAACAATCACACCAACGGACTAAATGTCGTCGGATGGAGACCGATCGAACGCCCGGTCCCACGCGACATATACCGACTCAGCAGTCGCGACGACTGCGGTGCCCGGTGTGCCGCCGGACCAGTCGGCACCGCTCGGGCCGATGTCGGACGTGCCGAAGAGTCCGGCGGAGTCCACAGTAGACTGAATACCGTCGGTTTGACCAGTGTGCGGATCGTGGAACCATTGCCTGAGATCAGGAAGGAGACGCTGATGGCGACACGGACCATCATCGACGGCACGGTTCCGTTCCGGGAACACCAGACCTGGTATCGGATCACCGGCGATCTCACCAGCGGCAAGATCCCGCTGGTCACACTGCACGGCGGCCCCGGTTGCACGCACGACTACCTGCTCCGGCTCACCGGGTTGGCCGAAGGGGGTCGTCCTGTCGTGCACTACGACCAGATCGGCAACGGCCGGTCCACCCACCTGCGTGACGCGCCACCGGGGTTCTGGACCGTCGAGCTGTTCCTCGACGAGCTGGACAACCTGTTGACCTCGCTGAACATCGCCGATCGCTACACGGTGCTCGGCCACTCGTGGGGTGGCATGCTGGCCGCGGAGCACGCCGTCCGGCGGCCGTCCGGGCTGCGGGGGCTCGTCATCGCCGACTCGCCGGCATCGATGACGCTGTGGTCGGCGGCGGCCGACCGGCTGCGGGCCGAACTGCCGCCGGATGTCGAGGCGACCCTGCGCCGGCACGAGGCGGCCGGCACGACCGACAGCGCCGAGTACGAGCAGGCGGTCGCGGTGTTCTACGAACGCCACGTGCTGCGCGTGCCACGGCCGCCCGAGGTGACCGCGATGTTCGAGGCGCTCGCCGCCGATCCCACCGTCTACCACACCATGAACGGCCCCAGCGAGTTCTACGTGATCGGCAGCCTCCGAGGGTGGTCCATTGTGGACCGGGTCGGCGCGATCGCGGTACCGACGCTGCTGGTGAACGGTCGTTACGACGAAGCGACCAGGGAGACCGTCCAGCCGTTCTACGAGGGCATCCCAGATGTCCGTTGGGAGGTGTTCGACCGATCCAGCCACATGCCGCACGTCGAGGAGACGGAGCGGTTCACCGAGGTGGTCGGCGCGTTCCTGGCCACCGTCGACGCGACCGTCGGCGGGACCGTCGTCGGCCAGGAGGGGACATGACGGCGGAAGCCACCGGCGACGACGGTGCCGCGTCGCTGGCCGAGTTCGGCTTCCGGCAGGAACTTCGGCGGTCGCTGCGCCTGCGGGACCTGCTGGTCTACGGCATGATCTTCATGGTCCCGATCGCCCCGTTCGCCA
>DATBDL010000263.1:0-13831 GCA_036269975.1 Pseudonocardiaceae bacterium | reverse complement strand
CGGCCAGCCCGCCTCGGTGAACGCCCGGTTCATGTCCCACTTGAGGTAGTCGATCTCGTTGTCGACGACCAGCCGGTCCAGCCAGTCCAGCGCCCATTCGGCCACGTCCGGCCGGCCGAAGTTGAGCACGAGCTGGTTGCGCAGCTCGGTGCGGCGGCGGTTGTCCATGTTCAGCACCCAGTCCGGATGCGCCCGGTAGAGGTCGCTGTCCGGATTGACCATCTCCGGTTCCACCCACAGGCCGAAGTCCATGCCCAGCTTGTGCACCTCGTCGGCGAGCGGCCGCACGCCGTTCGGGAACGCGCCGGAATACGGTTGCCAGTCACCGAGCCCGGCATGGTCGCTGCGCCGTGCGCCGAACCAGCCGTCGTCCATCACGAACAGCTCGACGCCGATGTCCGCCGCGATCGAGGCGAGCTTCCGCTGCCCCAGCTCGTCCACCGCGAATCCGGTGGCCTCCCACGAGTTGTAGAGCACCGGCCGCAGTTCGTCCGGGTGCGGCAGCACGTGCGTTCGGGTGTACTCGTGCCACGTCCGGCTGGCGGCGCCGAATCCGCCCTGGGTGTAGGCACCGGCGAACACCGGGGTGTCCAGCGACTCGCCCGCACCGAGCCGCCACGTCGTCGCGTCGTGGCCGAAGCCGCCGGTCCAGCTCGCTCGACCGGATGGGTCGCGGTGCAGCGTGATCCGCCAGCTCCCGCTCCACGCCAACGCGGCCGACCACACCTCGCCGTGGGTCTCGTCAGCGTCGCCCGCGTCCAGCATCAGCCACGGATTGGCCTGGTGGCTCGTGATGCCGCGCCGGCTGGTGAACACGGTCTCGGCGACCGGCACCGGCACGCGCTCGAGCTGGCACTCGTAGCTCCAGCCGCCGGTCACGTGGCCGACGCGGTAGTCCGGCCGCGTCGGCACGTGCCACGCCGCCGAGTCGAGGCGGACCAGGGTGACGGGCTCGTCGTCATCGGCGGTGTTGCGGACCGTGGTCCAGCGCTCGATGACATCGCTGTCCTCGTGCACCCGGTAGTGCAGGGTCACGCTGAGCGGGTAGTGCGGGTCGGCCAGCCGGACGGCAAGGTGATCGCCTTCGAGTTCGTAGCCCTCGTACGTCCATTCGACCGCGGCCGTGCCATCGGCGTAGCGGACGGCCAGCGACGGCGGCCCGAACCGGGCGCCGGCGGCGACGGTGAGCTCGTCCGGGTCGGGCAGGGTCTCGAAACTGCTGGTCAGACGGTGTTTCGCGACCGGGAGGGCCACGACTTCGGCCAGTTCGAGTGGTGGTCCCCAGCAGACGTGTTGCGGTGTGTCGTCCGAAGCCAGGCGCAGTGCGTAGGTGGAGTTCGGTGTGCGCAACAGCCACAGCCGGTCGGCTGCCGCGAACGTGATGGACGACATGCTGCTGCTCCCTCGCGGCCTGCCTTGTTTTTATTTTTACACAAAGGAAATTATCGGCCCAGGTTACCGTGCCGGCCCCGCACGATGTCAAGGACGACGCGGACCATCGTCCCCCGCGCGCCGGGCCCGCGACCGTCCGACAGTCGGAAATCGCATACCTGCCATTGCTTGACTGACGTCCGCTTTCGCACCTAGCCTCGGTCTTACTTCATAGCAAAAAGTAAGGGGCGGCCGTGCTCTACATCGACGGACGATTTGGTGCCGCGACCGATGGCGCCACCGGTGCTGTCTACGAGAAGGCCACCGGGCGGATCATCGGCAGCTACGCCAAGGCCGGTCCGGCCGATGTCGACCGCGCGGTCACCGCCGCGCGCAGGGCCCAACCGGGCTGGGCAGCGCTGTCCGCGCCCGACCGCGCCGGATTCCTGCGCGCCATCGCCGACCACCTGCAATCCCGATTCGGCGAACTCGTCGAGCAGAGCATGCGGGAAACCGGTGGCGTGCGCGCGAAAGCCGAGGACGAGGTCGGCACCAGCATTCGCCAGTTGCACATCTCCGCCGTCCAGGCCACCGAGAACGCGGGCGACCTCCTGCCGCCGTACAAGGCCGGCAAGCTGTCGATGTCCCGCGCCATTCCGCTGGGCGTGCTCGGCGTGATCACGCCGTGGAACTATCCGATGAACCTGGCCATGCGCGCGGTCGCGCCGGGTCTCGCGTTCGGCAACACGGTGGTCCTCAAGCCGGCCGAGTTGACGCCGATCATCGGCGGCCAGGTGCTCGCCGAGGCCGCCGACGCCGTCGGCCTGCCGCCCGGCGTCTTCAACGTCGTCACCGGCGACGGCGTGCCAGCGGGTCAGGCGCTTGCCGAGCACCGTGGCCTCGACCTGACGCACTTCACCGGCTCGCGGGAGGTCGGCCTGGCCATCGCCGCGTCGGCAGCGACCGACCTGCGCCGGATCGCCGTGGAACTCGGCGGCGACAACGCGGTCCTCGTCCTCGACGACGCCGACATCGACCTCGCCGCGTCCTGCGCGCTCATCGCCGCGCTCGAATTCCAGGGCCAGACGTGCATCAGCGCCAGCCGGCACATCGTGCTGCGCTCGGTCGCGGAGCGGTATCTGGACGCGCTGGTCAGCCGCGTGCGCAAGCTCCGTGTCGGCGACCCGATGACCGACGACGTCGAACTCGGCCCGCTGATCAGCGCGGTCCAGCGCGACCGGCTGCACCAGAAGATCGTCGAGCCGTCCGTTGCCAAGGGCGCCACCGTCGTCACCGGCGCCACGTTCGACGGCCTCTACTACCAGCCGACGATTCTCACCGACGTCACGCCGGACATGCCGGCGTTCACCGAGGAGGTCTTCGGGCCCGTCCTGCCGATCACGGTCGTGGACAGCGAGGACGAGGCCGTCGACCTGATCAACGGCTACCCGATGCTGATGAACTCCGTCTTCACCGCCGACCTGATGCGCGGCATCGCAATCGCCGAACGGCTACAGGCCGGCGAGGTGCACGTCAACGACGCGCACGCCAGACACGGCGCGGAGAACCAGCTGCCGGGCTTCACCAAACGCCAGTGGATCGGTGTGCAGCGCGGCCCGCTTGACCTGCCGGCATGGACCCGGCCGTGAGCGCCGCGCTGGTCGTGCGTGGCGGCTGGGAGGGCCACCAGCCGGTCGCGGCGACGGAACTGTTCCTGCCGGAACTGCGCAAGGCGGGCTTCGACATCACGATCAGCGACACGCTCGACGTCTACGAGGACGCGGACGCGTTGCGCGAGTTCGACCTCATCGTCCAGTGCTGGTCGATCGGCGAGCTGACCGAACGGCAGTGCGCCGGCCTGCTGGACGCGGTGCGCTCCGGCGTCGGTTTCGCCGGCTGGCACGGCGGTATCGTCGGCACGTTCGTCACCAGCAAGGACTACCTGCGGATGGTCGGCGGCCAGTTCCTGCACCACCCCAAGGATTTCCTGGACTACCAGGTGCGGATCAGCCCGGAATGGGCACGGCATCCGATCGTCGAGGGCATCCCCGACTTCACGGTGCATACCGAGCAGTACTGGATGATCACCGATAGCTGGAACGACGTGCTCGCCACCACGATCGTCCATCCCGGACGGACCGACGAGTTCACCGAGCCGGTGCCGATGCCGGTGGTGTGGACCCGGCGCTGGGGCTGCGGCCGGGTGTTCTTCTCCGCGATCGGCCACCGGCCGGCCGATCTGGTCCAGCCAGAGGTGTTCACCCTGACCGAGCGGGGACTGCGGTGGGCGAGCCGATAACGGCCGCGCTGGCGATGTTCGAACACCTGCCACCGCTGCTGTTCCCACCCCCACTCACCGAGAAACTGCGGGCCACCGCGCACGTCCAGGATCGCGTACTGACCACATGGGACGGTCCGCTGACCGACGTCGACGTGCTGATCACCGGCTGGGGCTGCCCGCCGATCGACGCGGCCGTGCTCGCGGCGGCGCCTCGCCTGCGGGCCGTGATCCACGCGGCCGGCACGGTCAAGGGCCATGTCGGCGCCGCCGTGTTCGAACGTGGCATCGTGGTCAGCTCGGCGGCCGCGGTGAACGCGCGGCCGGTCGCCGAGTACACACTGGCGATGATCCTGTTGGCCAACAAGGAAATCCGCGCCATGGCCCAGCGCTACCGGGCGGAACGGCGCAAGATCGAGATCGTCGCCGAGTACCCCGCGATCGGCAACCTGGGCCGTACGGTCGGCGTGCTCGGCGCGTCCCGCGTCGGCCGCGAGGTGTTGCGCCTGCTCGCCCCGTTCGACCTGCACGTGCTGTTGACCGACCCGTACGTCACCGCGGCCGAGGCCGCCGACCTGGGTGCCGAACTCGTCGAACTGCCGGAGTTGTTCCGCCGCGGCGACATCGTCACCGTGCACGCGCCCGCGATCCCGGAAACCCGAGGCTTGGTCGACGCCGCCCTGCTCGCGCTGCTGGCCGATGGCGCCACCCTGATCAACACCGCCCGTGGGGCCGTCGTCGACCAGGACGCCCTGCTCGCGCACCTGCGGACCGGCCGGATCTCGGCGGTGCTCGACGTGACCGAACCGGAAGTGCCACCGGCCGACTCGCCGCTGTGGCAGCTACCCAATGTCCTGCTCACCCCACACGCGGCCGGCGCGGCGGGGACCGAACTGTCCCGGCTGGGCGCCTGTGCCGTCGACGAACTGGGCCGGTTCGCGGCGGGGGAGCCGTTGGCGTTCGCGGTCGAGCTGGCCCAGTTGGCCGTCATGGCATGACCGCTGCCGGCAACCGTTCGCCAGCAGCGATCCACCAGGAACGTCAGGTCGCAGATCCCGGCCGGGACGATGAAGAGGCCGCCGAAGGCACCGACGATCAGCATGACGCCGACGGTCCTGGGGAAGTAGCTGGACTTCATCACCAGGTAGGCGGCAGCCACAGGTTGAGCTGGTTGAGCACCTGGATTCCACCGCCGGCGGCCGAGGGCCACCATCGCGCCGGCCACGAGCTGGTGCACGTGCCGCAGCAGCAGGTACAGGCTCATCCCCAGCACCACCCAGAACGTGCCGGCCAGCATGTCGCCGAACACGCCGGACGGAACAGCCCCGCCGACGCGCGGATGTTGTCGGCGGTGGCCGTGGGTGGCCGGCGGACACGATGTGCGGGATGACGTAGCCCTCGTTGAAGGACGCACCGATCAGCAGCAGACAGCAGACGCCTGCAATGCGCGCGAGCGTCCGTGGCGCGAACCGGACCAGCGGGTTCGCGGCGATGGTTGTCATGGCGGTCAGAATCCCGCCAGGGGGCGGGTCCGACCATCAGGTGATCCCCGACCTCACCCGGATGACTTCCCTTGCGGCTGGGGGAGTTCCCCGAGTACCGCCGCGAAGCCGGCCCGCACCCTACTGATCGTCTCGGCGGCCGGCGCCGCCCAGATCTCCGCGTTGAAGATCTCCACCTCGACGTCACCGGCGTAACCGGCGGCGGCGACGGCATCGGTCAGCGGCCGGAAGTCGATCGAGCCGTCGCCGACGTGTGCGCGGCCCAGCAGCATGTCCGCCGGCAGCGGGACCCGCCAGTCGCTGATCTGGTAGGCGAACACCCGCTCGCCGGCGCGCCGGACCAGCGCCGGCGCCTCCGCGTCCCACCAGTGGTGATACGTGTCCACGATGACGCCGACCGTGTCGGCGGGGAACCGCTCGGCCAGCGCCAGTGCCTCGCCGAGGCTGCTCACCACGCACCGGTCCGCGCAGAACATCGGGTGCAGCGCCTCGATGCCCAGCCGCACGCCGAGTTCCCGCGCCCTCGGCACGAGTGCCGCGATGCCGTCGGCCACCCGCGCCCGCGCGCCGGCCAGATCCTTCGACCCGGCCGGCAGCCCGCCGGACACCAACACCAGCACGTCCGCGCCGATCGCGGCGGTCTCGTCGAGTGCCAGGAGGTTGTCCGCGAGCGCGTCGTCGGCGGTGAAGAAACCGCCGCGACACAGGCTGGACACCCGCAAGCCGGCCTGATCCAGCAGCCGTTTCGCTTCCGCCACACCGGTTTCCGCCAGCCGGTCGCGCCACACGCCGATCGAGCCGATCCCGGCGGCGACACAGGCGTCGATCGCGGCCGGCAGGCTCAACGCCTTCACCGTGGCCTGGTTGAGCGACAGTCCCATCACAGCAGGGTGCGCATCCTGGCCACGGCCAACTCCGGATCGGCGAGCACACCGGCGTCCACCGCGAGTTCGAACAGCCGCACCAGGTGCTCCAGCGGCCTCGCCGTGTGCTGGCCGGCGATCATCGCGAAGTGATCCTGGAAACCGTTGAGCCAGGCCAGGAAAGCGATGCCGGTCTTGTAGTGGTAGGTCGGCGCTGCGAAGACGTGCCGCGCCAACGGCACGGTCGGCGCCATCGCGGCCCGGTACCCGAGCACGTCACCGGCGTCCAACGCACGCGACGCGGCGGCGGCCGGCCGTGCGATCGCGGCGAACACCCCGAGCAGGGCATCGCTGTGACCGTGGTCGTCGCCCTCGATCAGGTCGTCGTAGTGGAAGTCGTCGCCGGTGTAGAGACGGACGCTGGCGGGGAGCCGCCGCCGTAGCGCGATCTCCCGCCGCTCGTCCAGCAGCGAGACCTTGATCCCGTCCACCCGGTCCGGCTGCTCGTCGATGATGGCCAACACGGTTTCCGCCGCCACGTCGAGGTCGTCGCTGCCCCAGTAACCCGCCAGCGCGGGATCGAACATGTCCCCGAGCCAGTGCAGGATCACCGGTTCCTTCGCGGACCCGATCAGTTCCCGATACAGATCCCGGTAGTCACCCGCCCCACCCGCCACCCGCGCCAGCGCCCGACTGGCCATCAGGATCACCTGCGCACCGGCGTCCTGCACCATGGCGATCTGCTCGCGGTAGGCAGCGGCAACGTCCACAAGGGACACGTCATCGGACAACTGGTCGGTCCCGGCGCCGCAGGCCAACGCCCCGGTGGCCCGCTTGCCGCTGGCCGCCACCAGTTCGCGCACCCGCGGCCACGACAGTCCCATCCCGCGCTGCGCGGTGTCCATCGCGTCCGCGACCCCGAAACCCAGGCCCCACAGGTGATCCCGGAATGCCATCGTCGCCGGCCAGTCGATCGAGCCGTCCGGCAGCGCGGCCACGTGCGCCGCCGCGAACAGCTTGCGCCGCAACGGCGGCGGGCTGGACGCCGGCCAGTGCGGTGTGGGCACTGTCAGTGGCCGGGTCCGACCAGGCAGCAGTATCTCCGCGCTCACAGTTCCAACTCCGGCACCGTAACCCGGCTGCCACTTGCCGAGGACTGGTAGGCCAACTGCGCCAACTGCACGCCCTTGGCCCCATCGGCCAGATCCCACCGGAACGGCTCGCCGGTCACCACGTGTGCGAGGAACAGTTCCCACTGCGATTTGAACCCGTTGTCGAACCCGGTGTTGTCCGGCACGACCGTCCATTGTGCCGGAAAGTCCTCGGTCACCGGCAGATCCGGATTCCACACCGGCTTGGGCGTCATCGCCTTGTGCTGAATCCGGCATTCCCGCAACCCGGCCACCGCACTGCCGTCGGTGCCGTCCACCTGGATCTCGACCAGTTCGTGCCGATGCACCCGCACCGCCCACGACGAGTTCACCGAGGCGACCACCCCCCCGTCCAACTCGACGACCGCGTAGGCGGCATCGTCCGCGGTAGCCGAATAGGACTGCCCGTGCTCGTCCCAACGCCGCGGAATATGCGTCGTGGCATGGACGTAGAGCGCCCGCACCGGGCCGAACAGGTCTTCGAGCAGATAACGCCAGTGCGGGAACATGTCCAGCACGATCCCGCCGCCGTCATCGGCCCGATAGTTCCACGACGGCCGTTGGGCCGCCTGCCAGTCGCCCTCGAACACCCAGTAGCCGAATTCGAGCCGCACGGACAGGATGCGGCCGAAGAACCCGGCGTCCACCAGTCGGCGCAGCTTCAGCACCCCCGGCAGGAACAGCTTGTCCTGCACCACCCCGTGCACGATGCCGGCAGCGCGAGCCGCCGACGCCACCGAAACGGCATCGGCCAACGTGGTCGCGACGGGCTTCTCGGTGTAGACGTGCTTGCCGGCCTTGATCGCGGCGTGCAGCGCGGCCGCGCGACCTTCGGTGCGCGCCGCGTCGAAGAACACGTCGATCGTGGGATCGTCCAGCACCGACGCGAGATCGGTGCGCCAGTCGTCGACGTCGTGCTGTCTGGCGATCTCACGCAGCCGCTCGGCGTTGCGGCCGAGAAGGACGGGTTCCACCGTGACGCGCCGGCCGTCCGGCAAGGACACACCGCCCTGCGCGCGGATCGCCAGGAGCGACCGCACCAGGTGCTGGTGATACCCCATGCGACCGGTGACGCCGTTCATGGCCACCCGGAGCGCGACATCCGTCATGTACACCGGCCCTTCCGTTAGGAAAGCGATTTCCTACGGTAGGGTGACTGACCATCGGAACGCAAGAGGGCCCACCCACCGGACCCACCACCCAACGGACCGGACGCCGCCCAAGGCCAGGCGATGCCGTCGTCACGCTAGCCGACGTTGCGGCAAGGGCCGGCGTGTCGCTCGCGACGGCATCGCGCGTACTGGGCGGCAGCACCAGGGTGGTCGGCGACGAACTGCGCGACGCGGTGCACAAGGCGGCCGCCGAGCTCGGCTACAGCGCCAACCTCCAGGCCAGAGCGGTGGCACGCGGCACGAGCGACACGATGGGCGTCGTCGTGCACGACATCGCCGACCCCTACTTCTCGACGATCGCAGCCGGCGTGATGGACGTCGCCTACACCGGCAAGATGGTGGTCTCCCTGACCAGCACCAGCGCCGACACCGACCGTGAACTGGCATTCGTGGCCGTGATGCGCGCCCAGCGAGCCAGAGCTCTGGTACTGATCGGCAGCCGAACCGACAACGCCCGAGCCACCGACGAACTACGAGCCGAGCTCAGAATCTTCACCCGCTCGGGGGGACGAGTGGTCTGCGTGGGCCAGGACGTACTCGGGGTCGACACGGTCCGCCCACAGAACGCCGAAGGCGCGAGAGATCTGGCGAAGGCACTGGCCGGCCAGGGCCACCGGGACTTCGTCGTACTGGCCGGCCCACCCGGCCTGCGTACCGCGAACGACCGAGTGGCCGGCTTCCGGGTCGGCCTGGCGGACAGCGGAATCGAACTGCCCGATTCAGCCGTGATATCGGGTCCGTTCACCCGAGACGGCGGCTACGAGGCAGCGGGCATCGCACTGGCGAGCCGAACAACCCCGACCTGCGTCTTCGCGGTCAACGACGTGATGGCGGTGGGGGCGCTGGCCTGCCTACGAGCGTCCGGGGTGGCCGTACCGGACGACGTCGCCGTCGCCGGCTTCGACGACATCCCCACCCTCCAGGACGTGACACCACCCCTGAGCACCGTGGCGCTGCCACTGTTCCGAATGGGCGAGATGGCGGCCAGGCTCGCGCTGCGCCCAGCGGACGACGACCAACAGCGAGTGGTGCCGATCTCGGGCCAGGTCCTCCTACGCCAGAGCTCCGCGATCACCCGACGCTGACGCGGGCTTCCTTCGACTCTTGTTCCAAGACGCAAGCCGTCGTAACATGCCGCTCAATGGAAAACGCTTTCCAAAGATCGAAGGAGAGCACGTGCGCGGCACACTGATCACCGGCCTCGGCATGACGCTGGCCGCCACCCTGCTCGTCACCGGGTGCACCAGCTCCACCACGCCGACGACCACGGCCACCCCAGGCGGCAAGGTCACGCTGACGTTCTGGGACTGGGACCCGAACATGGACAAGGTGGTCGCGCTGTGGAACAGCACCCACCCGGACATCACCGTCAAGCTGTCCAACCCGGCCGGTGGTGACCAACTCGTCAGCAAGCTGATCACCGCCCACCAGGCGCACAACGCCCCCGACATCACCAAGGTCGAGTACCAGTCGCTGCCCGCGCTGGTCTCCAACGGCGTCGTCCGCGACATCACCCAGTACACGCAGCAGACCAGCAAGGACTTCGACGCGACATCGCTGTCCGCCGTCCGCTTCCAGGGCAAGGTCTACGGCGTGCCGCAGGACTTCGCGCCTCTCATGCTCTTCTACCGCGCCGACGTCTTCGCGCAGTACGGCCTCGCCGTCCCCACCACGTGGGACCAGTTCGCCGCCGAGGCCGCGACACTGCACCAGAAGGCACCGAACGTCTTCATGACCAACTTCGACGCCGCCGACCCCGGCTGGTTCACCGGGCTCGTCCAGCAGGCCGGCGCCGACTGGTGGACCAGCAGCGGCGACAGTTGGCACGTCGACATCAACGGCGCCGCGTCCCAGAAGGTCGCCAACTACTGGCAGGGTCTGGTGACCAGCGGAGTCGTCGCCAAGAACCCGTCCTTCTCGCCGCAGTGGAACGAGCAGATGAACAACGGCACGCTCGCGACCTGGATCTCCGGCGCGTGGGCGCCCGCCCAGCTCGGCGGCATCGCTCCGGCCACCAAGGGCAAGTGGACCGTCGCGCCGCTGCCCGCGTGGTCGGCCGGCGACTCGACCACCGGCATCTGGGGCGGCTCGGCCACCACCGTGACCAGCGACTCCAGGTACCCGCAGCAGGCGGCCGAGTTCGCGTCCTGGCTGAACACCGACGACAAGGCCCTCACGTCGCAGGTGCAGAACATCAACATCTACCCGGCCGCGACCTCCGGCCGCAGCCTGCCGATCCTGAACCAGCCGCCGGCGTTCTTCCCCAACCAGTCGGACTACTACACGCAGGTCAAGAACGTCGCGGCACACGCCCGCAGCTTCCAGATCTGGGGTCCTGACGTGACGGTCACCTTCAGCGGCTACTCCGACACGTTCGACTCCGCCCTGCAGTCCGGCTCGTCCTTCGGCGGCGCGCTGAACACCATGCAGTCCACAACGGTCAACGACATGAAGAAACTCGGATTCACGGTGTCCTGAACGGACTGTCGAATACCATGAACAACAAGCGGTTCCCGTACCTGCTCGTACTTCCGGCGGTGACGCTGTTCGCGCTGTTCATCGTCGCCCCCGGCAGCTACGCGCTGGTACTGAGCGTGCAAACGCGCAAGGTGAGTGGTGGCCTGCTCGGCACCACCAGCAAGATCGTGTTCGCGGGGCTTGCCAACTATCGCGGCGCGCTGGCCGATTCGGAACTCTGGGCCAGCGCGCTGCGCATGCTCGCACTCGCCGCGATCACGATTCCCACCACCGTCGGCTTCGCACTGCTGTTCGCGCTGTGCCTGGACAGCCTGCGCGCCAGGCTGACCCGTTTCACCCGGCTTGCCATCTTTCTGCCCTACGCCGTGCCCGGCGTGATCGCGACCCTGCTCTGGGGCTTTCTCTACCTGCCGGCGACCAGCCCGATCGGCGGCAACGACGTCGACTTCTTCGGTCGGGTCGCGGTGTTCTTCTCGGTCGGCAATGTCGTACTGTGGGGCGCGGTCGGATTCAACATGGTCGTCATGTTCACGGCGTTGCGCGCGCTGCCACCGGAAATCTACGCGGCGGCCCGCATCGACGGCTGCTCGGAATTCCAGATCGCCGTGCACGTCAAGATTCCGTTGGTGCGTCCCGCGATCTCGATGTGCCTGCTGTTCAGTGCGCTGGCCGCACTCCAGATCTACAACGAACCGACCACGCTGCGCCCGCTGGCCAACGCGATCTCCACCACGTGGGTACCGTTGATGAAGATCTACACCGACGCCTTCGTCAACTCGGATCTCAACCTGGCCGCCGCGGTTTCCGTGCTCTACGCGTTGGCCGCGCTCGTCGTGTCGATCATCGCGTCCCGCCTGGTCACGGCCAGGTTCCGATGACGACCATCGCCCGGCGCCGGATAGCCCCACTGCCCACGCTCGCCCTGGTACTGGGCGCGGTCTACGCCATCGGCCCTGTCCTGTGGATCGTGATCGCGGCCACGAAATCGCGCACCGAACTGTTCACCACCAACACCTACGTCCCCAGTTTCGGTCCCGGCATTCTGGACAACATCCGCGACCTGTCCGCCTACCAGGGCGGTATCTACTGGCAGTGGATGCTCAACACCGTTTTCTACGCCCTCGTCGGCGGCGTGCTGGCGTCCGGCGTTTCGGCCTGCTGCGGTTACGCGCTCGCCAAATATCGGTTTCGCGGCCAGAAACTGCTGTTCAACACGATCCTGGCCGGCGTGCTGCTACCACAGATCGTGTTGGCGATCCCGCAGTACCTGTTGCTGTCCAAGTTCGGCCTGACCGACAGCTATCTCGGCGTGCTGCTGCCACAGCTTTTCAACCCGTACGGCATCTACCTGGCCCGCATCTACGCGGCCGCCGCCGTACCCGACGAGCTGATCGAGGCCGGTCGCCTGGACGGCGCGAGCGAAGGCCGGCTGTTCGCCGCTATCGGCCTGCGGCTGATGGGACCTGGACTGATCACGATCTTCCTGTTGCAGTTCATCGCGATCTGGAACAACTTCCTGCTGCCGTTCGTGCTGCTGTCCAGCGATTCGAAATTCCCGCTGACGGTCGGCCTCTACAGCCTGTTGCGGCACGGCGCGTCCGAGGCGTCACTGTATTCCCTGGTGATCACCGGGACGCTGCTGTCGATCCTGCCGGTGATCGCATTGTTCCTGACATTGCAGAAATACTGGCGGATCGATCTGGTGACCGGGGGAGTCAAGTAGAAAGGCCGGGCCGCCGATGGCGGCCCGGCCCCACTTGCCAAGAAGCTAGCTCACCGAGATGTCGTCCGCGAAGACGGTGCCCTGCGCGAACCAACCGTGCACGAACACCGTGATCGTGCCGGACGATCCGGTGGTGAACGGCACGGTCAGCTTCGTGTAGCCGGCCGACGACGTCCATGTGCTGGCGCTGGCACCACCGGTCACGCCGACGAAGGCGAAGTTGCCCTGCACCCACACGGTCAGCGTGTGACTGGCGTTCGGGGACACTGTGATCGTCTGGTCGGCCTCACCGGTCTGCGAACTGGTCGCGTTCACCGACAGCGCGTGGGCGCCCGCGTGCACTGGCGTGCCCACGACGACGGTGCCCGGCTGCGCGGTCCACGGACTCAGGCTGCCGGTCTCGAACCCACCGTTGACGATGCCGTTGGGCGGCGGCGGTGGCCCGGTACCGCCGGTCACGGTCACGGTGTACGTCGTCGTGTGGCTGCCCGACGCCGCGCTACCGGTCACCGTGATCGGGAACGTGCCCGATGCCGCCGCCGTCGTGGTGGTGACCTTCAAGGTGGACGTACCGCCCGAATTGACCGATGTCGGCGTGAACGCCGCAGTCACGCCGGATGGCGCGCCACTGGCCGAGAAGCTGACCGATTCGGCGGCACCGCTGGTCACGGCCGTGTGCACGGTCGTGGAGACGGAACTGCCGGCCGCCACCGACGCCGAAGTCGGCGACACGGAGACCGAGAAGTCGTTCGTCGGCGGTGGTGGTTGCGTGCCACCACCACTGGTGAACGGCGTGAACGTGTGGCTGAACTGCCACGTCGACTGTGAGATACCGGAACAGGTGTCACTGCCACCGGTGCCGGGGCAGCCGCCGTTGTCGCGTTCGAGTGCCCAGAACGACAGCGAGCTGATGCCCTTGGACACGGCCCAGTTCTCCACCGTCGTGGCGTCGGCGGTGGTGAACGTCTCGGCGGCGCCGAAGTCGTCGATGCCCGGCATCTCGGTGACGCCGACCATCGCCCACAACTGGGCCTGCGTCTTCGACGGGAACAACTGCTGCAACTGGCCGACCAGACCGGACGCCGCCGTCATGGTGTCGTTCGCCATTTCGTGGCTCGCGCCGTCGAAGTAGTCGAACGTCATGATGTTGACGATGTCGATCCGCGCGTTGTTCTGCACGGCGTTCTGCAACACGGCAAGGCCACTGGAGGCGAGGCCGCTGGTGGTCGTAGGCAGGGTGTAGGAGAACGTGACCGTCCGGCCGTTCGCCGCGGCCCATGCCTCCACCATCGC
>DATBDL010000262.1:0-38520 GCA_036269975.1 Pseudonocardiaceae bacterium | reverse complement strand
CCTACGCCGCGATTCCCGCCCTGCGCGCGGCCCCGGATCTCGCCGCGGTCTACGAGCCGCTCCTGACCTCGGACGCCTACGACTACGGCCTGCGGGTCCCCGGCGGCAAGCGTGGCCTGATCGCCGGGATGTCGATGACCGAGAAGCAGGGCGGCTCGGACGTGCGCACCAACACGACGCGGGCGGTGGCGCAGCCGGATGGCACCTACCTGCTCACCGGCCACAAGTGGTTCACGTCCGCGCCGATGTCCGACGTCTTCCTCACGCTCGCCCAGGCACCCGGTGGCCTGTCGTGCTTCCTGCTGCCGAGGGTCCTGCCGGACGGCACCCGCAACCCGATTCGCTTGCAGCGCTTGAAGGACAAGCTGGGCAACCGGTCCAACGCCTCCGCCGAGATCGAGTACGACGACGCCGTCGGCTGGCTGGTCGGCGAGCAGGGCAGGGGCGTGCGCACGATCATCGACATGGTCAACATGACCAGGCTGGACTGTGTCCTCGGCACCACCGGCGGCATGCTCACGGGCCTGCGCAACGCGATGCACCACGCCAGGCACCGGTCCGCGTTCGGCGCCGCACTCGTCGACCAGCCGGCGATGGTGAACGTGCTGGCCGATCTGGCCGTGGAGGCAGAGGCGGCGCTGACCGTGGCGATGCGGCTGGCCGGTGCCGTGGACCGGGTCAGCAGGGGCGACGAGCAGGAGACGCTGTTCCGCCGGCTCGGCCTCGCCGTGACGAAGTACTGGGTGTGCAAGCGCGGCCCGGCGCACGCGGCGGAAGCGCTGGAATGCCTCGGCGGCAACGGCTACGTCGAGGAGTCCGGCATGCCGAAGCTCTACCGAGAGATGCCGCTACTGTCCATTTGGGAGGGTTCCGGCAACGTGGCCGCGCTGGATGCCCTGCGCGCCATGGCAACTGCGCCGATGGCGGTGGAAGCGGTCTTCGTGGAACTGGACGCGGCACACGGCGCGGACGATCGGCTCGACCAGGCCGTGATCACGCTACGCAAGGAACTCGGCGACCTGGACGACATCCAGTACCGGGCCCGGCGCCTGGCAGAGCGCATGGCGCTGTGCCTGCAGGGCGCGTTGCTGGTGCGGCACGGCGACCCGGCAGTAGCGGACGCGTTCTGCGCGTCCCGGCTGGGCGGCGACTGGGGTGGCGCGTTCGGCACCCTGCCAAGGGGAATCGACACCGAGCGAATTCTGGCGCGGGCCTACCGGGGCGGCGGAGCTACGAATTCGAACAGCCGCACATCGGGGTCGTAGGGCAGGCTCGGCCCGGTCAACCGATGCGCACCGACACTCCAGTGTGAGCCGTCCTCGAAGTCGAAGCCGATCTCGGTGAACCCGTTCGCGCCGAACCGGTCCCGGATCGTCGGTGTGAAGTCCGGTGGCTCGCGATGGCGGGTCCAGAGCACCGTGCCACCGGTCCGGCACAGTCTCGGCAGGTTGGCCACGGTGTGCCGGATGTCAGCATCACTGATGTTGCCGAACACACCGCACACCAGCACCAGGTCGGCGGGCACGAGATCCGCGTAGGCGGCGCACGATGCGGCGTCGCCCTGGACCACGTCGACCCCGGTCAGCCCGGCATCCTCGGCCGAGCGACGCGCCTGCGCGGCAAGCAGGGGATCGAGCTCGACCAACAGCGCGCACACGTCCTCCCGGCGCGGATGGTCCGGCAGTACCCCGAGCAGATCCCGCCCCTGACCAGCACACATGCTGACGACCCGAATCGGCCCGGCCGGTAGCTCGTCGAGCGCCTCCCGAATGCGATACCGGACCCGATCGAGTCGTCGCGACGTCGAGGACGCGGGGTTGTCGTACGCCTTGTGCCATGCGGCCCAGTCGATATCGGTCACGGGACCAATCTATTCGGTCGGTGGCCGGTGCGATGCTGTCGCCATGACGACGTGGGAAGAACTCGCCGCGGCCGAGCCGGACCTCGCGCGGCGGGTGCGGGCGCTGTTCGCGCAGCGCAAGCACGCCACCATCGCCACACTGCGGGCCGACGGATCGCCCAGGATCAGCGGCACTGAGGTCGAGTTCGCGGATGGTGGCCTGCACATCGGCAGCATGGGCGGCGCACGCAAGGCACTGGACCTGCGACGCGATCCGCGTTACGCGCTGCACTGCCCGACCGTCGACGCACCCGATGACGACCAGGCGGCCTGGCCGGGCGACGCGAAGATCGCCGGCAGGGCGTTCGAGGAGGCCGATGGCGACGATGGTTCGCACCGGTTCCGGCTGGACGTGTCCGAGGTGGTGCTGACCAGGCTCACCGAGGCGGGCGACCAACTCCGGATCGAGTCGTGGCACCCCGAACGCGGCCTGGTCGTCCGCAAACGGGCCTGATCACAGCGACATCGCCGACTGGCCACAGTCACACTGCTGGGTGGCCGGCCGCGTGATCTCGGCAAGCGCGGCGAGCGAGTCGCGTTCCAGGGCCGGATACCCGCCGTGCCGGCTCATCGCGACAGCGTCCTCGGCCGCTCGCCGGGCTCGGTTGCGGCGGCCCAGCAGGTGATTCGCCCTGGCCAGGCCGGTCAACGCCATGGTTTGCAAGTAAGGGCTGCCGACCTTCCGTCCGATCCGCAGCGCCCGCTCGTGATCGGCGACCGCGTCCGTGTAGCGGCCGATCTCGACCCGGATGCTGCCCAGCGTGTTGGCGGCCTCGGCCTCGGTGCACCGGTCGTCCGTGCCGGCCGCGATCGCCAGCGACTCCGCCGCGGCGGCCAGCGCCGCCTCGGTCCGGCCGGCGTCGCGGTGGATGCCGGCCAGGCTGTCCAGCGCCGCCGCGAGAGCGCCTGCGTTACCGAGTTTGCGGTGCAGCACGATCGACTCGGTGAGCTGCTTCTCGGCGAGGTCCAACCGCCCCAATGCCAGGTAGACCAGGCCAAGTCCGTCGAGAGTGTCGGCCAACCCGTTGCGTGGCCCGGATTTCCGATACAGGCGCAACGCCTTGTGGTAGTACGACAGCGCTTCTGGCAACCGCCCCAGTCGCCGACAGACGTCGCCGAGGTTCCCGGATACGACCGCCTCGGCCGCCGTCCACCCGCCCGCGCGACTGTGCTCGACGGCCTGCCGATAGTGCTCGACAGTCTCGTCGTCCCGGCCGAGGCATCGGTACGCGTCGCCAAGGCCGAACTCGGTGACACACTGCCCGGCCACGTCGTTCGCGGCGGTGGCCGCCGCAAGGCCGGCGGTCGCGGACTCGAGCCAGCCAGGATCGACGCACCGCAGCCCGTCAGGATCGGCACACCGCAGCCGGTGGTAGCCGCACAGCGCGTCGGCCAGCCGTACCGCGATCCGGTACGGGCCGTGCGCCGACGTGTGCCGGATGACCGCCAGCAGGTTCGCCGCATCGGCGTCCAGCCAGGTCAGCGCCGCCATCCGGTCGGCGAACTGCGGCCCCGACGACGACTTCACCGGCAGCCGCAGCGTGTCAGGGCAGCACAACCGGACCGCGGCGGTGGCACGGCCGACGTACCAGTCCAGCAACCGGTACGTCGCCGCGATGCGCTCCGCGGTGTGCTCGTCCCGCCGCACCCACTCGGCGGCGCACCGCAGCGACAGGTCGTGCAGGTCGTATCGGTCACCCCGCCCACGTCGCACGAGATCCGCCGCCACCAGCCGATCCAGCGACCTGTCGACATCCGCTATGGACTGTCCACACAGGGCGGCGGCGGCCGCGAGATCGATGTCAGGGCCGGGCACCAGGCCGAGAAACCGGAAGACGGCCTTGTCAGTCGCATGCAGCCCGGCATACGACAGCTCCAGTTCGGCCAGTTCGGCGTCGCGGTCGATGAGATCGGCGAGGGAAGGCGGGAGGTCGGTCGAGGTCATCGAACCGCCTCGGCAACGCGGAACGGCCCGAGTCCGGTCGGTGCTGACCCCACCCGTCCCGACCGGACTCGGGCCGGGCCCGGCAACTGGAACTCCATGATCCGCTCCTGGCCGAGCCGCTGGTCCCCTTGTAGGACAGGAGCACGAACCAAGCAGCCAGATACTCCCGGTTCAGGCGATGTGCAGCGCGATCCGCACTTCGCGGGCCGGCCGGTCCGGCTCCCACGGCCGGACCAGCCGCGCCAGCACCACGTACTCGCCGGGCTCGGCGGCGACCACCCGTATCCGGGCACCCGAACCGGCACCAGGTGTCAGGTCGGCGCGAGCCGACGGGTCGTCGACCCTGGTCACGCCGTCGGGCAGGGTCAGTTCCCAGCGGTAACCGGTGACCGGCGCGCCGCCGATCGACAGCGCGACCGGCGCACCGGCGACACCGCCCAGTTCGAGATCGGCCACCTCGGCCTACCGGCTGGCCACCGCCTGCTCGGCCGCCGCGAGCCACTCCCGCCACTGCGCGGCCTGTGCCTCGGCCCGTTCGGCCCGCCGCCGGTCACCGGCCGCGCGGGCCTTGGCCGCCTGCGCCTCGAACTGCTCGACCCGCTCACGGAACTGCGCCGCGCGTGCCTCGGCCTCCGGATCCGACCGGCGCCACTGCGCGTCCGCCGCGTTGCGCACCCGTTCCTCGATCGAGCGCAGCTTGCCCTCCAGGTCGCGGACCCGCTCGCGTGGCACCTTGCCCACCTGGTCCCACTGGTCCTGGATCCGGTGCAGCGCGGCCCGTGCCGCCTCCAGCCCACCGACGGTCGGATCGATTGCCTCCGCCTCCGCCAGCAGTTCCTCTTTGCGCTTCGCGTTCTGCGTGAACTCGGCATCCCGCTCGTCGAACACCGAGGAACGGCGCGCGAAGAACGCGTCCTGGGCGGCGCGGAACCGCTGCCACAACGCGTCATCGGAATCCTTGGGCGCCCGCCCGGCCGCTTTCCAGTCCACCATCAACTGCTTGTAACGATTGGCGGTATCGGCCCAGTCGTCGGATTCGACCAGCCCCTCCGCCTCGTCGACCAGTTCCTGCTTACGCGTGCGGGCCGCGGCGCGGGTCCGGTCCAGATCGGCGAAATGCGAGCCACGGCGACGGTTGAACGTGTCGCGCGCCTTGGCGAACCGCTTCCACAGCACCTCGTCGGTCTTGCGGTCGACGCCCTTGATCGCCTTCCACTCGTCCAGGATCTCGCGCAGCCGGTCGCCTGCGACCTTCCACTGGGTGGCCTCCTCGGCGATCTTCTCCGCCTCGGCCACCAGGTTCTGCTTGTGCGTGACGGCTTCCGCCCGTGCCGCCTCGCGGGCCGCCTTACCGGCGTGCACCGCCTGCTCGGCCTTCGCGATGACGAAGTCGCACCGCGCCGCCAGGCCGGTCAGGTCACCGACGACGGCAGCCTCGGCCAGCGACTCCCGCAGGTGCTTGGCCGATGACAGCGCGTGTTTCGCATCGCCGTGGCCGGCGACCAGCCGCGAGAACAGCAGTTCGGCCTCGGTGCGCAGGTCGTCGAATCGCCGGGCGAAGTGGGCGAGTCCTTCGGCCGGCGCCCCGGCCTGCCACGAGCCGACCGCGCGTTCACCGTCCGCCGTGTTGACGTAGACGGTGCCCTCCGCGTCGACCCGGCCCCATTTGTCCGGGTGCTGCTCGGCCGACTGCGGTGCTGGCGCCACGACCGGTTCCGGCGGCGGTGTCGCCGCCGGTGTCTCGGTCGCCGTGGCCGCCGGTGTCTCGGTCGCTGTCTCGGTCGGTGTCGCCGGGGCCGTCTCCGCCGGTGTCTCGGTCGCCGCCTCCGGCGCCGTCTCCACCGGCGTCGACGACTGTTCCTGCTGCGCAATCTCCGCTGTCTGCTGGTCCGCGTCCACCAACACCCGCGCCGTCGTGTCGGCCAAGTCGTGGTCCGTCATCGCGGCTCCTCCTCTGCCCACCTCAGATGTCCAGGGTCACAGTGTTGTACCCAGGACGCCCCACTCACGGCGGGGCCCGCGCGATCGGGTGCCACACATCCGTGCGGCGTGATACCTCGGGCATTCAAACAGGTCAGCGGGCGAATCGGTACTCCAATGGCCAGGTAGCCTCCGATACCGTGATCATTCGGGCGGTTGTGGTACCGCATCCACCCCTTCTGGTGCCGGAACTCGTCGGTGGCGCCACAACACCCACCGAAGCGGTCCGTGTCGCCAGCGTGACGGCGGTGCGCCGACTGGCCGAAGTGGCCGGTGCCTGGGTGGCCGTTGCCGCCGATCCGGCCGGTCCTTTCGTGGTGCATTCCAACGCCAGGGGTAGTTTCGCCGGATACGGTGTGGACGTCCCGGTTTCCCTCGCATCGGACGCCATTTCGCTGACATCCGACTCTGCCGTCGATCCCGCGTTGCCGCTGCCCGCCCTGGTGGCCGGCTGGCTGCGGGCGCAGGCGGGTGCCGAACGTGTCGAAGTGAACCTGGTGGAACCGGGCCTGTCGGCGGCCGGCTGCGAGCAGTTCGGGGCCGATCTGGCCATGGCGTTGGCCGGCGAGTCGCCGGTCGGCCTGCTGGTGCTCGGCGACGGCGCCAACCGGCACACCGACCGGGCCCCGGCCCGCCCTGACGATCGTGCCGGCGATTTCGACCAACGGGCTCGTGCCGCGCTCGCGGCGGCCGATCCGGCCGGCCTGCTGGCGCTGGACGCGGACCTGGCCACCGAACTGGGCGCGATGGGCCGCGCGGCCTGGCAGGTGTTGGCAGGCGTCGCACTGGCCGTCGGTGGGCCGTGGACGGGGGAGTTGTCGTACTCGGACGCGCCGTTCGGGGTGGCGTACCACGTCGCGGTCTGGGAACCGCCGGTCCTACGCTGAGGGGGACATGCCAAGCCAACCAACGATCCGGCCGGTCGCCGTGGTCGGTCCAACCGCGACCGGCAAGTCCGACCTCGGCGTCGAGCTCGCCGGCCGGCTCGGCGGCGACGTGGTCAACGCGGACGCCATGCAGCTCTACCGCGGTATGGACATCGGCACGGCGAAACTGTCCGAAGCGCAGCGCCACGGTGTGCCGCACCACCTGCTGGACGTACTCGACGTCACCGAAACCGCGTCGGTCGCCGCGTATCAGCGGCACGCCCGGCGGGTCGTCGAGGAGCTGCTGGCCGCCGGCCGGGTGCCGGTGGTGGTCGGGGGCTCGGGCCTCTACGTCAGCGCGCTCACCGACGACCTGGACTTCCCCGGCACCGAGCCGGCGATCCGCGCCCGCCTGGAAGCCGAGCTGGCTGAGGTCGGTGCCACTGGACTGCACGCCAGGCTGACCGGACTGGACCCGGTCGCGGCCGACGCCATCCTGCCCGGCAACGGCCGCCGTATCGTGCGGGCACTCGAGGTCATCGAGCTGACCGGCCGGCCGTTCTCGGCGTCCATGCCACGACCGGGGCCGGCCCGCTACGGCACGGTCCTGATCGGACTCGACCGCGACACCGCCGTGCTGGACGAGCGGATCGAGCAGCGGGTGGCGACGATGTTCGCGGACGGTTTCGTCGACGAGGTCCGCGCGCTGATCCCGCTGGGCCTGCGCGACGGCCGCACCGCGTCCCGCGCGCTGGGCTACCAGCAGATCCTCGCGGCGCTGGACGGCGATGGCGATGGCGACCTGGCCGCCGCCCAGGCCGAGACCGTCCGGGCGACCCGCCGTTTCGTGCGCCGCCAACGTTCCTGGTTCCGTCGTGACGCACGCGTCACCTGGCTGGACGCCGCCCGCCCTGACCTGCTGGCCGCCGTCCTCGATAAACTGGCAGGGTGAGCGGTATCGCGTTCGTCAAGGGACACGGCACGGAGAACGACTTCGTGCTGCTGCCCGATCCCGACGCGGCCCTCGACCTCACCGACGAACGCGTGCGCGCGCTGTGCGACCGGCATCGTGGCCTCGGCGCCGACGGCGTGCTCCGCGCCCTGCCGACAACGGCAGTGCCCGAGGCCCATGGCTCCACGTCGGACTGGTTCATGGACTACCGCAACGCCGACGGTTCCGTCGCCGAGATGTGTGGCAACGGCGTCCGCGTGTTCGCCCGCTACCTGGTCGAAGCCGGCCTGGCGCGGCCGGGCGAGTTCGCCGTGGGCACCCGCGCCGGCGACCGCGTTGTCACCGTGCCCGCGAACGATCCGGCCGGCACCGTGACCGTCCGAATGGGACAGGCCACCGTCACCGGCCGCTCAACGGCGTCGCTACGAGGCCGATCGATCGACGGTATCGTGGTTGACGTCGGCAATCCGCACCTGGCGTGCGTCGTCACGGACCCGGTCGCCGGTCTCGACCTCACCGTGCCGCCCGGCTATGACACGGCGGTGTTCCCGCACGGCGTCAACGTCGAGTTCCTCAACGAACCGTCCGCGGGCGTGCTGCGCATGCGAGTCCACGAACGCGGCGTCGGCGAGACCCGCTCGTGCGGCACGGGCACGATCGCCGCCGTTGCGGCCGCCCTGCACCTGGCCGGCGAAACCGAGGGCCACCGCACCGTCCTGGTCCCCGGCGGCCAGGTAGAGGTCACCGTCACGGCCACCGACAGCACCCTCGCCGGCCCGGCCGTCCTACCGGCCCACGGCGAACTGAGCGCCGAATGGTGGGCCGACGCCGCCAAGCAGCGCTAGGCGACCGGTTCCGCCGGTTCGACTGACTGGACATCTTCGACCGTCGTCGGCAGGTCACGTAGCTTGCGCAGCGGCGAGACCAGCAGCGGCAACGGGGCCAGTGCGGCGCCGATCGCCCCCACCCAGAGTGTCGGGTGGATGCCGATGACGCTGCCCAGGACGCCACCGATCAGCGCGCCGAGCGGCATCGTGCCCCACACCATGAACCGCACGCTCGCGTTCATCCGTCCCAGCAGCCGGTCCGGGCAGATCGCCTGCCGGTAGGACACCTGGGCGACGTTGTAGACCACGGCGCCGAAGCCGTAGGCCACCCACCCGAGCGCGTACAGCGACAGCAGCCAGCCGCGCCCCGCCAGCGGCAACAGCAGCATGAACGGCGACGTCAGCAGGATGCTCAGCCAGATCGTGCGGCCCTGCCCGAGCCGGTTCGCGATCCGGTTCGCGAACAGCGCGCCCACCACGCCGCCGGCACCACCACCCACCATCACCAGGCCCACGACGCCGGCGGACGCGCCCAACTGCCGCGTCAGCACCAGGACCGCCACCGCGCCGATCATGTTGGTGCTGAAGTTCGACAGTCCCGTGCAGCCGACGATGCCGACCAGTGACCGGTTGCCGAACACGAACTTCAGCCCCTCCGCGATCTCGCGGCGCAGGTGCCGCTCCGCCGACGGCCCGATCGCGGGTTCCTTGACCCGGATTCGCCAGAGGCAGAAGGCCGAGGAGAGAAAGCCGAGCGCGTTCAGGCCGATCGCGTTGGCGCCGCCGGCCAGCTGGGTGAGCCAGCCGCCGAGCGCGGGCCCGGACACGAAGGCCACCGACTGGCTGGCCTGCAACTTCGAGTTGCCCTCCATCAGCTTCTCCCGGCTGACCAGGGCCGGCAGGTAGGACTGGTAGGCCACGTCGAAGAACACCGTGAGCACCCCGACCGCGAGGCCGACCAGGATGAGCTGTGTCAACGTGAGCACGTGCAGCCACCACGCCACCGGGATCGTGGCCAGCAGGACTGCCCGGCCGAGGTCGGCGGACAGCATCAGCGGCCGTCGGCGCATCCGGTCCACCCACGCCCCGGCCGGCAGCCCGACCAGCAGGAACGCCGCTGTGTCGGCCGCGCCGAGCAGACCCATCTGGAACGGGGTCGCCGCCAGCACGAGTGCCGCCAGCAGTGGAGCCGCGACCTGCGTGATGGTCGACCCGAACTGGCTGATCGTGTCACCGGTCCACAGCAGGCGGAAGTCACGGTGGAAGAACAAGGAATCCCGGCGCACGCGGCCACCGTGCCCGAGCGATTGGAACGTGTCAATCGCTTTGTTCGTTTTCGTGACGAGTCAACTAAGATCATCAAATGACCGCCGAGGACAAGCCGCCCCCGTCGACGAAGCGCCGGCCGGCCAGCCGGGCGGAGGCGGCGGCACTGGCGTCGCCGGTGCGCCTGCGCATCATCCGGCTGACCTACCAGCGGGCACTCACCAACAAGGAGATCGCGAGGCGCCTCGGCAAGGACCCGGCCACCACGCTCTACCACGTGCGCAAACTGGTCGCGACCGGGTTCCTGACCGCGCAGCCCGAACGCGTCGGCCCGCGCGGCTCCAAGGAGATCCCGTACCTGTCCACGGGTCTCTCCTGGCACCTGTCCGCCCGCGACGAGCGTGACTGGGAGGAGCTCAGCCAGGCCATGCTCGGCGCGTATCTCAGCGAGGTCGCCGACGTCGGCACCGGCGCGGTCAAGCAGAGCCGGCTGGCCTTGCAACTCGATGAAGCGGGTCTCGCCGAGTTCACCGAACGGATGACAGGGCTGCTGGAGGAACTCGCGGCGCGGAAGCCGACCGAGGGTGGTCAGGCGTTCGGGCTGTACGTCGCGTGGTACCCGAGTGGGTGACACGAGAAAATGGCTCGGGGCAAGTCGGTGGGTCGTGCCACCATGGAGGGAGCATGACTGACTATCCGTACGTACCCGATGCCAGTGTCAACCCGACCGCGCCCAGCGCGCCCGACGGCCCGGTTGACTTCGTCAACTACGAACAACCACAGGTCAACGGGCTGGAGCTGGTGTCATCCGGCGACCTGGAACGGTCCGACCGCGCGGCGTTGCGCCGCGTCGCCGGGCTCTCCACCGAGCTCACCGACATCACCGAGGTCGAATACCGCCGGCTGCGCCTGGAACGCGTGGTGCTGGTCGGGGTGTGGACCGAGGGCAGCGTCGAGGAGGCGGAGGCGTCGCTGGTCGAGCTGGCGCGCCTTGCCGAAACGGCGGGCTCGCAGGTGCTGGAGGGGCTGATCCAGCGGCGCAGCCGCCCGGACGCGGCCACCTACATCGGTTCCGGCAAGGCCACCGAACTGGCCGGCGTCGTCGCCGACGTCGGCGCCGACACGGTGATCTGCGACGGCGAACTGTCGCCAGGTCAGCTTCGCCAGCTCGAAGGCCGGCTGCGGGTCAAGGTGATCGACAGGACCGCGTTGATCCTGGACATCTTCGCCCAGCACGCCAGCTCCAAGGAGGGCAAGGCCCAGGTCGAACTGGCCCAGCTCGCCTACCTGCTGCCACGCCTGCGTGGTTGGGGTGACGCGCTGTCCAGGCAGGCCGGTGGTCGTGCCGGCGGTGGCAACGGCGGCGTCGGCCTGCGTGGTCCCGGTGAGACGAAGCTGGAGACCGACCGGCGCGGCATCAACAAGCGGATGGCCAAGCTACGTCGCCAGATCGGCAACATGGACCAGGTCAGGGCGACCAAGCGCGGCCGCCGGGTCGCCAACGAGGTGCCCAGCGTCGCGATCGCCGGCTACACCAACGCCGGCAAGTCCAGCCTGCTCAACGCCATCACCGGTGCCGGCGTGCTGGTCGAGGACGCGCTGTTCGCCACCCTCGACCCGACCACCCGGCGCAGCCAGACCCCGGACGGCATGACCTACACGCTCACCGACACGGTCGGTTTCGTGCGTCACCTGCCGCACCAGTTGGTCGAGGCGTTCCGGTCCACCCTGGAAGAGGTGGCCGACGCCGACCTGGTGCTGCACGTGGTGGACGCGTCCGACCCGATGCCGGAGGGCCAGGTCGCCGCGGTGCGCGAGGTGCTCGCCGAGATCATCGACGAGCGCGGCGCCGCCATGCCGCCCGAGCTGCTGGTGGTGAACAAGGTGGACGCCGCCGACGGGTTCACGCTGGCGCGGCTGCGCAACGCGTTGCCCGGCGCGGTGTTCGTCTCGGCGCGCAACGGCACCGGCCTGACCGCGCTGCGCGAACGCATCGCCGCCGCGCTGCCGCATCCGTCGGTCACCGTCGACGTGCTGCTGCCGTTCAGCCGGGCGGACCTGGTGGCCAGGGTGCACGCCGAGGGCGAGGTGACCACGAAGGAACACACCGAACACGGCACGCGCCTGCGCGCCAGGGTCTATCCGGACCTGGCCGCCGTGCTCGCGGCGTACGTGCCGGACGGTTCGGTGTCCTGAGTTCCTGAGTGATTGCTGGGGGTCGGCGGCCGGAGGTATGCGCCGCCGACCCCGCGCGCTACCGTGTGATCAGACCGGTCCCGGAGGTGGCGCATGGGTGAGCTCAGCCCGTGGCATTGGCTCGTCGTGCTGCTCTTGTTCGCGTTGCTGTTCGGTAGCAAACGGCTGCCCGACGCGGCTCGGGGGCTGGGCCGTTCGCTGCGGATCTTCAAGGCGGAGATGCGTTCCGCCGCCAACGACGAAACGCCGCCCGCCACGCAGCCACAGCCGCCGATGGACGACGCGCCGCCGGCCGCCATCCCGCCGGCCGACACGGCGCCGGTCGACACGGCGCCGGTCGACGCCGTGCCACCGACGGTCCTGACGGATCAGGTGCCCCAGGCGCACGCCACGGAACACTGAGAGTTCCAGAGCCGGCGAGTTCCAGCGCCGGCGAGTTCCAGCGCCGGCGAGTTCTAGAGCCGGCGCAGTACCGCGACCACCCGGCCGAGGATCGTCGCCTCGTCACCGGGGATCGGTTCGTAGGCCGGGTTGTGCGGCATCAGCCAGTTGTGGCCGTCGCGCCGCTTGAACGTCTTGACCGTGGCCTCGCCCTCGATCATCGCCGCGACGATGTCGCCGTTCTCCGCTGTCGGCTGCTGCCGCACGACGACCCAGTCGCCGTCGGTGATGGCCGCGTCGATCATCGAGTCGCCGACCACCTTCAACAAGAACAGTGAGCCCTCGCCGACGATCTCCCTCGGCAGCGGGAACACGTCCTCGATCGCCTGTTCGGCCAGGATCGGCCCACCGGCGGCGATCCGGCCGACGACAGGGACGTACGCGGGCCGAGGACGGTTGGGTTCCTCCGCGTCGCCGTCCGCGGGAAGCACGCCGACCGCACGCGGCCGGTTCGGGTCGCGGCGCAGGTAACCCTTGCGCTCGAGCGCGCGCAACTGGTGCGCCACCGACGAAGTCGAGTTCAGGCCGACCGCCTCGCCGATCTCCCGGACGCTGGGCGGGTAGCCGAAGCGGTCCAGCCAGTCGCGGATCACCTCGAGCACCCGCCGCTGCCGGGCGGTCAGCTCGTCGCCGTTGTCGGTCGGGTCCGGAAACGCGTGAATCTCGGCACCACCCACTGCTGCCCCTTCCGCTTCGGCCGGCGGAACTTCCGACCCGGTGGCGTCCCGGCCCCGGCCGCTCCGGCCTTCGACGGAGGGGGTGCCGGTGCTTCTGCGTGCCACTGTGACGCCTCCTGAAACGGTTACCGCGCCGGCCGGCCACTCGTTGGCCGTCCGCGATCTTCGTGCTCGACGTTAGTCCGCACAGGCAGTCAGATCAAACACCTGTTCGAAGGACACGCCGGGAGGTACTCGATTTTGTCGGTGCCCGGTGGTAGACCTTCGCACAACAGTTCGATCGAACGACTGTTCGATCATGGTGTCGATCCGGGAGGGTTGAGATGGCGGTTGCGACGAACCTCGGCGTATCGCCTCGGGCGACCAGCGGTCAGCGGCTGGCCGGGCCACGTCGGTCCGACCGGCGACCCATACCCGGCGTCGACCATGCCGACGGCCGCCGGCCGGCCCGCCTGGTAGCCGCGCCGCCGAGGGCGGGGGCCCGGCCGTGCGGGCCACGGCCGGTGGCCGGCTCGATCGGCTGGCTGGTGCTGGCCGGCGTGCTGACGTTCGTGGTGGTGCTGGCCATCGGCTGGGCGACGGGCGACAACGGCCCGGACGGCGGCCCGGACGGCGGCCCGGTTCCGGCGAGCACCCAGGTGGTGCAGCTCCACCAGGGCGACACGTTGTGGAGCGTCGCGGAACGCCTCGCCCCCGCTGCGGCGCCGTCCGCGGTCGTGGCACGCATTCGGCAGCTCAACAACCTGGATGTCGACTCGACGGTCTACCCAGGTGAGTTACTGCGTGTGCCCACGGCGCTGTCCGGCAGCGCTGCCGCGAAGGCTGGTGTGCTCCAGCGCTGACGGCGCTGACCTGCGCACACGGACCGGCGGCGGCCCATCGGGTCGCCGCCTGAGTTGTTTCCGGACGAGCAAGTGTGCCGTCGCCTCGTGCCGGTGCGCGCACGCCGCGCCACAGCGCGTCGACGACATCCCTCGAACCGGCGATCCCGGCCGTGTCGGCTTGCGTTATGTGCCGTTGCGGCATACGGTCTACCCCTACATCTAGTAGTTACACCGCTGTGGTTAGTCCACAGGTTGGGTTTGGATGGTGGATAACCTGTCCACCGGTGGTCCACATGTTGATCACCAGGCCCGGTCCGACGCGGTGTCTCCGGCGTGCGCGTAGGGAGGGATGAGCTCAAGTGCGGTGCCCGTTCTGTCGTAGTTCCGATTCGCGGGTGGTGGACTCCCGTGAAGTCGACGAGGGCCAGGCCATCCGTCGACGCCGGTCCTGTTCGCACTGCAACCGCAGGTTCACCACGGTCGAGGAAGCCGTGTTGGCTGTGGTCAAGCGGTCCGGCGTGACCGAGCCGTTCAGCCGGGAGAAGGTCGTGCGGGGCGTCAGCAGGGCGTGCCAGGGCCGGCCGGTGGACGAGGACGCGCTGGCCCAGCTCGCGCAGCGGGTCGATGAGTCGATCAGGGCCACGGGCTGCGCCGAGATCCCCAGCCACGAGGTCGGGCTGGCCATCCTCGGCCCGCTGCGCGATCTGGACGAAGTGGCATACCTGCGGTTCGCCAGTGTCTACCGGTCGTTCTCGTCCATTGAGGACTTCGAGAAGGAGATCGCCGACCTGCGTACCGCCATCGCGGCGAAGCCCGAGCAGACGTGACACGCCAGCGAGCAAGACGAACACGTGACAAGGAAGAGGGACTGGTCATGACGGAAACCGTCGGTGCGACAACCGGATCGGGGGACGGCCTAGCTGTGTCGCGGGTCTACACCACCGAGGGCGTACACCCCTACGACGAGGTGACGTGGGAACACCGCGACGTCGTGATGACCAACTGGCGCGACGGCACCGTCAACTTCGAACAGCGCGGTGTCGAGTTCCCCGACTTCTGGTCCGTCAACGCGGTCAACATCGTGACCAGCAAGTACTTCCGCGGCGCCGCCGGCACAGCGGCGCGCGAGTCCAGCCTGAAGCAGCTCATCGACCGTGTCGTGCGCGCCTACGTCACGAGTGGTAGGGCGAACAACTACTTCACCACCGAGAACGACGCAGTCGTCTTCGAGCACGAGCTGACCTGGATGCTGCTGCACCAGGTGTTCAGCTTCAACTCCCCGGTCTGGTTCAACGTCGGAACCGTGTCACCGCAACAGGTCTCAGCGTGTTTCATCCTCGCCGTCGACGACACGATGGAGTCGATTCTCAACTGGTACAAGGAAGAGGGCCTGATCTTCAAGGGCGGTTCCGGGTCCGGCGTGAACCTCTCCCGCATCCGCTCGTCCAGGGAACTGCTCTCCTCCGGCGGCACTGCGTCCGGCCCGGTGTCGTTCATGCGGGGTGCCGACGCGTCCGCCGGCACCATCAAGTCCGGTGGTGCCACCCGTCGCGCCGCGAAGATGGTCATCCTGGACGTCGACCATCCCGACATCGAGGAGTTCGTCGAGACCAAGGCGCGCGAGGAGGACAAGATCCGCGTCCTGCGCGACGCCGGGTACGACATGGACCTCGGCGGCAAGGACATGACCTCCGTCCAGTACCAGAACGCGAACAACTCCGTCCGCGTGTCCGACGACTTCATGCACGCCGTCGAGGCGGGCTCGACGTTCGGCCTGCGCGCCCGCGGTTCCGGCGAGGTGTTGCAGCGCGTCGAGGCGAAGTCGTTGTTCCGCAAGATGGCCAAGGCCGCGTGGGAGTGCGCCGACCCCGGCATCCAGTACGACGACACCATCAACGACTGGCACACCTGCCCGGAGTCCGGCCGGATCACCGCGTCCAACCCGTGCAGCGAGTACCTGCACCTGGACAACTCGAGCTGCAACCTGGCGTCGCTGAACCTGTTGAAGTTCCTCGGAACCGACGGCACGTTCGACGCGGAGCGCTTCGCCAAGGCGGTCGAGCTGGTCATCACCGCGATGGACATCTCGATCTGCTTCGCCGACTTCCCGACCGAGGCGATCGGCGACACCACCCGCAGGTTCCGGCAGTTGGGCATCGGCTACGCGAACCTGGGCGCGCTGCTGATGGCGACCGGCCACGCGTACGACTCGATCGGTGGTCGCGCGCTCGCCGCGTCGATCACGTCGTTGATGAACGGCACCGCCTACCGCCGCTCGGCCGAGTTGGCCGGCATCGTCGGCCCGTACGACGGCTACGCCCGCAACGCGGAGGCCCACCAGCGCGTGATGCGCAAGCACGCCGCCGCGAACGACCTGATCCGCACCCTGGACGCGAACGACACGGCGATCCACCGGTTGGCAACGGCGCAGTGGCAGCGGGGGCTCGCGGTCGGCGCGGTCAACGGCTGGCGTAACGCGCAGGCGTCGGTGCTCGCGCCCACCGGCACCATCGGCCTGATGATGGACTGCGACACGACCGGCATCGAGCCGGATCTGGCGCTGGTCAAGTTCAAGAAGCTGGTCGGCGGCGGCTCGATGCAGATCGTCAACCAGACGGTGTCCAGGGCGCTGGTGTCGCTGGGCTACCCGAACGAACAGGTCGAGGCGATCGTCGAGTACGTCTCCGAGCACGGTCACGTCATCGACGCGCCCGGCATGAAGCCCGAGCACTACGAGGTCTTCGACTGCGCGATGGGCGAGCGCTCGATCGCGCCGATGGGCCACGTGCGGATGATGGCGGCGGTGCAGCCGTTCATCTCGGGTGCGATCTCGAAGACGGTGAACATGCCGGAGTCGGCCACCGTGGAAGAGGTCGAGGAGATCTACTACCAGGGATGGAAGCTGGGCCTGAAGGCACTGGCCATCTACCGCGACAACTGCAAGGTCGGCCAGCCGCTGTCCGTCGCGAAGTCGAAGTCGGCGCAACCGGAAGCGGCGGCGCCGATGGAGTACCGCCCGGTCCGCAAGCGCCTGCCGAAGAAGCGCCCGAGCCAGACGGTGTCGTTCACCGTGGGGGGAGCCGAAGGCTACCTGCACGCCGGCTCGTATCCCGACGATGGTCTTGGCGAGATCTTCGTCAAGCTGGGCAAGCAGGGCTCGACGCTGGCCGGTGTGATGGACGCCTTCTCGATGTCCATTTCGGTCGGTCTCCAGTACGGAATCCCGCTGGAGTTCTACGTCTCGAAGTTCATGAACCTACGCTTCGAGCCGGCCGGCATGACGGACGATCCGGACGTGCGGATAGCCACCAGCGTGCTGGACTACCTGTTCCGCAGGCTGGCGCTGGACTACCTGCCCTACGAGAAGCGGGCCCAGATCGGCGTCTTCACGGCCGACGAACGCTCGGCGCAGGTCGCCGACTCGTACGGCACGCCGGTCATCGAGACGGTGGACGTGGACCTGGAGGGCTTGCGCACCGGGGTGGACGCCAGCGCGGAGCAGCACCCGACGCCCGCGTCCCGCCCCAGCACACCGGCGGATATTCGCAAGGCAGGCAGTTCAACGGAGTTGATCGAACTCCAACTCGGCAAGGCGGCGGACGCACCACTGTGCCTGACCTGCGGCACCAAGATGCGCCCAGCAGGCTCGTGCTACGTCTGCGAAGGCTGCGGCTCGACTTCCGGCTGTAGCTGAAGTGAGCCAACGAGGGCGGGGAGCCGAGCTCCCCGCCTCCGACAACGTCTACGGGACGCTGTACGACGCGCCACCACTCGATGTGCCCGCGTCGTACTTCGCTCGCCGAGACGATCACCGGCTTCGGAGTGTCGTGCTCGGTCGAGCTGTACGACGAAGCCGGCGCGCTCATCCGTGAGTTCCGGGTCGATGCCGAGCCAGACGATCGACGTGCCAGTCCCGCGCCGGAATCAGGGTGGCCGGCCGTGCGCTCCCGGCTGGCATTGCCGCCGTGCGATCAGACCGGAGCTACCAAACCCGCTCCGGTGTTGGATGCCGCCCGCGTTCCGCGGACCCGTCGGCATTCCACAGTGGAGCGAGAGGCATGACTGTGCCTTCCGCCATGACCTCGGTGCCGACCCCGAAAATGAGTTGGGCCGCGGACGCCGTTGCCCTAGGTTGATGTCGGCCGGTTCCCGACCGGACAACGACAGGAGGCACGTCGTGATAGTTCGTTGCCCCTCCGCCATTGGTGGCTGATCGCAGTCCAGGGCCGCCGGAAGCCTCGCATGTGACGGCAACGTCCCTGTGGCCCGACAACCGATCCGAGTTCGATGATCTGCCGACCTGGCTGGCGTCCGCGCTGCCCGGCCGGCCGGTGGTCCGTGGCCCGATCCGGGTGTTGCAGGTGAAGCGTTGGGGTGGCACGGCGGTGTTCGAGGTGAACGGCGCGCCGGTGGTGGTGAAACACGCCCAGCCGGCGCTGTTCGGAGAAGCCGCCGCCGTGCATGCCGTAGTCCAGCGCGTGTGCCCGAACCAGACGGCATCCCTGCTCGCCCATGGCGACGGCCCCGGCTGGCAGCGGTCGGTGTTCGGCTTCGTCCACGGGCCGACAGCCGAGGAGTCCGGGCCGCACGTGCTCGTCGCGGTCGCGGCAGCTCTCGGCCAGGTCCAGGCGGCCATCGCCACCGCTGACCTGTTCGGACTGCCCAGCTACCCGATCGGCGACATGCCGGACACGTTGGCCGAGGACCTGGCCCGTGGCGGTGACCAGAATCCGGCACTGCTGGACGAGTTCCTGGCGGCGTTGCCGGTGCTGCGCCACCACGCCGAGTTGTTGGCGGAGGTGGTACCCGTGTCCATCGACCACCCGGATCTCAACCACTCCAACGCGATCGTGACCGACGAGTCGGTCGTGCTGCTGGACTGGGAGGAGGCAACGGTCGGTTGTCCGCTGTTCTCGCTGCCGCGACTGCTGGCCGACGCCGACGAGACGTCGACAAGAGCCGCGATGATCGACTCCTACCTGGACGCGTTGTTCGGCGGCCGATCACGCGGCACGCGACGCCTGCTCGACCTGGCGATGATCGTCGCCCCACTGAAACTGGCGGTGGAGGCGCGAGCGTTCGCCAGAGTGCTGGGCTTCCCGCACCCGCACACCAACCTCACAGCGAGGCTGCTCACCGAATCGCTGACGGAGTTGGCCACCGGTCGACCCACCGCGGCGCGCTGACCACACGTTGGAGTTCCCATGTCCAAGAACCGCCCGCTGGCCCTGGTCACCGGCGCAGGCCGAACCGCGGGCATCGCGGCAACGGTAGTCACCCGGCTGGCGGAATCCGGCTGGGACGTGGCGTTCGGCCACTGGCCGGCGTACGACGCGAGGATGCCGTGGGGCCGCGACACGGATGCCGAGGCAGAACTGACAGCCGCCATCACCGAACGCGGCGCGCGAACGCTGGCCGTGGCAGCCGACCTGGCGGATCCGGCCGCACCAGCGGAGATGTTCGACGCGGTGACGGCGCACATCGGCCCGGTGACCGCGCTGGTCCTGTGCCACTGCGAAGGCGTCAACTCCACCATTCGAGACACCACGGTGGACTCGTTCGACCTGCACTTCGCGGTCAATGCCCGCGCGACGTGGCTGCTGATCCGCGAATACGCGAACAGGTTCGAAGGCGACCACGGCACCGGCCGGATCGTCGCCTTGACCAGCGACCACACGGCGGGCAACTTGCCTTACGGCGCAAGCAAAGGCGCGTTGGACCGAATAGTCCTGGCCGCCGCACGAGAACTGTCCGACCTGGGCATCACCTCGAACGTGATCAACCCAGGCCCGATCGACACCGGCTGGATGACCCAAGAACTACGGACCGAGGTAGTCAGTGCCACCCCGCTCGGCCGCCTCGGCACGCCGGCGGACTGCGCCAACCTGGTCGCATTCCTGTGTTCACCCGAAGGTGGCTGGATCAACGGTCAACTCCTGTACAGCAATGGTGGCATCAGGTAATCGACGGAAACTCCCTTGCACGGGTCGTTCCCCCTGTGTCACCGTGCTGAGGCGACGCGGATCGCATCGGGGTATGCGATCAAGACAGATGGAGGTAGCCGTAGCGATGGACCACTGAAACGCACCGACACGAGTTGTCCGAGTGGCCCGCCGATGGGCGGAGCCCTGTGCGTTTCTGGAGGTTCTCCTTGTCTACCCAACTGACCCTGCGCGCGGTCGGCCAGTCCTTCGGCGACCGTCTGCTGCTCGACCACGTCGACGTCACTGTCTCGCCCGGCGAGCGGATCGGCATCGTCGGCGAGAACGGTGCCGGCAAGTCCACGTTGTTGCGCATCATCGCCGGCCACCAGCAACCCGACGACGGCGAGGTCGTCGTGGCGGTGACCGCCGGCATCGGCTACCTCGGCCAGACGCTCGACCTGCCGCCAGAACACACCGTCGGCGACGCCATCGACGTGGCGCTGGCCGAACTCCGTGCGATGGAGCGCCGGCTACGTGCCGTCGAGGCGGACCTGGCCGACGCGACTCCCGAGCTCCTGGCCGAATACGGCGACCTGCTCACCGCGTTCGAGTTCCGCGGCGGCTACGAGATGGACGGGCGGACCGACAAGGCCATGCACGGGCTCGGCCTCGCCCACATCGGCCGCGATCGACCGCTGGGCAGCCTGTCCGGCGGTGAACAGGCCCGACTCGGGCTGGCCTGCGTGCTGGCCGCCGCACCCGAGGTCCTGCTGTTGGACGAGCCGACCAACCATCTCGACGATGCCGCGTTGACGTGGTTGGAGGATCACCTGTGCGACCATCCCGGCACGGTGCTCGCGGTGTCCCATGACCGCGTGTTCCTGACCAGAGTCGCCACAGCGATTCTGGAAGTCGACGCCGATCGCCGCACGGTGGTCCGCTACGGCGGCGGTTACGACGGTTACGTCGACGAACAACGCGCCGGCCGCGCCCGCTGGGAGCAGGCTTACCGGGAGTGGCGCATCGAGATCCGCCAACTCACCGAGTACGCGGCCACCACGGCACACCAGGTCGCGCCCGGCCGCCCGATGCGGGACGGGAACAAGGCGGCCTACGACCGGCACCGCGGTCGGGTGCAGAGTTCGATCTCGAGCCGAGTGCAGAACGCACGGGAACGCTTGCGCCGACTGCGCGCCGACGCGGTGCCCGTACCGCCGGTGCCGTTGCGATTCAACGGTGAACTGGCCGCGGCCGGGTCGGCAGGCATCGCCGCGTCACTGCACGACGTCCGCGTCGGCGATCGGCTGGTCGTGGCCGAGCTGACCGTGGCAGCGGGGGAGCGGCTACTGGTGCACGGCGTGAACGGGGCGGGCAAGACGACCCTGCTACGCGTGCTGGCCGGCGCCCTGCCACCGGATCACGGCGAGGTCCGACGCGCCAGCCGTGTCGGTTACCTCGCGCAGGAGATCCCGACGACCCGGCCGCGCCGAACCGTACTGGCCGAGTTCGCCGACGGCCTTGTCGGCTCGCCGGACGAGCACCGCGAGCTGCTGTGCTCGTTCGGCCTGTTCCGCCCGACCGACCTGCACGTGCCGGTCGGCGCGCTGTCGGTCGGCCAGCGCCGCCGACTCGCCCTGGCGCGTCTGCTGGTCCGGCCCGTGGACCTGCTGCTGCTCGACGAGCCGACCAACCACCTGTCCCTGGCACTGGTGGAGGAGCTGGAACAGGCATTGACGGCCTACCCCGGCGCCCTGGTCGTCGTCTCCCACGACCGGCGACTCCGCACCCGGTTCAACGGCACCCGAAGGGAGCTACGCGCCGGCCGACTCGTCACCTAACTTCGTCCACAGGAACTCGAACACCAGCGCCCAGTGGAATGCCCGCTGCCGGTTGTCGCTCGCGGCGCCATGGCCTCCTTCGATGTTCTCGTAGTAGTCGACGGGATAGCCGTACTCGCGTAACCGGGCCACCATCTTGCGGGCATGCGCAGGATGAACCCGGTCGTCGCGGGTCGACGTCACGAACAGCAGCGGTGGATACGGCTGCCCGGCCCGCACGTTGTGGTACGGCGAGAACGGCCGGATGAACTCCCATTCGGCCGCCTCGCGCGGATCGCCGTACTCCGCCATCCACGACGCGCCGGCCAGCAGTTCGTGGTACCGATACATGTCCAGCAACGGGACCTGGCAGACGATCGCGCCGAACAGTTCGGGACGGCGGGTCAGCATCACGCCCATCAGCAGGCCGCCGTTGCTGCCGCCCTGGATGCCGAGTCGGTCCGGTGTCGTGATCCCTCGCGCGACCAGATCCCCTGCCACCGCGGCGAAATCCTCGTACACGAGGTGCCGGTTGGCCTTGACCGCCCGTTGGTGCCATTCCGGCCCGTACTCGCCGCCACCTCGGATGTTGGCCACGACGTACGTGCCGCCACGCTGGAGCCAGCCACGGCCGATCGTGCCGCTGTAGGACGGAGTCAGTGCCACCTCGAAGCCGCCGTAGCCGGTCAGCATGGTCGGCCCGCTGCCGCGTTCGCCGGCCCCACCACGAAATACGGGATCTCCGTGCCGTCATCGGAGGTCGCCTTGAACTGCCGCACGGACAGTCCGTCCGCGTCGAAGAACGCGGGAGCCCGCTTGGGCACCTCGACGGATTCGACGGTACCGCCGATCTCGCCCCGGCGCAGGGTGGCCGGCTCGGTGTAGCCGCTGGACACCATCAGATAGCAGTCGTCGACGTCCGGATCGGTGTCGGTCAGGTCGGTGTGGCCGAACTCCGGCACACCGGGCAGCGGCGCGCGGTCCCAACCGTCGTCGGTCGGTGTCAGCACGGTCAGTCGGCTGCGCACGTCGGACAGCGTGGCGACGATCAGGTGATGCCGTGTCCAGGAGTAGTAGCTGAGATGGTCGTGGCTGTCGGGTTCGAACAGCACGGTCAGGTCGCGTTCGCCGGCCATGTAGTCGTCGAACCGGGTAGCGAGCAACGCACCTGGTGGATACGTGGTGTCGCCGACCTGCCATGCGGACCGCGTGCGGATCAGCAGCCACTCCCGGTGCACGGAGGTGTCCACGTCCTCGGGCACGTCAAGCCGGACCAGTTCGCCGTCCGGCCGGCGCAGGAAGGTCTCGGCGCGATAGAAATCGATGCGCCGACCGAAGAAGTCCCGTTCGAACCCTTCGGTCGGATCATGCATGGCGAATACCGAGACGTCGTCCGGCTTGCCTTCGAAGACGACGGGCGCGTCCGCGACCGGTGTGCCCCGCCGCCATTCCCGGAACACGCGTGGATAACCGGACGAGGTCAGCGATCCGGGACCGAGATCGGTGCCGACGTAGATCCGGTCCGCGTCGACCCAGACGGACCGGCTCTTGGCCTCCGGCAGGGTGAAACCGTCCGGCACGAACCGCCGCTCCGTCAGGTCGAACTCGCGCACCACGACCGCGTCCGCACCGCCTCGGGACAGCTTGATCAGACCGATCAGATAGTCCGGCCGCAGCACGGCCGCACCCTCCCAGACCCAGTTCTCGTCCTCCGTTGCGGCGAGCGCGTCCACATCCAGCAGCACTTCCCACGCCGGCTGCTGTTTGCGGTATTCATCCAGCGTGGTGCGGCGCCAGATACCACGCGGATTCGCCGAGTCCTGCCAGAAGTTGTAGAGCAGTTCACCCCTGCGAGTCACGTACGGAATCCGGTCCTCCGAATCGAGTACCTGCCGGATCTCGTCGCCGAGTCGCTCGAACCTGGCGGCACCGGTCAACTCGGCCAGGGTTTCGGTGTTCCGCTCGTTCACCCACGCCAGGGCGTCCGGCCCGCCCACGTCCTCAAGCCAGCGGTACGGGTCGTGTTCCGGCTCGGTGATGTTCGCCTCTGTCATGGTTTCCATTGTGGTCGAGTGCGGCCGGCGCTTGCCATGTGCGTTTCGGAGCCTGTGGACAACTGGTCAGCCGTCGACGAGACCGGCTCGGTAGGCGTAGGCGACGGCCTGGGCCCGGTCGCGCAGGTTGGCCTTGGCGAAGACGTGGTTGACGTGCGTCTTCACGGTGGCCTCGCTGACAACGAGCCGCCTGGCGATCTCGCCGTTGGACAGGCCGCCCGCGATGAGTCGCAGGACCTCGGTCTCGCGGGCGGTCAGGCCCTCCACCAGTTCCCTCGGTCGCTCCTGGCCGGCCCCGGACCGCCCCCTGGTGGCCGCGTCGATCAGCCGTCGCTGGACGTCGCCATCCACAGTGGACTGTCCAGCGGCCGCCGCGTGCAGTGCCCGCGCGATGGCCTCGGCGTCCGCGTCCTTGGTCAGGAAGCCGCGGGCGCCGGCCTGTAGCGCGTCGAGCACCGACTCGTCGTCGGCATACGTGGTGAGCACCACGACCTCGGTACCCGGATGTTCGGCACGGACCCGGCGAGTGGCCTCGACGCCGTCGCACCGGGGCATCCGTAGGTCCACCAGCAGCACGTCCGGCCGCTGCTCGGCCACCAGTCGCAGCGCGACCAGCCCGTCCTCGGCGGCGCCGACCACCTCGACGCCGGGTAGCAGGCCGAGCAGGATGGCCAGGCCCTCCCGCACCACCGTCTGGTCGTCGGCGATGACGACGCGCAACGCGTCCCGCTCGGTCATGCCGGCACCACCAGTCGTACCTGCCATCCGTCGTCGGTCGGACCGGTCCGCAGCTCGCCGCCGATCAGTTCGGCCCGTTCGCGCATCCCGGTCAGACCGTATCCGGCCGTCACCGGATCGGCCGGCCGCTGCCCCTGGTGATCGGTGACGGTCAGTTCGGTACTGCCCTCCCGATACGTCAGCAACACGTCGACCGGCGCTCCTGGGGCGTGCTTGCGCGCGTTGCTCAGCGCCTCCTGCGCCGTCCGGTACAGGGCGTCCTCCGCCGGTCCGGACAGGTTCCGATGCACGCCGTCGACGGTCAGTTCGGTGGGTGTCCCCGTCTCCAGCCGTGCGCTCGTGACCAGGTCGGCGATGGCCCGCGCGGCCGGTACCGGGTCCTCGCGCAGCGCGGCGACCGCGCGTCTGGCTTCGGTCAGCCCCTCGGCCGCCAGCCGCTGCGCCCGACGTATCTGCTCCTGTGCCTGCTCGCTGGCGCCCTCCCTGGCCAGCATCAGCCGGGCGCCCTGCAGGTTCAGCGACAGTGCGGACAACGAGTGGGCCAGAACGTCGTGCACCTCCCGAGCGATCCTGGTCCGCTCGGCCAGCGCCGCTGCCTTGGCGTGCTCCTCGCGGGCGGTCTGGGCCCTGGCCAGGGCGACCTCCATCTGCTCCAGCCGCTCACCTCGGCTGCGGCGGGCGATCGCGCCCATCGTGACGGCCACCAGGATGGCGAGCATCGCTGTCGCCGACAGCAGGCCGGCCCGCAGGGCGATCTCGATGGCGATGATCGTGGCGGCCGCCGCACCGATCATCACTCCCGCCGTCGGCGTCGGGTAGCGCCGGGCGGCCACGCTGGCCAGCAGATACGGCAGCAGCAGCGTCCAGCTCTGCGGGATCGTGACGGTGAGCAGACCGGCGCTGACACACATCACCACCAGGCTCGCGATGCCCCACCGGTTGGTCATCCGAGGCAGCACGAGCAACAGCGCACCGCTGACCAGCGCCAATCCGGCCAGTGCGTAGGTGAGGTAGCCGATGCCGCCGTGATACGGGCCGCGATGCAGCGCGAGCGTGATCAGGACGAGCGGAACCGGGATGAACTGCCACCAGCGTCGCTCGACGAAGTAGTCCTCGATCACCTGGACGAACCGGGGGACCGGCCGAAACTCAGCCATCGGTCGATCCTCTCCTGTCGTCGCGGTGACCGGTCTTCCGGCTCTCGACGACCAGGATGCGCCATCGTCGTGCCGTCTGTCATCGACCCTGAGGTGGGTGTGCCATCCACCATCCGGTGGAGATGGCCGGCCGTGTTACCACAAGTATCGAGACCTCGGCAAACGCCTGTCCACATCGGACGAGTTCTGTCCACAGGCGACGATTCGAGGCGGCGCGCTCCTTGCTCCACGGTCGATCGTGGAGCCATGACATCCAACGAACGCACCCACATCACCCTGGAACACCCCGGCGAGTTGCTCGCCTCGGTGCCCCATCTGCTCGGTTTCCATCCGGTCGACTCGCTCGTCGTCCTGGGACTGCACGGTCCCGCGTCGGCATCGGTCGGCGTCGTACTCAGATCCGATCTGCCGCCGCCGTCCCAGACCCGCGCGTTGGCCGAATACCTGTTGTTGCCGTTGACCCAACACGAGGCCGCAGGGATCGTCCTGATCGTGGTCGGTGGCCGAGTCCCCGTCGACGACCTGCCGAACCGTGAGTTGCTCGCTCGATGCGAATCGGTCCTCGTCGACGGTGGATTCTCGATACTGCACCAACTCTGGACACCGGACACCGCCAGCGGCCGTCGATGGCGCTGCTACGACGACTTCAACTGCACCGGAGTGCTGCCGGATCCGGCCGGCACCGATCTGGCCGCTGTCGTCACCGAGTCCGGCATGGTGACGTACGACCGGAGAGAAGACATCGTGGCCACCCTCGCACCAGAACCGGCCGACGCACTGGCCCGCAGATCCGCGGCGCTCGACCGAGTGACCGACGCCACGGAACCGTGTACGACGCAGCCCGCGCCCCGACCACCGGTCGACGAACCACCCGACGCCCCCGTCGAAAACGCGGAGCCGGAGGCGAAAACCAACGTGGCACCGGACAGATCACCGCGATCCGATCCCGGCGACGACGAGACCCGAGACCGGCTCGACGCGGTGCGGACGGCCATTGCGGCCGCCGTCGCCGCGCCACCCACCCTGTCCGACGATGACGTGATCCGCCTGTCCGGTGCCCTCGCCGATCATCGGGTGCGCGACACCTGCCTCGACTTCGACGCGTTGCCGGACGTGGCAGCGGCCGAACGACTGTGGACCGCACTGGCCAGGGCGACACCGGCACCGGAACGGGCGGAGCCGGCATGCCTGCTGGCGTTCTCCGCGTACGCACGCGGCGACGGCGTACTCGCCGGCATCGCACTCACCGAAGCCGAGGCGGCCGACCCAGGACACCGCCTGTCCGGCCTGCTCCGCAGCGCCCTGACGCTGGGCCTTGCGCCCGGCAAGATCCGGGTCGCCGGCATCAGGGCCGCGACATTCGCGCGACAGGCACTCAACAGGACGACACAGCAGGTCAACGAGACAACTCGGGAGCGGTCATGACCACCCTGCATTGCGGCAGTCAGGCGGTTTCGGCCCGGTCAGGCCGTTCGCGCACGGCCGGACGTGAACGTCCACGCGTCGCGCACGATCGTGCTCAGATCGGTCCGGCTCGGCCGCCAGCCCAGCTCTTCCCTGGCCAGCTCACTGGACGCCACCAGCACGGCCGGATCGCCCGGCCGCCGGTCCGCGACCGTCGCCGGAATCTCCTCGCCGGTCACCGACCGGCAGGTGTCGATCACCTGCTGCACCGAGAATCCGGTGCCGCTGCCCAGGTTGTAGATCCGGTGCTCGCCTTGCTCCGCGTTGTCCAGCGCGAGCAGGTGCGCGTCGGCGAGGTCGGTCACATGGATGTAGTCCCGGATACAGCTACCGTCCGGGGTCGGGTAGTCCTCGCCGTAGATCTGCACCTTGTCCCGCTGGCCCAACGCGACTTGCAGCACGATCGGGATCAGGTGGGTCTCGGTGGTGTGGCGTTCACCGAACTGGCCGTGCGCACCGGCCACGTTGAAGTACCGCAGGCTCACCGCGGCCAGGCCGTGCGTGGTGGCGTACGACGTGATCGCGTAGTCGATGGCGAGTTTGGTGGCGCCGTACGTGTTCGTCGGCCGTGTTTCGGCGGTCTCCCGGATCGGCACCTCCTTTGGCTCGCCGTAGGTGGCCGCCGTGGACGAGAACACCAACCGGGGGGTGCCGTGCTTGACCATCGCGTCCAGCAGGCGGATCGAGGTCACGACGTTGCCGTGCCAGTACTTGGCCGGCTGCCGCATGGACTCGGGGACCAGCGACTTCGCGGCGAAGTGCAACACCCCGTCGTAGCCGTCAGCCAGGACCGAGTCGGCCACCTCGGCGATGTCGCCCGTCACGAACCGGCAGCCCGCGGGAACCGCGTCGGCGTGCCCCGTCGACAGATCGTCGACCACGACCACCTCGTGGCCGGCCTCGATCAGTCGCGCCGCGCACACGCTCCCCGCATACCCGGCTCCACCGGTGACCAGCAACCGCACCGTGTTCCTCGCCTTCATCGACATCAACGACTGGTCCCAGTCTGCCCGGCCGGCCAGGTTGGGCGGCATGCGGCCCAACCTGTCGCGCCAACGGGACGTGGCGGCTCAGGCGTCCCGGCCGGCACCCGCCGATGGCACCGCGGTGAACAGCCGAGGAGCGATCCAGCCGTGTCGGCCGAACTCCTCGGTCACCGCCAGTTCCACCACGGGCAGGTCCGCGACGGACACCAGCGCGATGGCCGACCCGCCGAACCCGGCACCGGTCATCCGGGCGCCCAGCGCACCGGCCGCCCGCGCCGTGTCCACGGCGACATCCAGCTCGGCACACGACACCCGGTAGTCGTCCCGCAGGCTGGCGTGGGATGCGGTCAACAGCGGGCCGATCTGGGCCAACCTGTTGTGCCGCAACAGTTCCACGGTTTCGAGCACACGCCCGTTCTCGGTGACGACGTGCCGTACCAGCGGAACGAGCTCGGTCGGCAGGCTGGCGGCAACCGAATCCAGTTCGGTGGCCTTGACGTCCCGCAGCGCCGGCACACCCAGCAGTCCGGCGGCCCGCTCGCAGCCGCGCCGCCGGCTGCCGTAGTCGTCGCCGGACTCGGAGTCGCCGAGCTTGTGATTGACCCTCGTGTCGATCACGAGAACGGCCAGGTCGTCGGCCGGCGCGTCGAAGGCGACCTGCTCGAAGTCGTCGGACCGCACGTCCAGGAACAACACCATGGCGTCCTGACAGCACAGGGACGCCGTCTGGTCCAGCACGCCACTGGGCACGCCTGCGAAGTCGTTCTCGGCGCGCTGGGCCCACCTGGCCAGTTCCGCCCGCTCGGCATGGTCGTCGCCGACCTCCCGGCCGGCCAGCCCGAGCAGCGCCAGCAGCGTCGAACACTCCAACGCCGCCGACGACGACAGGCCGGCGCCGGCCGGCACATCTCCAGCGATCACCAGGTCAGCGCCGTCCCCGTAGCCGTGGTCGCGCAGCACCCACGCCATGCCGGCGGGATAACTGGCCCAGCCGGTGATCACGTCCGGGGCGAGATCGGCGATCGGCATCGGCTCGGCCTGCTGCGGCCTGCCGTCGTCACCGACGGTGGTCACCGCCAGCACGCCGTCCGACCTGCGGCTGGCGGCCACGGCGGTGCGGTGCGGCAGTGCGAACGGCAGCACGAAACCGTCGTTGTAGTCGGTGTGCTCGCCGATCAGGTTCACCCGTCCAGGTGCCGACCAGACACCTGTCGGTGCCCGGTCGAACAGTTCCTGGAACGCCGCTGCCGCTCGCTGCGCCGCCCTCACTGCGCGTGGACCAGAACGGCGTGCGCGACGTACTGCTGGATTCGGGCCGTGTTGCCGGCACCCTTGACCTCGATGCCGGAACCCCGCTCGCCCATCGCGCACACCTCGACCGTGCCGCCGGGGACCAGACCGACCGATTTCAGTTCGGTCAGCATGCCGGTGTCCAACTGCACGTGTTCGGCGATCCTGCGTACCTGCACCATGCCGCCACCGCGGCGGGCCACCTCGTCCACCCGCAGCAGGTCCGGCTCGACCGGTGGTGCGGGTTCGCCCGCGCCGAGCTTGTCCAGACCAGGTATCGGGTTGCCGTACGGCGAGGTCGTGGGATGGTCGAGCAGGGCCACGAGCTTGCGCTCGACGGCCTCGCTCATCACGTGTTCCCACCGGCATGCCTCGCTGTGCACCTGCTCCCACTCCAGGCCGATGACGTCGACGAGCAGTCGTTCGGCCAGCCGGTGCTTACGCATCACGGCGATGGCGAGATCGCGCCCGTGATCGGTGAGCTCGAGGTGTCGGTCGTCGGCGACGACGACCAAACCGTCTCGTTCCATCCGGCCGACCGTCTGACTGACGGTGGGGCCGCTCTGTTCGAGACGCTCTGCGATCCGTGCGCGCAGCGGCACCACGCCCTCCTCCTCCAGCTCATAGATCGTCCGGAGATACATCTCGGTGGTGTCGATGAGGTCGTTCACGCCATTCCCCTTCGTCCGTTTGACAATGGTAGTCGCTCCCACCGACTGGGCGTGCGCCTCGCGGCCCTTGGTTCTGGCCGGCAAGATGAGCCGGTGCCGTCATCCGTCAAATCGCTGGTGTCCACAAGTGAAGTCGCCGCACGACTCGACCCTCCGTCGAGTGACCGCCGGACCGTCCTGCTCGACGTGCGGTGGCGCCTGTCAGGTCCACCGGGCCGCGCGGACTACGACCGGGACCACCTGCCCGGCGCCGTCTTCGTCGACCTGGACGCCGACCTGGCGGCGCCGCCAGGCCCGGCCGGCCGCCACCCGCTGCCCGAGCCGGCCGCCCTGCAGGCCACGCTGCGGGCCGCCGGAATCAACGGTGATGACGCCGTCGTCGCCTACGACCACGGCGACGGTTCGATCGCCGCGCGGGCATGGTGGCTGCTGCGCTGGGCAGGACATGCCGACGTGGCGGTCCTGGACGGCGGTTACGCAGCGTGGACCGCCGAGGGCCGACCGGTCATCGCAGACGCGCCGAAGCCGGAACAGGGCGACATCGAGGTCCGGCCAGGCCACATGCCGGTGCTGGACGCCGACCAGGCAGCGGCGCTGGCGACGTCCGAGTCCGGGGTGCTGCTGGACGCAAGGGCGCCGGAACGCTACCGGGGCGACGTAGAGCCGATCGACCCGAAGGCCGGCCACGTGCCGGGGGCCCGCAACGCCCCGTTCAGCGGCCACGTCGACCAGACCGGCCACTGGCGCCCACCGGCCGAACTGGCCGCGCGGTTCGCCGAAGTAGCCGTGCGGCCGGGCACCCAGGTCGGCGCGTACTGCGGATCGGGCGTGACGGCGGCGTCGGTCGTGCTGGCGCTGGAGGTGTCCGGACTGACGGCCGCGACAGCACCGGCGGCCCTGTACGTCGGGTCATGGTCGAACTGGTCGGCCGACCCAACCCGCCCGGTCGCCACCGGCCCCAACCCAACCGGCGACGAAAGCACCGAACCCAACACCGACTGACAACAGCACCCACAAGAACGCCAGCGGCCCGAATGAGTGGCCCGGTCAGGCCGACCGGCGAACGCCGCCAGTCCGGGCCAGCGGCCTGACCGGGCGGCCTGTCCAGCCGGGCGAGCCTGGCGGATGCGGCGGGGCTGGCCCTGAAGTCGCGGGCTGGTCAGCGACGGAGGCGTGATGGCGGGTCGGACTGCGGCGAGGGTGCGACAGTGACCTGCCTGCGGTGGGTGCGATGGCGACGTGCCTGCGGACGGGTGCCTGGTCCGTCGCGTGCGGTCTTGGGCGGTGTTGGGGTGGGGCGGCGGTTAGGGTCGGGCCATGGGTATGGCGGCTGACGTGGTGTGGGACGACTCGTTTCTCGGGTACGACATGGGCGACGACCATCCGCTCAATCCGGTTCGGTTGCATCTGACCATCCAGCTCGCCACCGCACTCGGGGTGCTCGACGGGGTGACTCTGCGTCGGCCGGAGGTGGCTGGGGACGCCTTGCTCGAGCGGGTCCACGATGCCGACTACCTCGCTGCTGTTCGGGCCGCTCCGGATGCTTGGGCTGAGGTCGGGCACGGGCTTGGTACGGCTGACAACCCGATTTTCGCCGGGATGCATGAGGCTTCCGCGTTGGTGGTGGGCGGCTCCGTCCTCGCCGCTGACCTGATCGCTACCCGGCAGGCCGATCGGGCCGTGAACATCGCTGGTGGACTGCATCACGCCATGCCGGATCGTGCGGCCGGGTTCTGTGTGTACAACGACTGCGCCGTAGCCATCTCCTGGTTGCTCGACCATGGGGTGGAGCGGGTGGCCTATGTGGACGTCGACGTGCATCACGGGGACGGGGTGCAGACCGTCTTCTACGACGACCCTCGGGTTCTGACCATTTCGGTGCATCAGCATCCCCGGTCGTTGTGGCCTGGGACCGGTTATCCTCAGGAGCTGGGCGTCGGCGCCGGCGAGGGGACTTCCGTCAACCTGCCGTTGCCGCCTGGGACTACTGATCGGCCCTGGCTGCGGGCCTTTCATGCCGTGGTTCCTGCCTTGTTGGCGAAGTTCGAGCCGCAGGTGTTGGTTACGCAATGTGGCGTGGACACCCATCGGTCGGATCCGTTGGCCGATCTCTGGCTGTCGGTCGACGGGCATCGGGCCATTTATCGGGCCTTGCGGGAGCTTGCGATTCGGTATGCCGATGGGCGGTGGTTGGCGTTGGGCGGGGGTGGTTACGACCTGGTACGGGTGGTGCCTCGGTCCTGGACCCACCTGTTGGCCACCATCTTGGACCGGGATGTGGCGCCCAACACACCGATTCCGGCCGACTGGATGTCGTTGGCGGCCAGGATGGTTCCGCCACATATCGTTGTTCCCTCTTCGATGACCGACGACTCGGACACCGACTTCGAACCCTGGGGCGGTGGCGTGGACGACCACGTCGACTCCGCCGTCCTGGACACCCGCCGGGCCGTCTTTCCGTTGCATGGCCTTGATCCCGATGATCCTCGAGACTGAGCCCGCCGTGTCGAGCGATGATCCTTATGACTACCCCAAGCACTGGGAAGCCGACGTCGTGCTCAGCGACGGTGGGACCGTCCACTTGCGACCTATCATTCCGGACGACGCGCCCAAGCTGTTGGCATTGCATGGGCGACTGTCGGAGCGGACTCGGTACTTCCGCTATTTCGCACCTTATCCGCACATGTCGGACAAGGATCTCAAGCGGTTCAGCGTTGTCGATCACCACGGCCGGGTGGCCTTCGCCGCCTTTCTCGGCGACGATCTGATCGCGGTCGGACGATACGAACAGCTCAACGGCTCCGACTCGGCCGAGGTGGCGTTCGTGGTCGAGGACGCCCATCAGGGGCGCGGACTGGGGTCCATCCTGCTCGAACACCTCGCCGCCGCCGCGCGGGAGCGGGGGTTGCGGCGGTTCGTCGCCGAGGTGTTGGGGGAGAACCGGCAGATGGTGCGGGTGTTCCGGGACGCCGGCTACCGCGTGCGCCGGGAGATCGACGAAGGCGTGCTGCATCTCGAGTTCGCCATCGATCCGACCGAGGCATCGGTGGCCGTGGCACGGTCGCGGGAGCAGGCGGCCGAGGCGCGCAGCGTGCACAATCTGCTGCATCCCCGGTCGGTCGCTGTGATCGGCGCTTCCACCGATCCGACCAAGATCGGCTATGCCGTCCTGACCAATCTGCTGGCCGCCGATTTCGCCGGCACCGTGTACCCGGTCAATTCCGAGCATCGGTCGGTTCGGGGAGTGCGGGCCTATTCGTCCGTACTGGATATTCCGGATCCGGTCGATCTCGCCGTTGTCGCCGTGCCGGCGGCCGGGATCGACAGTGTGATGGATGCCTGTCTTGCCAAGGGCGTGCACACGTTGGTGGTGTTGTCGTCCGGGTTCGCCGAAGTGGGACTGGCCGGTCGGGGTGCCGAGCGGCGGCTGGTCACGGAGGCGCGGGCGCACGGGATGCGGGTGGTGGGGCCGAACGCGTTGGGGGTCGTGAACACCGATGGGGCCGTGCGACTGAACGCGACTCTGGCACCTCGGTTGCCGGGCCGGGGGCGGGCCGGGTTCTTCTGTCAGTCCGGTGCGTTGGGGATCGCCATCCTGGCTGACGCGGCCAGTCGCGGACTGGGCTTGTCCACGTTCGTTTCCGCTGGCAACCGGGCCGACGTGTCGGGCAACGATCTGTTGCAGTACTGGGAGACCGACCCGGACACCCGCGTTGTCCTGCTCTACCTCGAGTCGTTCGGGAATCCGAGGAAGTTCGCGCGGTTGGCGCGGCGGCTGGCTCGGCACAAGCCGATCGTGGTCGTCCGGTCCGGGCGGCATGCCGTGGTGCCCGGACTGGCCGCCACGTCGGTGCCGGTGGACGACGCGAGCGTGCGGGCCCTGTTCGAGCAGGCCGGCGTGATCCGTGTCGACTCGCTGGATCAACTGCTCGACACCGCCCTGTTGCTGGCCAACCAGCCGCTGGCGGCGGGGGACCGGGTGGCCGTGGTCGGCAACTCGACGGCGATCGGACTGCTGGCCGCGGACACCATTCTCGCCCAGCGCCTGACGTTGGCCGGCGATCCCGTCGACACCGGGGTTGCCGCGTCGCCGGACGAGTTCGCGGCGGCCGTCCGTGCGGTGCTGCGCCGGGACGACGTCGACGCGCTGGTGATCGTGTTCGTGCCGCCGGTCGCGGTGCCCGGTGCCGCCTACGCGCGGGCGTTGCGGGCGGTCCTCGACGCAGAAACCGACGCAGACGCCAAAACCGACGCCGACATCGTTGCCAAGCCGATCGTGTCGACGTTCCTGGCGGTGGAGGGGGTGCCGGCCGAACTGGCGTCGCCAGGGACCGACGGGACGCCGGGCTACGGGTCGGTTCCGTCGTATCCGAGTCCGGAGCGGGCGGTGTTGGCGCTGGCCAGGGCGATCCGGTACGCGCGGTGGCGGTCCGCGCCCCGTGGCGCCTTCGGCCGGCCGGCCGACATCGACGTCGATGCCGCTCGGGCGCTGGTCGACGAGTTGTCTACTGTGGACCATTATCTGTTGCCCGACGATGTGGCGACGCGGTTGTTGGCGTGCTACGGCATCGCGTTGGTGCCGGTCGTGCCCGCGGAGAGCGAGTCGGCGGCGGTGGCGGCCGCGGACCGGTTGGGATATCCGGTGGTGTTGAAGTCGGTCAGTGCGCGGCTTCGGCAGCACAGCGATCCCGTTGGCGTACGGCTGGATCTGGCCGGGCCGGACGCGGTGCTCGCCGCGTACCGGGACCTGCGAGCGATGTCCGGAGTGGACGGTGTCACCGTGCAGCGGATGGCCGGGCACGGGGTGTCGTGCGTGATCGGGTCGCAGGACGATCCGTCGTTCGGGTCGTTGGTGTACTTCGGATTGTCCGGCATCGTCAGCGACCTGCTCGGTGACCGGTCCTACACCATGGTGCCGCTGACCGACGTGGACGCGGCCTGGCTGGTGCGGGCGCCGAGGGCGGCTCCGCTGCTGGCCGGTTACGCCGGTACCGAGCCGGCCGACCTGGCCGCGTTGGCCGAGTTGGTACTGCGGGTGGCCGCGCTGGCGGAGGACCTGCCCGAGCTCCGTACAGTGACGCTGGATCCGGTGTTGGCCCTGACCAGCGGCGTCGCGGTGACCGGTGCCCGCGTCGAACTCGGGCCGCCGCCACCCCGGCCGGACGCGGTACCGCGCCAACTGCGGTCGATCGGCGGCACCTGAGCCGGGTGTCCCACACCCGGCGGCGGCGGCCGATCGGGCGGACCAGGTCGCGGTACCGGGCGACTGGTTCGGCTGCGTCATGGTCCGCACACCAGTGCGCTGACCAGCGACTCGGTACGGTGTACGGGTGGCTGAACAGCGTGATGGCGCCCCGATCTGGGCACGGCCGGAGCCGGGAGCGCGCCGGCCCCGATTCAGCCGGGAGCAGATCGCCGCAGCGGCGCTGGCGATCGCGGACAGCGAGGGCTTCGCCGCGGTGTCGATGCGCCGGGTCGCGGCCGAGCTCGGCGCCGGCACCATGACGCTCTACCACTACGTCCGCACGAAGGACGATCTCGTCGCCCTGATGGACGACTCGCTGATGGCAGAAGCCCTGATACCGGACGGGGAACTGCCGACCGGCTGGCGCGCCGCGATGACCGTGATCGCGCACCGGACCCGCGCCGCGCTCGTCCGCCATCCGTGGGCGCTGGTGTCGTTGCGGGACGCGCAGATGGGGCCGAACGCGATGCGGCACTTCGAACAGTCGCTGAAGGCGATCTCGGCGACCGATCTCGACGTGCCAACGAAACTCGCCCTGTTGACCATCGTGGACGACTACGTGATGGGCCACGTGCTGCGGCTGGAGGAGATCGGGACCCGCCGCGACCGGGTCGACGAGGACGACACCGCCGCTGCCATGGAGTTCGGGCTCGCGCAGTTGGCGACCGGTCTGTTCCCGTTGACGTCGAAGCTCTACGCGGAATCGAAGGACGGCGGAGCCTGGCGGGACGCCGTCACGGCGGACGCCATTTCGCGCCGGTTCGACCTCGGGCTGGCGGCGCTGCTCGACGGTCTCGCCACGCGGCTGAACCTGCCGCCGGCATGACCGTGCGGCGGTTCGGCCAGGTTCCGCGCCGTGGGCCTAGAGTGCCGATGTGACCAAAGGAAGGGTCGCCACCACCGCGACCGTGCATGCGTCGGCGGAGCGCATCTTCGCCCTGCTGACCGACCCGTCGAAACACCCGCTGATCGACGGCTCCGGCACCGTGCGGGCCCCGCACGGCGTGCCGGTGTCGCAGCGGCTGGAGTTGGGCTCGACGTTCGGCATGGACATGAAGATGGGCATGCCGTACCGGGTGACCAACAAGGTGGTCGAGTTCGAGCCGAACCGGCTGATCGCGTGGCGCCACATGGCCAGGCACCGTTGGCGCTGGGAGCTCGAGCCGATCGACGAGAACACGACCGAGGTGACCGAGACGTTCGACTGGTCGACGGCACCGGCGGGGCCGCTCCTGGCGCTGCTGGGCTTCCCGGCCCGCAATCTGAAGGGGATGGAGGCGACGCTGCGCCGACTGGAGACGGTGCTGGCGGAGGAGCCGAGCGCGGGGGCTGGGTGAGGCGTGCAACCCGGTGTCGGTCGGATTCCGTCCTCTTGGCATGAGACACCTGGGAAGCGTTGCGGGAGCGGGCATCCTGATGCTGCTGGTGGCTGGTTGCGCCGGCGGCGGGTCGAACGCGGGTGCCCAGCCGGGTAACCAGCTCAGCACGGCGCCGACGACGACCGCACCGACTACGACCGCACCGACTACGACCGCACCGGTGACCGGCGGGACCGTGCCCGCCGTTCCCGGTGTGCGGGTGCCGGCGGGTGCCACGCCGGTCACGGGAAAGCAGTTGAACGCGTCGGCGCTGCCATCCGGGTTCCCGCGCACGGTGTGGGTCGACAAGAACGGCTCCGAACTGGGCTTCTACGGCGAGGAGGGTGGTTGCTTCACCTCCAACGCGACCGTCGCCCAGCAGACCGACACCCAGATCGTCGTCCGGCTCGTCCAGCAGCAGCCGGGGACAGGTAACCACGCTTGTCCGATGTTCGTCCGTTACAAGCCGATGACGGTGCAACTCACCAGGCCGCTGGCCAGCCGTACCGTGGTGCTCCAACTGTCGATCGTGCGAGGCTGACCCGGTGAACGGCGTGCAACCGATCCGGCCGCGACCACGTCCTCCTTACATGAGGACCGGACAACTGTTGGCGGCCGCCTGTTTCGTCGTGTTGACGGCCGCCGCCTGTGGTGGCACGAATGCGACGGCCGGCTCTGGTTCCGTCCTGAGCACCAGTGACAGAGTGACCGCGAAGGCCACCACCACCGACACCGCGCCATCCAGCCCGTCGCAGGCCCCCGCCACGGCGCCACCCGCTGGGGGCCGTACCACCGTGCCGGCGGGGCAGATCAACGCTTCCGGCATGGTGGCGCCGCCGCAGGGTGTCCAGGTCACCGATGACGGCAAGTTCGTGGTGTTCAACGCGGAGCAGTCCGGCTGCCAGAAGATCTCCGCCCAGACCACCGCCCAGACCGCGACCCAGGTGACGATCCAGGTCATCACGACGAACACCAGCCAGGGCAACCAGATGTGCCCGATGATCGTGCGGGTCGTTCAGGTGAGTGCCCCCCTGAACGCGCCGCTGGGCACCCGGACCATCGTGTTCCAGACCCTCAGCGCGCACAAGTGATCAGCAGGTCCGCGACGAACGCCGCCTCGGCCACGTGCGGGCAGTGGTCGCCGTCGATCTCGATCGGTGTCACGCCGAGCCGTTCCGGGACCTCGGTGCGCATCCATTCCGGCAGTAGCGTGCGGTCGTGGCGCGGCAGCACGTACGTGGACGGCGCTGTCGGTGCCGGACCGGGCCGCTCGCGGTAGGCGGCCATCGGCACGAACGGGCGCAGTGTGGTCATGGCCCAGCGCAAGGTGGCCAGATCGCAGCCGTGGAACAGGAAATAGGCCGCCACGACGGGATCGTCGCCGGTCCACTCCGGCCATTCCGCCCCGAACACGTGACCACGGTCGGCTTCGACCTCATCGAGGAAGCCGCGGCCAGCGGCGAAGTCCTGTACGACGGCAGCCAGCCACACCAGGTGCCGCGCACCCAACCGGCGTGCCGCTGCCGGCAGGATCAGGCCGCCACCGGAATGGGCCACCACAACGGGTTCCCGCACCTTGTCACCGACCTGGTCGACGACGATCTGCGCGAGTTCCTCGGTGCTCAGGTCCGGTTGGTCGACCGGGAAGTCGATGGCGTAGCCGCGATGGCCGCGCTCGGCGAGCAGTCCGATCACCCGGTCCCATGCGCTCGGAGCCTGCGTGGTGCCGTGCAGCATGACGTAGTCCATGGCGTCCACAGTGGCCCAACGAGCCTGGCTGCGGCACGTGGTTTCGCTCAGCGGTGAAACGAGATCTGTAGCGTCGGTTGGCTGGTGCCGGCGAAGAAGTCGTTGCCCTTGTCGTCGACGACGACGAACGCGGGGAAGTCCTCGACCTCGATCCGCCAGACCGCCTCCATGCCCAGTTCCGCGTACTCCAGCA
>DATBDL010000261.1:0-3781 GCA_036269975.1 Pseudonocardiaceae bacterium | reverse complement strand
GCAGGGACCTCGACGTGCTGGCCGCCAGGGGCCTGGTCGAGAAGGTCTACGGCGGGGCGACGTCGGTCGCCGGTCGCAGTGTGGACGAGCCGGGGTTCGAGGCCAAGTCGGTCCGCCAGTTACCGGAGAAGGAAGCCGTCGCGCAGCAGGCGGCGACGCTGGTCCGGCCGGGCACCGCGATCGGCCTCTCCGCCGGCACCACGACGTGGACGATGGCGAGATACCTCGCCGACGTGCCGGATCTGACCGTGGTCACCAACTCGATCCGGGTCGCCGACGTGCTGCGCCAGTCCGGCCGCACCGACCGCACGGTCGTGCTGACCGGTGGCGTGCGGACGCCGTCGGACGCCTTGGTCGGCCCGGTCGCCGTGCAGGCGCTGCGGACGCTGCACCTGGACGTGGTGTTCCTCGGCGTGCACGGGGTGGCCCAGCGCAGCGGTTTCACCACGCCGAACCTGAACGAGAGCGAGGCCAACCGGGCGTTCGTCGAGGCGGCCGGCCGGCTGGTCGTGGTCGCGGACCACACGAAATGGGGCGTGGTCGGCATCTCCACCATCGCGGCGCTGGACGAGGCCGACGTGCTCGTGATGGACGACGGCATCCCGGCCGACGCCCGCGAGCTGCTCACCGAGCAGGTCGGCGACCTGTTGATCGTGCCCGTCCGTGGTAGGCGTGAGGAGACAGCGTGAGGCGGTCCGTACGCCACCTTGCTGACGGGCGGGAGATCATCTACTTCGACGACACCCCAGACACTCCGGAGCGCATCGCGCGGGACCGGCGCAAGCTGCCCCGCCAGGAGCCGCACGCCGAGATCCGCAGGGACCCGCTGACCGGCGAGTGGGTCGGGATGGCGGCGCACCGGCAGACCCGCACGTACCGCCCGCCGGCCGACCTGTGCCCACTGTGTCCGTCCAGCCCCGGCCGGCCGACCGAGATTCCCGAGTCCAGCTACGACGTCGTCGTGTTCGAGAACCGGTTTCCCTCGTTCGCGCAGTCGGTGCCGGACACACCGCCGTTCGTCGACGGCCTGCCGATGGTGCCGCTGGCGCCCGGTCGCGGCCGGTGCGAGGTGGTCTGTTTCACCGCCGACCACGACAGTTCCTTCGGTGAACTGCCGGTCAGCCGGGTGCGCACGGTGATGGACGTGTGGGCCGACCGGACCGCCGCGTTGTCCGCACTGCCTGGTGTGGCGCAGGTTTTCCCGTTCGAGAACCGCGGCGAGGAGATCGGCGTCACGCTGAACCACCCGCACGGCCAGATCTACGGCTACCCGTTCGTCACGCCGCGCACCGAGCGGATGCTCGCCACGGCGCGCGACTACCAGGCGGAGCACGGCCGGCCGGTGATGGCCGACCTGCTGGCCGCCGAACGCGCCGTCGGCCGGCGGGTGCTCGCGTCCAACGACCACTGGACGGCGTTCGTGCCGGCAGCGGCGCGCTGGCCGGTCGAGGTGCACATGGTGCCGCACCGCCAGGTGCCCGACCTGCCCGCGCTGACCGAGGACGAGCGCGACGGCTTCGCCGAGCTGTACCCGAGGGTGCTGCGCATGCTCGACGCCCTGTACGACCGTCCGCTGCCCTACATCGCGGCGTGGCACCAGGCGCCGGTGACGGCCGACCGCGACATGGCCTGGCTGCACCTCGAGGTGTTCTCCGTGCTGCGGACCGAGGACAAGCTGAAGTACCTGGCCGGCTCGGAGTCCGGCATGGCGGTGTGGATCAACGACGTGACGCCGGAGCAGATCGCCGACCGGCTGCGTGCCAACGATCCGGTACTCGTCCACTAGTCGGGAACGCGGCGGAAACTCGTCGGGAAACGCAAAGGACGGTCTCAGCGAGTTCTCAGGCGGATAGCGCAGAGTGAACCCATGACCGAGAACCTCCCGGCCGCCGGCGACGGCCCGGCTGAGGCCCCCCGGCACTCCGACGCGGGCGAGCGCACCGAGACGGGCCAGGGCCAGCCGACCGTCGAGCCCAGCGGTGACAACTGGTACAGATCACCGAACCCACAAGCACCCGACCCGACCTACGCGCCGGTCCATGGGCCCGCGCCGACGTCCGCGTACCCGCCGGCTGCTGGGCCGACGCCGGCGGCCTCGGCGTACCCGCCGGCTTCGTCGGGACCTGGACCGTCGGCGCCGTCGTCGTCGTCGTCCGACTACCCCGATGAGTCGCCGAACCCGTGGTCGGCGGCCGGCTTCCCGTACTACGGCAGTCCGCCGTCGACCCCGCCCGGTGGCTACGGGCCCCCGCCGACCGGCCCCATCCCCGGTCCGCAGACCGGCCCGCTCACCGCCGGCTACACGATCATGGGCACACAGGTCGAGCCGCGCCGTCGCAAGGGGTCCGGCGGTCTGATCGCCGGGATCGCCGTGCTGGCGCTGGTGATCGGCGGCCTGGCCGGAGCACTGGGCGGCTACCTGGTCGGCGGCCGCACGGACGGCCCGGTCGTGAGCTCGCTCGCCACGCCGCCGCCGGCCAACCAGGCGTCGAACGCGCCGGCCGGCAGCGCGCAGTCGGTGGCCGGCAAGGTGCTGCCGGTCGTCGTGACGATCGCGGCCGAGTTCCAGGACCAGAACGGCGCCAACGGCGACACCGGCTCCGGCATCGTCATCAGCTCCGACGGCAACATCCTGACGAACAACCACGTGATCGCGAGCGCGGTGAGCGGCGGCAAGATCCAGGCGATCTTCGCCGACGGCCGCACCGTCGACGCCACCGTCGTCGGCCGCGACCCGACCACCGACATCGCCGTGATCAAGGCGAAGGGCGTGACCGGTCTGCCGGTGGCGGCGCTGGGCAGTTCCGGCAGCCTCGCCGTCGGCCAGCAGGTGGTGGCCATCGGCGCGCCGTTCGACCTGACCGGCACGGTGACCACCGGCATCGTCAGCTCGCTGCACCGCCCGACCGCGGCCGGCGACGGCAACGACCAGGGCACGGTGCTCGACGCCATCCAGACCGACGCCGCGATCAATCCGGGCAACTCCGGTGGGCCGTTGGTGAACATGCAGGGCCAGATCGTCGGCATCAACTCGGCGATCTACTCGCCGAGCAGCGGTGATCCGCAGGCCGGCGCCCAGGGCGGCAACGTCGGCATCGGCTTCGCGATCCCGATCGACCAGGCGCGGCGGACCGCGAACGAGATCGTGCAGTCCGGCCACGCCACCCAGACGGTCCTCGGCGTGCAGGTGGCCGACAACGTGCCCTCCCAGGACGCCATCCTGCCCAACGGTGCGCTGATCAAGACCGTGACGTCGGGCGGGCCCGCGGACAAGGCCGGCCTGAAGGTGGGCGCCGTGGTGGTCAAGGCGGACGGTCGGCTGGTCACATCGTCGGACGGCCTGGTGGCGGCCGTGCACGCGGCGGCGCCGGGTGATCAGATGAAGCTGACGTTGAGCGACGGCAGCGTGATCACGGTGACACTGGGCGGTCAGCCGGTTTCGACGAACTGACGGGCCTTCTCCTGGCGCGGCGGAAGCGGGTGTGGTGCCGGCGGTACAGGCCGCCGGCACCCACCGCGATCCACACCACGACCAGCGCGATCAACAGGCCCGCCGTGTAGTTCCGGTCGTCCAGCCCCGGATTGTGTTGTCCCGCATAGGTTCGCCACAACGCGGGCACCGCGATCAACGTCAGCACAGCGGAAGCGGCCGCGCCGATGCGCACCGGCGCCCGCCAGTGCGGCGCCACCCACCCGCTGATCAGCAAGCCGACCAAACCCACGACCGGCGCCACCAGCCCGTCGTGCAGCACCGGCCCACCGATCAGGAACGCGACCGCGG
>DATBDL010000260.1:0-3965 GCA_036269975.1 Pseudonocardiaceae bacterium | reverse complement strand
TCCATGTTGTTGGCGTTGACGTTGTCGATCAGCACGTCCCACTTGTCGCCGTAGACCTTCTCCCAGTTGGGGTACTTCTCGATCAGCCATGCGCGCTCGTCCTTGCTGACCCCGGCCTTCGGCCGCCACCACAGCGTGGGTCGCCAGTACCACAGGCCCATGTGCAGGCCGTGGTGCCAGGTATCCAGACCGCGCATGAACTCGTCCCAGAACCACGGCTTGTGCAGCCCGTAGTCCTCGATGGTGCGGATGAACTGGTCGATCACCCACTCCTCCATGAACTCCCGGTAGGACTGCTTGCGATGTTCCAGCGGGGTGTAGTAATCCATCGCCGGCCCGGTCAGCGCGGCGAAGGCGCGGGCCGAACCCCAGAAGCTCCTATCGATCACCCACTGGGCGCGCACCGGATCGTGCTCAACCAGGATCTCCATCGTCGGCCCACCCTGTTGGGAGTGCCGCGCCTCGTCGGTCTGGATCGAGGAGATCATGTTGGCGAAGTTGACGTCGCCGGACTCCAGCGCGTCCGCCGACAGCGCCACGAACTGCAGGTTGGTGAACCCGGTCTCGAAGGTCAGCGGCAACTCGATGGCCAGGTCGACCACGTTGGGCGAGGTCATCATGCCGTCGAACAGATTGCGCAGGCTGATCGGCACCCAGTCATTGGTGTGGAACGTCTTCTGGGTCCAGTCGTACTGCGGGTCCTTGCCGACGAACTCATGGCCGAAGAACGTGGTGATCTGCGCGTGCCGCATCTCGTCGAGCTGGCCGAAGGTGGCCATGTTCCGCCACGCCCCGTTGAGGCCGAAACGCGCCATCTTCAGCTCACCCAGCACGGCCGCGTACTCCACCAGCGCGACACCGCCGAAGTGCATCTTCGTCGCCGACTTCCAGCCCTCGTCGAGCCCGTCGAAGTTGTTGGAGCGCTGGAGCGCCGCCTTCACCGCGTACGCCGAGGACTCCTTCTCTCGCTGGGTCGACACGTACTCCGGGTAGCTGACCTTGTAGGACTCCTCCCAGTTCAGCCAGGCCTCCCGCGGCACCTTACCGGTGCCCGAATGCCATTCGGGGTAGATGGCCTCGTCGTCGACGTAGGTCGGTGTCCAGTCGACGTCGCGGACGAAACCCTGCCACTCTTCTCGCTTCAGCAATGCCATGATGGTGTGTCCTCCTAGTCGACTTCGGCGTGGCCGAGCTGCCGGCAGATTCCCGCGTTGTCCCAGTAGCCGGTGATGGACGTGATGAGGCCGTCCTGCCCGACCCGGAACAGGAACAGGTGCGGCTCGGCGTAGGCGTTGCCGGCGGGCTGCACGGTTCCCCAAGGCAGCTGCTGGGTGCCGCCGATGTCCACCTGGACGACCACGTCGCCGTCGTCGTTGGCGTTCACCGTGTGCACCACATTCGTGAGGTCCGGGAACGAGTGGATCAGCCCGGCCCAGATGGTCTTGCCGACCGTGCCGACCTTCCCGTCGGCGCGCAGCACCCGCTGCTTGCCCCACATCTCGAACGGCGGGTAGGAGAAGTCGGCGTTGATCGCGCACAGGTCGGCCATGCCGTGCACGTCGTGCACCCGATAGAGGTCGAAGAACTCGGTCACCACGGCGGCGTGGTCGGCCGCGCTGCGAGTCGCCGGTAATGTCGCGGTCATGCGAAGGGCTCCTTACACGAGGGCGATCTGGTCGAACCGCTTGACGCCGAGGCGGCGGTAGAGCTGCTGCTGACACCAATAGGCGTCGACCGCGGTGATCCGGCCGCCGCGCACCTCGAACCGCCACGCCTCGTCGAGGTCGATGTGCTTCTCCTGGTTGATGGCGCCCGCGTAGGCATCGGCCTGGGTGCCTTCGACCTTCAGCTCGGCCGCCACGACGTCCCCGGTGACCAGCAGGCGCTTCACGGTCACCAGCAGGTCCGGGAACGCCCGCAGCAGGTCATCGAGAACCGGTCGCAGGATGGCCGCACCCGTGTCCCGGACGCCGAGGCCGTGAACGGTGACCTGGACGTCGTCGTCCACGAAGGACATGGCGGCGTCGATGTCGTGGCCGGCGAAGGCATCGAGAAAGCCGGTCACGGTGCGGTGGGGATCAGCTGTCATCTCGGGACTCCGTCCCTTCCTGGGTCTCTTTCTGGCGAACCACACGTCACGCCGCCCGCGACGCGGGAACGCGCAGTGCCTTGATCACCGCGTCGGCCATGGCCTCGGTCGATCCGGGGTTCTGCCCGGTGATCACGTTCCGGTCGACCACCACGTGGCTGGCCCATGCCTGCGGGCCGTCGTCGAACACCGCGCCGGCGTTCTTCAGCGCCGTGTCGACGTACCAGGGCAGCCCGAGGCGGCCGGGCTCGGTCTGGTCCTCCTCCTCGTCGGTGAAGCAGGTCATCCGGTAGCCGTCGAACAGCCACTGGCCGTCCGACCGCTCCGGCGCGGACAGGAGCAGCGCGGGGCCGTGGCACAGCGCTGCGATCGGCGCGCGCCGCTCGTGCAGTACCGTCAACAGCCGCGCCACGTGTGGGTTGCCCGCCAGGTCGACCATGGGGCCGTGCCCGCCGGGGGCGAACACCGCATCGAAGCCGGCCAGCTCCTCGTCGCCAAGCGCACTGAGGTCGACCGGCCGCTGGAACCCGTCGATCGCATCCAGCTTCGCTTTGCGCTCCGCGGACAACGCCTCGCTCGCCCGTCGCTGCTCGTCCGCCGCGGCCTGCAGATCGCCCCGTGCCAGACCGGCTTGCGCATCCCCGTCCAGCACGTCGACCAGGTGTCGGCTCCCCCGCCACGCGGCCTTCGCGGCACGGCTGACGACGGCGTGCGCCTGCGCGGCGCTGTGACCGCGCTGCTGCAGCAGCAGCGCGATGCGACGGGCCGCGGCCAGATCGAGATCGGTGTTGTGCTGCAGCGTGAACCGGATGTCGTCGGGGTCGGTGGCGAACGTCCGCACCACCGAGTCGAGGTAGTCCTTGTCGTCGTCCGGATAGTGGAAGTACCACCGCAGTCCGTACGGGTCCGCGGTCGGGGCTGTGCCGTCCGGGGTCGTCACGACCACGTCGAAGCCGGCCTCGACGAACCGCTCGTAGGGCTTGAGCGCCTCCTCGGCGAAGTAGCCCGTGGGGTGGGAACCTCCGTCGGACATCGTGATCTCGGATGCGCTCGAGACCAGGTAGGCGATACGCGTCATCGCAGAGTCCTTCTGGTCAGGCTGTTCGGGGTGTTGGTGACGGGTGTCACGGTCGGAAGCAAAGCGCAGAGCGCGGACCCGTGGTGCCCCATTCCGACGGGATGTGTGCCCATATCTGGCGAGTTCGCCGCGCGGTGTCGCACACCTGCTGTGCCGTATCGCGATCCGACGCAATTGACCAGGCCCCGCCGCCGCCGGGCCTAGCGTGAAGCGCCGCACGCACTCCGACAAACGAAGGGTTTCGCCATGGCACGCGTCCTATTCGCGGTCACCGGGTCTCGCCACTGGACCCTCAAGGACGGCACGCGGCATCCGTGCGGGTACTGGCCGGAGGAGCTCGCGGTACCGCACCAGGTCTTCACGCAGGAAGGCGTCGACGTCACGATCGCCACCCCCGGCGCGGTCGCGCCGGTACCCGACGAGGCAGGCTTCACCCCGGAGATGAACGGCGGCTCGCCCGAACCCGGACAGCGGTTCCGCGGCTACCTGGCCGACATCGACGGAGAACTGCTCGACCCCGCGGACCTGGACACCGTCGGCGTCCAGGCCTACGACGCGGTGTTCGTGCCCGGAGGGCACGGGCCGATGGAGGACCTGGCCGCCTCCGAGCGCTTCGGCCGCCTGATCGCCGAATTCGCCGATCTGGGAAAGCCGGTCGCCGCGGTATGCCACGGCCCGGCCGCGCTGCTGCCCGCGCAGGTCGACGGCAGGTGGCTGTTCGCCGGACGCCGGGTCACCGGGTTCACCAACGCTGAGGAGGGCCAGGTCGGGCTCGCCGACGCCGCTCCGTGGCTGATA
>DATBDL010000259.1:0-10973 GCA_036269975.1 Pseudonocardiaceae bacterium | reverse complement strand
TCGACCGGGGCTATCCCCGGTTCGTGGAGAACATGCAACGCCTGGGTGCCGACGTCCGCCGCGTCACCACACCTCCCGAGCGGGACTGACTCAGTCGTTTCGCCAGCGCTTGTAGCTGCCCTCCTGCACGCACGTCATCTCGTCGCCGTTGGTGCTGATCGCGGTCGCGCCGAGGGTCGAGCAGAACTCGCCGGCGTGGTACTTCCCGGTTGCCGGCGGAGCGGGTGCCGGCGGCGGCGCGACGACGGGCGGCGGAGCGACGACGGGCGGCGGCACGGGCTTGGGCTTCGGTTTCGCCGTCGTGCGGTGGATCGTGGTGCGCGGCACCGCGACGACCTGCGGCACGGTCGTGACGACGGGCGCGGCCGTCGGTGGGTCGACGACGGCCGGTGGCGTGGTGGCAACCGGTGTGTCGGTCGTGGTGGGCACGTCGGCGGTCGACGTGGCGGTGGCGATCGTGCCGGCGGTGCCGATGGTCGGTGTGTTGGTGGTGCTCGGCTTGCCGAAGATTCCGGCCAGCACGAAGAGCACCAGCACCACGGCGCCGGTGATCCACGGCCAGCGACGTCGGCGCTTGGTCGGGACGGGACGTTGCTGGCTGGTCGGGGGCATGTACATCGGGATCGGATCGCCTTCCGGTGGCCGGCGCTGACGGCCGGACAACAGGAGATCGTGTCGCTCACACATCGTGACACTGTTCATGGCCGCCATCACCCGAATGGCCTAGATATTGTCCAAGATTTGGCTACTCGCTGCTATCGGCGCGCGTCGGTCGCCTTCCGGGCTCTGGCGGCTCTACTCGCTGTTGTCGGTGCCGGCCAGTAGCACGTCCGCGGCCGCCCTCGCGTCCTTCGGGAAGACCAGGACGTGTTGGGTCGTGCCGTTGTCGTCGGGTGCTGTCGTGGCCCGGATTCCCTTGCTGCGCAACAGGTCCCGCACGAACGTCGCCGCCTGCTCGGACGGTGCCGTCGCCACCTCGGACAGTAGGCCGTAGTCGCGGGCCTTGGCCAGGCGGCGCTCGATCCTGGGCACGTCACTGCCGAAGAACCGGCGCAACACCCCACTGAGCACGAAGATCACCGCAAGCAGCACCAGCAGCTCGTCCAGGCCCGTCAAGCCCATCCCGCCATTCTCCGGCCGCACGTGTGCCGTCCGCCAGTCCCGTTGTGAGCGATCGCACCCGGCGCGAATAGTTACCGGCCAGTACTCTGCTAACCGTAGCCGGCCAACGGAGGTCCACCGTGCCGTATCCGTCAGACTCCGACCGGGATCGACCCTGGGTGATGCGGACCTACGCCGGCCACTCGTCCGCCGCCGCGTCCAACGCGCTCTACCGCCGCAACCTGGCCAAGGGCCAGACCGGCCTCTCGGTCGCGTTCGACCTGCCCACACAGACCGGTTACGACCCGGATCACGAGTTGGCCTCGGGTGAGGTTGGCAAGGTCGGCGTACCCGTCAGCCATCTGGGTGATATGCGTCAGCTCTTCGACAGCATCCCGCTGGCCGGCGCGAACACCTCGATGACGATCAACGCCACCGCGATGTGGCTGCTCGCGCTCTACGTGACCGTCGCCCAGGAACAGGACGCCGACCTCGCCCAGCTCACCGGCACCACGCAGAACGACATCATCAAGGAGTACCTGTCCCGAGGCACCTACGTCTTCCCGCCCGGCCCGAGCCTGCGCCTGATCACCGACATGGTGGCGTGGACCGTGGCGAACGTGCCGAAGTGGAACCCGATCAACATCTGCTCCTACCACCTCCAGGAGGCCGGCGCCACGCCGGTGCAGGAGATCGCCTACTCGGTCAGCACCGCCATCGCCGTGCTGGACGCGGTGCGCGACTCCGGTCAGGTGGCGCCGGCGGCCTTCGGTGACGTGGTCGCTCGGATGTCGTTCTTCGTCAACGCGGGCGTCCGGTTCGTGGAGGAGATGTGCAAGATGCGCGCCTTCACCCAACTGTGGGACGAGCTGACCCGCGACCGCTACGGCGTCGACGATCCCCGCAAACGCCGGTTCCGCTACGGCGTCCAGGTCAACTCGCTCGGCCTTACCGAGGCGCAGCCGGAGAACAACGCGCAGCGGATCGTGTTGGAGATGCTGGCCGTCACGCTGTCGAGGGACGCCCGCGCCCGTGCGATCCAGTTGCCGGCCTGGAACGAGGCGCTCGGCCTGCCGCGCCCGTGGGACCAGCAGTGGGCGCTGCGCATGCAACAGGTCCTCGCCTACGAGACGGATCTGCTGGAGTACGACGACCTCTTCGACGGCTCCCCCGTTGTCGAGTCCAAAGTAGACGACCTGCTGACGGGTGCGCGGGCCGAGATCGACCGTGTGCAGGCGATGGGTGGCGCTGTCGCGGCCGTCGGGTCCGGTTACATGAAGTCGCAGCTCGTCGGTTCGCTGGCCGAACGGCGGCGGCGGATCGAGGCGGCCGAGGACGTGATCGTCGGCGTGAACCGGTTCGACACCACGGAACCCAGCCCGTTGCAGGCCGATGGCGCCGCCGCCGTCGAGACGATCGACCCGGTGGTCGAGCGGCACGCGATCGATGCCGTTCGCCGGTGGCGCGCCGACCGCGACGAGCCGGCGGCGCACGCGGCACTGGACCGCCTGCGGCACGACGCGAAAACCGACACCAACCTCGTCCCCGCGTCGCTGGACTGCGCACGGGCCGGCGTGACGTCCGGCGAATGGGCCGGCGCGCTCCGGGAGGTCTTCGGCGAGTACCGCGCGCCGACCGGTGTGTCGGCCGCGTCGAGTACCGGTACGGCGGGTGCCGCGATCAGCGCGGTCCGCGAGCGGGTCCGGCAGGCGAACGAGAAGCTCGGCGCGCGCCTGCGGTTCCTGGTCGGCAAGCCGGGCCTGGACGGCCATTCCAATGGCGCGGAACAGATCGCGGTCCGCGCACGGGACGTCGGCTTCGAAGTGATCTACCAGGGAATCCGGCTCACGCCGGCGCAGATCGTGTCGGCGGCGGTGCAGGAGGGCGTGCACGTCGTCGGGCTGTCGGTGCTCTCCGGCTCGCACATGGAGGCGGTCGCGGCAGTAATGGCCGGCCTCGCCGACGCGGGCGCCGCGGACGTCCCCGTCGTGGTCGGCGGGATCATCCCGCCGGAGGACGCCGCGGCGCTGCGTGCGAGAGGTGTTGCCGGCGTGTTCACTCCGAAGGACTACGACATGACGTCGATGATGAACGAGATCGTCGACATCGTCCTGCGCGCCAACGGCTAGCCGAGTACGTCCTGTGTGGACACGATGGTGGCGAACTGCTTGTTCAGGTTGGCGGCCGTCATGCGGGCCACCTCGTCGGCCGTGATGAGGCTGCCGTCCAGTGCCCTCTTGTCGAACGTCATCGTCGCGTCCAGCGGCAGGCGGATGCGGTAGCCGAGATTGCCGCCGACGCGGGTGGTCGTCTCGACGCACTTCTCGGTCTGGATACCGCAGATCACCAGGTCCGTGATGCCGCGATTGGTCAGCCACGCGTGCAGGTCGACCTCGCCGTGGAAGGCCGAGTGCACGTTCTTGCCGAACACGAGGGCGGCCGGCACACCGTCGAGCTCCGGCTTGAACCGGTTGCCCGGCGTGCCGACGACGAGTGGATTGCCGGCGTCGCGTGGCTCGTCGTGCCGCACCAGCACGATCGTCTCACCACGCTCGACCCAGCGGTCGAGTAATGCCTTGACGTTGGTCTCGCAGTCCGGATTGTTCCGCTTGCCCCAGTACGGATCGTCCCAGGCGCGCTGCACGTCGATCACGATGAGAGCTGTTTCGGTCATGCGACCAGTCTCGTTGTGGCGTCGTTCGCCGGGGAGTGACAGGAAGTGCGCGGTGCGGTACTTTCCTGCCATGCGTGTTGTCGGCGTGGTGCTGCTGCCGGGCACCCGGTTGTTCGACTTCGCCGTGGTGAGCGAGGTGTGGGAGGTCGATCGGCTACGCGTCGGGTTGCCGGCGTTCGAGGTCCGGTTGTGCGCGCCGACCGATGCGCCGGTGGCCCTGCACCCGGCCAGGTCGTGGGTGACACCCACGCACGGCCTGGCCGGCCTGGCCGAATGTGACCTCGTGATCGCACCGGGCAGGGCCGACCCGTCGGCCGATGTCCCCGCTGCTGTGGTGGACGCGCTGCGTTCGGCGCATCGCGGTGGTGCGGTCGTCGCTGGGCTGTGTTCCGGGGCGTTCACGTTGGCAGCGGCCGGTTTGCTGGACGGTCGCCCCGCCACGACGCACTGGGCGCTGCTGGACGACCTCGCCCTGGCCGCGCCGTCGGCCGAGATCAGCAGGGACGTGCTGTTCACCGACGACGGTGACGTGTGCACGTCGGCGGGGGTGGTCGGTGGTCTGGACCTGTGCCTGCACCTGGTGCGCCGCGACCACGGCGCCGACGCGGCAGCGGCACTGGCGCGGCGGATGGTGATGCCACCGGTGCGCAGCGGCGGACAGCGTCAGTACGTGGCGGCACCGGTACCGACCAGGCCGGACCGGCCGGACATAGCGTCCACTGTGGACTGGGCAGTACTGGCCCTCGGCGAGCCGATCGGCGTTGCGGACCTGGCGCGCCAGGCCGGCATGAGCGAACGAACGTTCCACCGGGAGTTCGTGGCGGCGACGGGTGCCACACCGGGCCGATGGCTGTTGTCACAACGGGTCCGGCATGCGCAGCGGCTGCTGGAGACGACGGATCTGCCGGTGGAGCGGGTGGCGGAGCGGTCGGGCCTCGGCAGCGCGGCCAACCTGCGGCGTCGGCTGCGCGCCGAGGTCGGCGTGGGGCCGGATGCCTACCGTCGTACGTTCCGGGCGATAGTCGGTTGAGCGTCGGCCGTCGCACATGGAATGGTGCGCCGTCGTGAACGATGCCGACGCACTGCGGCGCATGGCCGGCCTGGCGACGCCGATGGCCCTGCGGGTGGCAGTGACCCTGGGCCTGCCGGACCGACTGTTCGGCGACGGCGCTCCGGTCGACGAACTCGCTGCCGAGCTCAACGTAGCTCCGGTCCCGCTCGATCTACTGCTGGGCCACCTCACGACCCTCGGTGTCGTAGCACGGACGCCGGCCGGCTATCGGACCACCGAGTACGGAGCGAACCCCTGCGTCGATGCCGGCACCGGCCTGACCAACAACCTCCTGCACCTGGACACGGCCGCCGGCCGCGCCGAACTGGCGTTCGTCGAGCTCGCGCACTGCATCGCCACCGGCGAAGCGGCCTACCCACGCCGGTACGGCCGGGACTTCTGGGCCGACCTGGCGCGGTATCCGCACCTCCGCGAGTCGTTCGACCGGCAGATGACGCAGCGGCTACACGAGCAGATCCCGCAGATCGTCGCCGGTTTCGACTGGTCCCGGTTCGCCACCGTCGTCGACGTGGGTGGCGGCCGGGGCAGTTTGCTGGCCGCTCTGCTGGCTGCCAATCCGGGAATGCACGGTCATCTCGTCGATCTCGAAGAACCGACCGTCGCCGAAGCCCGCCACACGTTCAGCGCTCAGAACCTCGACAACCGAGCCGAGGTGACGGCGCGGAGCTTCTTCGGCCCACTCCCGGCCGGTGCCGAGGCGTATCTGCTGGTCGACATCCTTCATGACTGGGACGACGAGCACGCCCACCAGATCCTGGCCCGATGCGCAGAAGCCGCCCGGCCGACCGGCTGTGTGCTGGTCATCGAACCGGTCGGCGAACTGCGAGCCAGCGGCGAGATGAACCTGTCCATGCTCGCGATCTTCGGCGGCCGAGAGCGCAGGGTCGACGAGTTCCGTGCGCTCGGCGCCGAACACGGCCTGGTCCTGGACACCGTGATCACGCTGACCGACCAACGCTGTCTACTCGAATTCCGTGTCAGTCCTGTGCCCGCAAACCGGCCAGCATGATCTTGGTCAGGCGTTCCCTGTCCTCCGCTGTACCCGTTTCCGTCGCCAGTCCGATGCCGTGACCGATACGTAGCAGATCGTACGGTTGCAGGTCCGCTCGCACGCCCGCTGGGACCGCCGCGTCCAGTAGCAACTGGGCCGCCCCGCGCAACTGGCCCTTACACCACGTCATGGTCTCGCCGTTGGGGTCGACCATGGCCTTCAGGCGGAAACCCAGGCCCCGCTGGTGGCCCACGAATAGCACCTGCGCCCGCATCCACTGCTCCAGTGCGACTATCGGCTCGTCCGGGTACGACTTCAGCAGTTCGACCGCCTCGTTGGCCAACTCGCTCACCTGGTCCCGGTAGACCGCCTCGATCAGGGCGTCTCGGTTCGGGAAGTGCCGGTACAGCGTGCCCGGACCGACTCCGGCGCGCTTCGCGATCTCGTCGAGGGGGGCGTCCGGGCCCTTCTCGACGAACACGGCCCGCGCTGTGTCGATCAGTACCTGAGAGTTGCGGCGGGCGTCGGCGCGCATCGAAGTTGGCACCTCCGGCACTGGAAGCGGACGGATTCTCCGGTTAGTCTTGTGTAACCGGAAGCTCTCTCCATATGATAGCGACATCAAAGCGGAGACAACCTCCGCTTGAGCTCGTTCTGGAGGTTCCGTGACTCAGTCCGTCGACGAGCGGCGTCAGCCCACCGCCGGCACCGTGACCCACCCGGCCCGCAACGGCCTCGTGCTCGCGATCCTGGTCACCTGTCAGCTCATGCTCGTCCTCGACGTCACCGTCATGAACGTGGCCTTACCACATATCCAGGCTGACCTGCGGTTCTCCGCCACCGACCTGTCCTGGGTGATCAACGCCTACACCCTGGTCTTCGGTGGCCTGCTCCTGCTCGGCGGCCGGGCCGGCGACCTGTTCGGCCGGCGTCGCATGTTCATGGGTGGCATCGTCGTGTTCACGCTGGCCTCGCTGGCCGGCGGCTTCGCCACGTCGGCCGGTTGGCTGCTCGCCGCGCGGGTCGTACAGGGGATGGGGGCCGCGGCTGCCGGGCCGAGCACGCTCGCGCTCATCACGACCACGTTCACCGAGCCGCGCGCCCGCATACGCGCGCTCGCCATTTTCTCCGGGATGAGCAGTGCCGGCTTCGCGGTCGGCCTGATCGTCGGCGGTTTGCTGACCGAGTTGACTTCGTGGCGGGCGGTTCTGTTCATCAACGTGCCGTTCGGTATCGCGGTCGTGCTGTTGGCGGGCCGGTTTCTTTCGCCGTCCGCGCGTAACGCCGGTCGGTTGGATCTGCCCGGTGCCGTTACCGCGACCCTTGGTGTCGGTTCGCTGGTTTACGGCTTCATCCGCGCCGCCTCGGTCGGGTGGGGCGACATCGTCACCGTTGCGACCATCGGGGTTGGTGCCGTCGTTCTGGCGCTGTTCGTGATCATCGAGGCCAGGACCGCTCAGCCGTTGATGCCGTTGCGGCTGTTCGCCAATCGTGATCGTGCCGCGGCGTATGTCAACTATTTTCTCGGGCCGATGGCCATGATGTCGATGTTCTTCTTCCTTACCCAGTTCCTACAGGTGATTCGTGGGCTCAGCCCGTTGGCGACCGGCTTCGCGTTCGTGCCGATGGCCGTGGCACTGTTCGGGATGACGCGGCTCATTCCGATTCTGCTGCCTCGATTCGGGCCGAAACCGCTGGCCGCCACCGGCGCCGCGATCATGATCGGCGGGCTGGTCTGGCTCACGATGCTCACGCCGGACAGTGGATACACCGGCGGCCTGCTCGGTCCGCTGCTGCTGATGGGCATCGGCGGGGGACTGGGGTTCAGCCCGATGAACATCATCGTCATGTCGACCGTCGCGCCGCGCGACGCGGGCGCGGCCGGCGGTGTCATGCAGACGATGCAGAACCTGGGTGGCACGTTCGGCCTGGCCGTGCTGGTCACCGTGTTCGGCACCGCCAGTCGGCACGCCACGGTGACCGGTGCCGCGCCTCGGGCCGCGCTCGTGCACGGCATGACGGTGGCCTGGTCGGTGGGGCTGGCCTTCGCGGTGGCCAGTTTCCTTGTGGCGCTGACGTTCCGGCGCCGCGCGGTGCCCACCGGGTGACGACTGACCTATGTGGACTATTTGACGCAGGGGATGCTGCCGCCGGCCAGCGGACCGGGCGCGGTCACGCTGTTCGGCGGCGGCAGCGTGACCGTCGTCGTGGGGGTTGCCGGCGTGGGGTTTGTCGTCGTTCCCGCCGCCGGGGTCAGCGCCGCCGGCATGCTGAAGTCCCGGCCTACCAGCACGCGGACGTGTCCCACCGATACCGTTGCCGACCGCTGGACGGTCACGCCGTGGAGCAACTGCGCTATCGCCCTGGCCGCAGCCTCGGCGCCGGTCGAGCCGTACTCCACGATCGTCGTGCGGGCGGTCGGGTTCTCGGTGCCGGTCGCCCCCTGCGTGAATCCCTTGGCCACCAACGCGTTCTCCAGATCGCCCGCCACGCCGTTCTGGCCGGACCGGTTCATCACGTCCACGATGCCGGCCGGTTGGTGCGGTGGCGGGGTCGTGGTGACGGCCGTGGTCGGCGGCGGTGTCGTCGTCCGGTGTGGTGGTGCCGATGTCTGAGCGGTGGAAGGCGGATTGAGCAGTTGCCGGACCTCGGCGTGGATCACCGCCAGGTTCACGATGTTGACATCGCCGATAGTGCCGCCGAGGTCCTGGAAATGGTCCACCGGCAGCGTGTTGAACGTGATGTCGTCGCCGGTCAGATTGGTCGCCTCCTGCGCGAACGTCAACAGGTTCAGCCCGCTGTCGATCGCGGTGTTCTCCTTGGCCACGGTCAGGATCGCGCTCATCTTCGACGGACTCGTGAACGTGCCGGCCTGCTTGAGCTGAAAGGCGAGCGACGAGATGAACGCCTGCTGCCGGCGCTCCCGGTCCAGATCGGTGAAATCGTTGTAGTAGAAGTCGCCCTTGACGTTGTCACGGCGCTGCCGGACGAACGCAAGCGCCTGCGCCGCGTCGAGTTGCTGCACACCGGCCGGGAAACCGGCCCCGGAGAACGTGTCGCGCGTCGCTTTCTGGACGCACACCGTGATCGGCTGCACAACCTGCGCGATCTGGAAGAACGCCACCAACGTGACCTCGACGAAATGGTCGATCGGCACGCCGCCGAGGAACTGGCTGACGGTGTCGACCTCCGCCTTGCGACCGGCGTCGCGCGCATCCTGTTCCAGCGCCGGCCCGATCATGCCCTCGCCCCTGAGTTGGTTGTATGCCTGGTCGCGGGCCAGTCCGTAGGCTTGTTTGATCTTCTCCTTGCACACCTTGTCCGGGCAGCCGGGTAGATCGACGTAGTCGTCGCGCGGAATCGAGATCTCGACCGCCCTGCCGTGCGCAGGAACGTGCAGCAACATCAGGACGTTGGCGTTGTAGCCGCCGTCGGCCTCGTCGCCGGCGTGCAGGGCGTCGTAGATGTCGGCGGGGAGCGGATTGCCGTTCTCGTCGAGGCGGCTGTCCAGGCCCATGATCAGAATGTTCGTGTCGCCGTTGAGCGATTTCTTCTCGCCGACGGCGGCGATGGCGTTCGACTTGTGAATGCCCGAGTCCAGGGTGGTGTACTGGCCCCAGGCGTATGCGGTCAGACTCAGTACCAGCAGCGATACCAGGCCCAGCGCGGCATATCCGACGATCTCGGCGATTTGCCTGCCGCTGGGCTGCCGTCTTTTTCTCTTCGCTTTGGGCGTTGGTGGTTTCCTGGGCCGTGGTGGCGGTGGTGCGGCTTCCTCGAACACCTCCGTCGGGCCGGTCGTCGCCTCGCCGTCGGGCGGCGGGGGTCGGGGTGGGGGATCGGGATCGGGTGCTTGTTCGGGGTGTGGGACGACCGGGAGGCGGGGGCGGCTCGACGTGGGCAGGCGGCCGGTGCGGCGCGCCGGTGGGCCGGAGCGGCGGGCGGGCATGGGAGCGCGGCGCAGCGTACGGCGAGTCGGCGGCTCGCTGTCCGGCGGCTCATGGTCCGGTGTGGCGTTGTCCGGTGTGGCGTTGTCCGGTGTGGCGTCGGACAGGTCGCCGTGGCGTGGTCGGTCCCACCACTCGTCTTCGCCCACGGTGCCTCCCAATCGGAAAGGTCAGCGTGCCAATTGGTGGGCCGGGTGGTCCAGCAAGTTCAGCGAATTCCACGTTCATGCAGGACAAGCAGCGCATATGCGGCGATGCTCTGCGCGTCCGTCAGATCACCCTTGGCGATCATGGCCTCGAAGCGGGAGCGGTGGAACCACGCCGACCGCATGTCCTGCTCCTCCAGTTCGCGTTCCGGCCGGCCGTCGGTCAGTTCGGTCGCCAGGAAGACGCGGCCGCGCTGGCTGGACATGCCGGGCGCGACGTCGAGCAGGCCGATCTCGCGCAGGTTCCCGGCCAGTAGCCCGGTCTCCTCACGCAGCTCACGGGCGGCCAGTTCGTCCGGGGCGCTGTCGGCCCGGTTCGGCGCGGTGCCCTGCGGGAACTCCCAGCGGCGCAGGCCGAGCGGGTAGCGGAACTGCTCGACCAGGTGCAGGTGACCGTCCCGCAACGGGATCACCAGCGCGTAGTCCGGCTTGTCCACGACGCCGTAGATTCCGGGGCTGCCGTCTGACCTGCGAATATCGTCCTCGCGGACGGTCATCCACGCGTTGGCGTACACCTGTCGGGAGCCAATTGATTCCACGCCGGCCATCATGCCGGTGTGCCGTCGTGGTGGCGCGGACGCCATCTCCTACGCTGGCTCGGTGCGTCTCGTGATTGCCCGTTGCCAGGTGGACTACGTGGGCCGGCTGACCGCCCACCTGCCGATGGCCCAACGGCTCCTGCTGGTGAAGGCGGACGGCTCGGTGTCGGTCCACTCCGACGACCGGGCCTACAAGCCGTTGAACTGGATGAGCCCACCCTGCTGGCTGATCGACGACGGCGACATCTGGACCGTCCAGAACAAAGCCGGCGAGAAGCTGGTGATCACCATGGAGCAGGTACTGCACGACTCGGCACACGAGTTGGGCGCCGAACCGGGCCTGGTGAAGGACGGCGTGGAAGCTCACCTACAAGAGCTACTGGCCGAACACATTACTACTCTGGGTGACGGCTGGTCCCTCGTCCGCCGCGAGTACCCGACCG
>DATBDL010000258.1:0-5547 GCA_036269975.1 Pseudonocardiaceae bacterium | reverse complement strand
GACACCGCCGACGTCTACGGCGACGGTCGCAGCGAGCGACTGATCGGCCGCTTCCTGCGGGAGCGTGACGAGGACCTGTTCGTCGCCACCAAGATGGGCCGGCGCGTCGAGCAGGAGTTGGCGAACTACAACCTCGACGCCTTCCGTTCCTGGAACGACCGGTCGCGGGCGAATCTGGGTGTCGACACGCTGGACCTGGTGCAACTGCACTGCCCGCCGACCGAAGTGTATTCATCCGTTCGGGTGTTCAACGCCCTGGACACCATGGTCGCCGAGAAGCGGATCGCGAACTACGCCGTGAGTGTCGAGACCGAAGCCCAGGCAATGTTGGCGATCGCGCGGCCGAATGTGGCGAGTGTGCAGATCATCCTGAACGCGTTCCGCCGCAAGCCGTTGGAGCGGGTGCTACCGGCCGCCCAGCAGAACGGCGTCGGGATCGTCGCGCGGGTTCCGCTGGCCTCGGGTCTGTTGTCCGGCCGCTACACCAAGGACACCACGTTCGCGGCCGACGACCACCGCAACTACAACCGGCACGGCGACGCGTTCGACGTCGGCGAGACGTTCTCCGGCGTGGACTACGACACCGGCATCGAGGCCGCACAGGAGTTCGCGGCGCTCGTGCCCGACGGCGTGACACCGGCACAGGCGGCCCTGCGTTGGGTCATCCAGCAGCCGGGCGTCACGACCGTGATTCCGGGCGCCCGGAACGTCGCACAGGCTAAGGCCAACTCGGCCGCCGCCGAGTTGGCCCCGCTGTCCGATGACGTGCTGGCGAAGATCGCCGACCTGTACGACCGGCGGATCAGAGCGCTGGTGCACCACCGCTGGTGACGTCGACGCCCCTGCGAACGACCAGCGCACCCAGCGCCGCGACGACGGCCACGATCGCGCCGACCGTGAGCGACGTGTGGAAGCCGTCCAGGAAGGCGAGGTGGCTGCCGTTGGTGATGGCGTGCGCGAGCGGAGCCGGCGCGCCGGGTGGCACCGGCGCCACGCCCTGGGCCACGTAGTCCTTGGTACCGCTGAGTTGTGCGGCGATCGGCGCCGGTGTGCCGGCGCCGGTCAGCCGGCTGACGAGGACGTTGCCGACCTTGGTGGCCATGATCGTGCCCAGGACGGTCGTGCCGAGCACGCCGCCGAGTTGCATGCCGGTCTGTTGCAGGCCGCCCGCCACGCCGGCCAGTTCGACCGGTGCGTTGCCGACGACCGCCTCGGTGCCGGCGACGATCACGAAGCCGAATCCGAAGCCCATCAGCACGAACCACGGCCACAGGTGCCCGTACGAGGAGTCGACGCCCAACTGCGCCAGCCCGAACAGGCCGGCCGCGTTCAGCAGCATGCCGGCGACCAGTGGCAGTCGTGGGCCGAAGCGGGCGGTGATCGCGCCTGCCAGCGGCGAGGACACCATGAACACCGACGTCAGCGGGAGGAGTTCGACGCCGGCCCGAACCGGGGTCAGGCCGTGCACCTGTTGTAGGTAGAGGGTCAGGAAGAACAGCGCGCCGAACAGCGCGAAGAAACCGAGCGTCACCAACACGGTCGCGGCCGACAGCGAGACGGAACGGAACAGCCGCAACGGCAACAACGGTTGGCCGGCGCGTTGTTCCCGCAGTACGAACAGAATCCCGAGCACGACGGCGGCCGCGAAGAAGCCGAGCGGCAGCGCGTTGCCGAAGCCGTGCTCCGCCGCCTTGATCAGTCCCCACACGAGCGAGAACATCGAGCCGGCCAGCAGGACGACGCCGGGCAGGTCGAACGAGCCGGTGGCGTCGCGGTCGCGGGACTCGCGGATCACGAGCAGGCCGATGGCCAGCGCGATCAGGCCGACCGGGATGTTCAGGTAGAACACCGAGCGCCAGCTCACGTTCTCCACCAGCAGGCCGCCGACGATCGGGCCGCTGGCCACGGACAGCGCGGACGCGCCACCCCAGATGCCGATGGCCATGTTGAGCTTGTGCGCGGGGAACGTGTTGCGCAGGATCGCGAGGCTGGCCGGCTGGAGCATCGCGCCGGCGAGGCCCTGCACGACGCGCCAGAGGATGACCATGCCGATGCTGCCGGACAGGCCGACCAGCGCGGACGCGATCGCGAACAGCACGATGCCGGCCAGGAAGAGCCGCTTGCGGCCGAACCGGTCGGCCAGCCGTCCCATGATGACCAGGGAGACGGCCAGCGCGAGCAGGTAGCCGTTGGTGACCCACTGGAGGCCGGCGAGGTCGGCGTGCAGGCTGGTGGCGATGGCCGGGTTGGCGATGGAGACGACGGTCGCGTCGAGGCCGACCATCGTCACGCCGAACGCGACGGCGATCAGCGTCAGCCACGGGTTGCCGTAACCGCGTCGCGTGCGCGGTTCGACCGGTTTGGTGTCGCTGGGCGTCAGCACGGACTGTGTCATGCCGCCAAACTGTCACTTGCTGACACTTGGCGTCAACCGTCTTCCGTCAGCATGTGACCGTTGTCATGCGGTGTCGAATGACCGACACGTGGAGGTAACATACGGGGATGACCGACGCCGGACTGCGCGAGCGCAAGAAGCTGCGGACCAGGAGCGCCCTGATCGACTCGGCGTTCGTCCTGTTCCAGCGCAAGGGTTTCGAGGCGACGACCATCGACGAGATCGCCGAGGCGGTGGACATCTCGCCGAGGACGTTCTTCCGGTACTTCACGTCGAAGGAAGAAGTAGCGCTCTCCCTGATCGACGACCAGCTCGGCGCGCTGATGGACCACTTCGAACGCCGGCCGGCCGAGGAATCGGTCCTGGAGGCGTTGCGCAACGCCAGCATCGAGGTACTGCGAGCCTGCGAGGCGGGCGACGAGGGCTTCGACCCGACGCGGTTCCAGTGCGTGCAGATCCTGATGTCCAGCACCCCGGCGCTGGCGGCGAGCGTGATGGACAAGGGCGCGGCGCGGATGGCGGACGTGGCCAAGCTGATCGGCACACGGATGGGGGTCGACTACCAGCTCGACCCACGGCCGTACCTGGTCGCGTCGATCGCGGTGTGTGCGATACAGACGGCGATCAACGCGTGGCGCGAGCGGGAGCCGGACGCCAAGTCGTCCGATCTGGTGGATCAGGCTTTCCGGTTGCTCCAGGCGGGTATCGACTATCCGTCGGTTCAGTAGCGGTGCCGCCAGGGCCGTCCCGGACGGCACCGCGGTCGGATCGTCAGTTGGGCGCGATCGGTTGGGTCATGCGGAGTCGGTTGCCGAAGGGGTCGCGGAAGCCGCAGTCGATGCCGTACGGACGTTCTGTTGGTTCCTCCATGAACTCGACGCCCTTGGCCAGCAACTCCTCGTACGACTTGCGGCAGTCGTCCGTGTTGAAGACCAGCCAGCCGCCGCCTGCGCCCTTCGTCACCAACTCGCGGACCTGGGCCGCGGTCGCGTCGTCCAGCGAGGGCGGGCCGGGGCGTTCCAGCATGATCTCTCGATCGGGTTGGCCGGGGACGCCGACGGTGAGCCAGCGCATGAAGCCGAGGTCGGCATCCGTGTGGACCTCGAGGCCGAGCTTGCCGACGTAGAAGTCGAGCGCCTCGTCCTGGTCCAGAACGTAGATCTGGGTGATCGCCAGTGCGTTGAACATGCGGTGACCATAATGGCCAGTCCCGGTCTCGTGCTTATCCAAAACTGATCGGTCGCTGCCACGCCATGGCGAAGCAGTTCGGGATGTGCACCGGCTCGCCGTTCGCCCGGTACGTCGACGGAGATACGCCGACCACGTCACTGAACGTGCGGCTGAACGTTCCCAAACTGGCAAAGCCGACGTGGTAGCAGATCTCCGTGACGCTCATGTCCGTCGTGCGCAGCAGGAACATCGCCCGCTCCACCCTGCGCCGCCGCAGGTACTGGTGCGGGGTCTCGCCGAAGGTGGCTCGGAACGTGCGGCTGAAATGGGCCGGCGACACGTGCGCGATCCGGGCCAGCGCAGGCACGTCCAGCGACCCCGCGTACGCCCTGTCCATCGCGTCGCGGGCCCTCAGCATGCGGCGGTTGGACTCCTCGACCGCCTTGCTCACGCCGGTCCGACCGGTTCGTCGATGCGGACCGTTGCGGTGTCGGCGTCCGGTTCGATGAAACCCAGCAGTGCTTCGGCTTCCGCGGTGAGTTCCCTGACGGCCTTGGCCGACAGTTCGTGGAACGGTAGTACGCGGATGGCTACCGAGGTCTTCTTGCGGTCGATATCCCAGGTACCGCAAGCGAAACCGTCGTACCAGACGGTGGCGCGCACGCGCAGGTTCTTCGTCACGACCATGCCCCGGTAGTCGTCTGCGATCACGCGGGAGCGGTCGGCGTGTGCCAGGACCAGATTGTCGAACTCGGGCAGGAACCGGGGCGGCGCCGGCACGTCCACGGCCGGGCGCGGTGCGTCCGGCAGGTCGAACAACTCTCTGTCGTTCTCGTCCCGGAACGTCACCAGTTCCGGGCGCAGCCTTGCCAGGATCTGCTTGGTGCCGCGCAGGCCGGACCAGGTCTGCACGTCGGCCGCGGTGGCGGGACCGAACGCCGCCAGGTAGCGGCGGACCAACTCGTCCGGCGCGTCGTCGGCCGCGAGCGGTTCGGTCAGCCAGTCGCGGGCCAGCGTGAAGTCGGCGACCGCCGGGAAACCCCACCGGTCCGTGCTGGGCACCATCACCAACGGGACCTGGTTGCGCACGGTGAAACCGAGGGCGCGCTCATTGACGTCCGGGAACACCTCCTGCAGCAGCGGCCGCAACTCGTTGAAGCTGCGGGGTTTCTGCTCGTACAGCTTGATCGCCACCGGCAGCAGCCGGGCTTCGTCCAGGCCCGCTGACCGCGCTTTCAGTGCGGCTCGCTGGCCCTCGGTCAACACCGGCTGGATCACCGCGCGGAAGGCCGCGTAGTCCCGTGCGGACAGCACGTGCAGGGTGCCGCGCAGGAACGTGGCACGCACGGCGACCCGGTCGTGCAACAGCGTCTTCAGGTCCTCGCGCTGAAATCCGGTCAGGCGGCTCCACAGGCCGACGAACGGTGGCTTCGCCTCCTGGGCCTGGATACCGCACAGTTGCTCGATCGCGTCCAGCACCGGAATGTCCGCGCGTTCCAGCAAGAGCTGCCGGGCCAGTGTCGCCCGGTTGAGCCGCGCCAGGCTCAGCACCTCGTCCATCGCTCTACTGTGTCATGTCCGCCGAGCGGTCACCGACCAGGCGGGCAACGGCCGGTTCGCACGGGTCGCGGCGACCGCGTCGAGCACGTCCGCCTGGCTCATGACGAAGTCCCGGACCGCGCTCGGCAAAGTGGCCATGCGGGATTCGTCGGACAGCATGCGCCGGCATTCGTTCACTTCCCAGTCCGCGTCCTGGAGGCCGGTGGTGTCGACGGTGTCGTCGGACACCGGTCGCCAACCGGTTTCGGTCAGCGTGCGGAGCAGTTGCTGGCGGGAGAACGGGGTGCGGATGTTGCCGGTGCCGCGTGCACCGCTCGCCTCGATCTGGCCCTGGATCAGGACAGCCAGCAGATGCGGTAGCTGGTCGACCGTGTGCGGCGACAGGTCCCATTCGGCGAAGCACAGGCCGCGTGCCCACGGCC
>DATBDL010000257.1:0-26278 GCA_036269975.1 Pseudonocardiaceae bacterium | reverse complement strand
CGGACAAGCCCAACCCACTGTGGACTGTCGACAGTGGAGCTTAGCAACCAACCACTCGCCCCGACTGTCAACCAGCCACCCCGCAGGCCACAATGACACCCATGGACGTCGAAGCGACCGACGAAGCGACGGCCATATGACCAGCGATTGCCCCTGCCGTTGACATATCCGTGCCCAGCCCCGCCCGGATCTACGACTACTGGCTCGGCGGTAGCCACAACTTCGCGTGGACCGGGAAGTAGGGCCGTCACCGGTGCGTCGGGGTTCAGGGTGGCGGTGTACGCGACCACGTTCGGCAGCGATGACGACAGAGTGAACGTGCCTGGCTGACCGACCGTGCCCACGAAGGTGAACGGCGGACAGTCGGTGCTGGACACCTTGGGGCCGTTGGATTCCACGCCGATGAACTGCTCCGCCGCCGCTGGGGCCGAGGAACGTGTCCACCGGCACGTCCCCCGTCGGGCACCGGCGTCAGGCTGGTGTGCGGCGCCACCGAGTCGATGTAGGCGACGGAGAGCGGGCCGACCGTGGACGTGCTCGCGGCCGCCTGTGGCGCGGCCAGTAAGGCGAGCCCCCGTGGTGACCGTCAGTCAACGGTCCGCTGTGTATGTCCGTGTGTGGTCTGCCGGCATTACGAGGTTTACACCATTTCTTGCCTGGAAAGGCGCCGATCGGTTCCCGAACGTGCGGCCTGAACGGCGTTGCAGCACCGAGCGCGAATGCTCGACGGTGGACGAACGTCGCCAGCACGAAGGAGGGATTTCGGTGGACGGAGTACCCGACGGCGCCCAACTCTCCGAGGACGGTCACTACTGGTGGGACGGCAGCCAGTGGCAACTGGTGCCGACACAGTCGACGAGCGGCTCTGGGACGACTCAGGTCGGCACGCGGTCCGAAGACGGCCACTACTGGTGGGACGGCAGCCAGTGGCAGCCGGTCGACCAGGCCCAGTCGCAGTCCCAGACGGGCGGCGGCGGCCACGACCAGCCCATGGACTGGTCGCAGTTCCCGGAACTGGCAAGGGCCCTGCAGTACGGCCAGGAAGTCGACACCTACCTACAGGATCTCGGCGTGGATCCGCATCTCATCCAGGACGACGAACCGTTCGCGAACGCGTGAGGGGGCAGGCAGATGCCATGCATGCGGGAGAAGATAACGCTGGCCACGGCACTCGCGGCCGGGGTCGTGGCGGTGGGTGGCACGGGGCTGGCCGCGTCGACGCCGGCGGTGGTGCTCGGTCTGATCGGCTCGGCGGCGGCGGGCGCGAACCTGGCCCTGGCACTGACCGGCCTCGCCGAATGCCTGCGCCAGCACGGGCAACCCGAAATGGCCGACAAACTGGAGGCGGCCGCCCGCGCGATCAACGACGAACTGGAGCGGCTGGCCCGCCTGGCGGCCGAGCAGGGCATTCCCGTGCACTGACCGCTGTGCACTGACGGGCAGGCGACCCGAGCGGACGTTACGATCACGGCCCTGGGTCCAGAGCGGAGGCGTCCATGGCGAACGGGCCGGTGCGGTGGGGAATCATGGGCACCGGCGGCATCGCCAGGGTGTTCGCGCAGGACCTGAAGCTGACCGATTCCGGGGTGGTGACCGCGGTCGGTTCCCGCGCCGGGGGCAGCGCCGACCGGTTCGCCGACGAACTCGGGATCGGGACCAGGCACGGCAGCTACCAGGCATTGGCGGACGATCCCGATGTCGACGTCGTCTACGTCGCGACACCACACCCGATGCACCACGACAACGCGCTGCTGGCACTGCACGCCGGTAAGCCGGTGCTGGTGGAGAAGCCGTTCACGATGAACGCCACCGAGGCCCGCGATCTGGTGCACACGGCACGAGAACGCGGCCTGTTCCTGATGGAGGCGATGTGGACGCGGTTCCTGCCCGACATCCGCCACATCCGTGAGCTGCTGCCCCAACTCGGCGAGATCGTGACGGTGATCGCGGACCACGGCCAGTGGTTCGCGGAAGACCCGGACTTCCGGCTGTTCGCGCCGGAGCTCGGTGGTGGCGCCCTACTCGACCTCGGCATCTATCCGGTGTCCTTCGCGTCCATGGTCCTGGGCGCTCCCAACCGGATCGTGAGCATGAGCCATCCCGCGTTCACCGGGGTCGACGCCCAGACCTCGATCCTGCTCGGCCACGACGGCGGCGCGCACGCGGTCCTGAACTGCACGCTGCGCGCGGTCAGCCCGACGACGGCCGCCATCGTGGGCACCGAAGCCCGGATCGAGATCGAGGGCCCGTTCTACGCTCCCGCTTCGTTCACCCTGATCCCCCGCGACGGCGAACCGACCCGCTTCGAGTACGCCGACGACGGCCGTGGCCTGCGCTACCAGGCCGACGAAGTGGCTCTACGCATCGCCGCCGGCGAGACCGAGAGCCCGATCCTGCCGCTGGACGAGACGATCTCGATCATGGCGACGATGGACGAAGTGCTCGCCCAGTCGGCGCGGTAGCCTCGCCCCAGTCAGCCCGGTAGCGCGGTCACTTCGGGACGCCGCACGTTCCTTACCGTGTGCCGATGCCGGGAATCGTTGCCAGCCGGAGCATCGCGGCGTCGTCGAGCGGAATGCCGGCGCCGTTCTCCGACGACAGCGTGACGGTCATCGTGGTGCCGGTCGGGTAGGCGGCGGCCAGTTCGGTTTCCAGGCCGAATGGCTGCCCGGTTGTCGCGTCCGACGCCGCGGACCGTGCGAACTCCGGATTCCGGACCACCGTGGCCCGCGTGCCGTCCGGGAACACCTTCTCGGTGCAGGACGGCCCGTTGGTCGCCCCGGTCGAGTAGCAGGAACCGAAACCGGTGGCGGGATTCGCCTGCTGCACGATCACCAGCACGTGGGCGAGGGCGGCGTTGTCGGCCCGCCGGACCAGCGAGCCCTGTGCGGTGTAACGCACCGGGCGGATGCCCGGTGCGGACTCGATGTCGTAGCGCTGGAACACGAAGCCGGGTGGGTTGTCCGGATCGGCCGCGATCCGCACGGTCGGGGGCAACAGCGTGGTGCGACCGAACGCGGCGGTGAGTTGCCGTGCGCGGGCATCCACGGTCGACGCGGTCGATGCCTGGTCGCCGGGATTCGGTCCGGCGGGCTGCTGCTGGTTGTCGACCCGCAGCACCACGACGGCTCCGACTACGGCCACCAGCACGACACCCACACCGAGCGCTGTTCGCAGCCGCATTCGGCCAGGCTAGACGCTGACGGGCCGGGCGTGGAACGCCGTCGCATGACGGTCAGCGGGTCAGCGGCCGAGCGCGATGGCCTCGCCGACGACGAGATCCTCGATCCCGTACAGGAACCGCTCCATGTCCGGTCGGGGTATCAGGCCACCGTCGCCGACCATCACCAGTTCGATCGAGCCGGGCGCGTCGATCAGGTCCACCGCGAACGTGACGTCCGGCCTCGGCTCGCAGTCGTGCGACCACCGGAAAGTCGTCCGCGCCAACGCCTTCGCCAACGGCTCCGGCTCGGTGTCGTCGTCCGGCCCGACGATCAGCAGATTGCGCACGTCGTTGAAGAAGCACGAGTGGTCACCGACCACGCCGCCGTCCTCGCCGGCCCGCTCGATGTCCGCGTCCAGGAGGCGCTTGTCGTAGTAGGAATTGCGATAGGTGTTGAGCGTGATCCGATGGGTGCGGCGGATCGCTTCGGCGAAGTCCTTGTCCACATTGGGGAAATGGAACAGCCCCTCCTGCGCCAATGTACTCACCGCGTTCGTCAGTCCAGGCAGGAACCGGTTGTTGACGACGATCTGGAATGCCGCGTCCGGCGACCCCGACAACCGCGACACCATCACCGACGCCGCCGCGAGCACAACGGACGACGTGCTCACCTGATGTCCTGTCGCGACACTGTCCGCGGCGATGGCCAACGCTGGCGAATTCAATACGGCATGCGGCCACGGCAGATCCGCGGGGTCGCAGCGGGTCGAGAAGATGTGTTCCGGCCCGAGCCGCAGTTTCCTGATCCAGTGCTGCCGAGCGCCGGCGTCCAGGCGCCGGCCACGGTCGGACGTCTGGAACTCGGCCTCCGAGCGCGGTTGCATCGACGGCAGTCGCTCCCGAAGCCGGTCGACGGGCTCACCGAGCGCGATCGCGGCCATGTTCAACGCCAGCCGCCGCAGCCCCCACGCGTCGACGGCCGTGTGGGAGAGCGACAGCGCGATGGTGCGCACCAGGCCGTCCAGGGTGACCAGCCCGACCCGGATCGGCCACTCCCCCGCGAAGTCGAACGGCTGACCTGCCAGTTCCGCGTACAGCGCGGCGCCGACGGCGGTCAGGTCGTCGTCAGCGGCGCACTCCCGCACCACGACCGGCACCCGCCCGGCCGCGTCCACGACCTGGCGCAGCCCGCCGCCGTCCGGCAGCAGGCGGGTACGCAGCGATTCGTGCATTCCGATCAGTGGTCGGATCGCGTCCAGTATCTGGGACACCGGCATGGTCGGCGCCACTGGCGACGACACGGACACGTTGTAGCGGGGGGCCTCGGCTCCCAAGGTCCGCACGACGTCCCAGATCGCGTGCTGACCCCAGGTGGCGCCGGCGGCCCCGGAGTCACCGCCGTCGAAGTCGATCCAGAGCTCTCGACTCGTACTCGTACCCATGCCGAACCCTCTCAGGTGGAGCGACGCGATCCAACCCCCGACCCTGCCTATAGTGGATGTATGTGCCGAAACATCCGTGTCTTGCACAACTTCGAGCCACCGGCGACGGGCGACGAGATCCAGGCCGCCGCGCTGCAGTACGTGCGGAAGGTGGCCGGGACGACGAAGCCGTCCGCCGCGAACGCGGCGGCGTTCGAAGCGGCGGTCGAGGCGGTCACGGCGGCCACCACCACGCTGCTGACGGCTCTGGTCACCACGGCGCAACCACGGGACCGCGAGATCGAGGCGGCCAAGGCGCGGGCGAAGGCCGCAGAGCGGTACGGACCGCGCCCCGCCTGACCCGGCCGCTTTCCGTGGTTCACACCATTCACCTCGGCATCCACTGTCGTGCTCGGATGACCTAGGGCTTATGCGTCATGTCGCCTTCAGCGGAGATGCCCGACTAGAATACGAACGCCCGGATTTGAGAGTGGCAGATGCGGGCAGACCACGGGTGATCCGCTGACACCACCGCAAAGGAGCGTGGGTCGTGACCGCATCCGCTACCAGCAAGGTGACATCCGATAACGTGAATGGCCGCCGCTGGGGGCTCGTGGCCGCCGCCGTCCTGTTACAACTCGCACTTGGCGCCGTATACGCCTGGAGCGTGTTCTCCAAAGCACTGCAGGCCACCGGAAACGACTTCCATCTGACCAAGTCGGAAGCGGCGCTGCCCTTCTCCGTCTCCATCGGAATGATCTTCATCGGCACCTTCGTCGGCGGCCGGATCCAGGACGCCAAGGGCCCGCGTGCGGTCGCGATGGGCGGCGGAATCATCTACGCGATCGGCATCCTGCTGGCCGGGCTGGCGACCAGCCACGGCCAACTCTGGCTGCTGGTGCTCGGATACGGTGTCATCGCGGGGTTCGGGCTCGGTTGCGGCTACATCGTCCCCATCGCGATGCTGCAGAAGTGGTTCCCCGATCACCGCGGCCTGATCACCGGCATCGCGGTGGGCGGCTTCGGCTTCGGCGCCGTGCTCACGTCCCCGGTCGCCCAGGCCCTGATCGGGCACTACGCCAAGGTGCCCACCAGGGCGTTCCTGTGGCTCGGCGCGGCCTACCTGGTGATGGTGATCGTCGGTGCCTCGTTCTTCCGTAACCCGCCTGCGGGTTACGGCGTGCCGGGTTGGACCGCGCCGGCCCACAGCGCCGTGGTGACGACGGGACGCGACTTCTCGCTGACCGAGGCGCTGCGCACCCCGCAGTGGTACCTGCTCACGGCGATCCTCACGCTCAACGTGACGGCGGGCATCGCGCTGATCTCGGTGGCGGCAGCGGCGGCCTCCGACATCGCCGGGTACAGCGCGGCAGCCGCGGCCACCCTGGTCGGCGTGATGGGCCTGTTCAACGGCGGCGGCCGGGTCTTCTGGGGCTGGGTGTCCACCCACATCGGCCGGATGACGGCGTTCCTGTGCATGCTCGGTGTCCAGGCGCTGTGCTTCCTGCTGCTCCCGCACATCTCGACGGCGGCACTGTTCGCGGTGCTGACCGCACTCGTCTACCTGTGCTACGGCGGCGGCTTCGGCACGATGCCGGCCACGGCGGGCGACTTCTACGGCCTGCGCAACGCGGGCGCCGTCTACGGCCTGATGATCGTCGGGTGGAGCATCGGCGGCGTGGTCGGCCCACTGCTGGTCGCCGCCCTGATCCACGGCAAGTCCTACACGCTCGCCTTCACCACGATCGGCATCATCGCCGCGGTGGCCCTGGTGCTCCCCATCGTGACCAAGCCACGAAACGAGGCACCGGCGACCGCGAAGATCAGCGAGAAGGCCAGCCCGGCCACACCGTAGGGACGGCTCGGTGGTGGTCGTCGACGTGGACAACGTGCGCGTCGGCGATCACCATGATGCGATGCCAGCGCCCGCGTCCGGCCGCGATCGGGGTATCACTGCCACGCCTGGCCGCCCAGGATCGCCAGGTACAGGGCGACGAACGTGTCCTCCAGTTCGGCCAACTGGTCCGGTCGACCCCGCCGCACGCGGACGCTGACCAGTTCCACGGTGGCACCGGCGATCGCCAGGTAGGCGTCGAACGGGACGACGGGCCAGTCCGGGAACCGCGTGCGGGCCGCCTCGTGCCACGAGCGGTCCAGCCGGGCGAACCGGTCGGTGGCACGGTCGAACAGGTTCACCGCGGCCGCGCCGGCCGCCGGCATCTCGACGAAGAAGACCCGCGCGAACGCGGGCTCGGCAGTCAGGAAATCGAGGTACGCCCGGCACCCGGCCCGCATCACGTCCTGCGGCGGCGTGTCCGGCGGCTGGCTCCGCGTCGCGCCGACCACCGTGCCGTACAGGAGGTCGCTGCCGTGCTCGCAGGCGGCGAGGAAGCACTCCTCCTTGTCGCTGAAGTGGGCGTAGAAGGCCGCCCTGGACACCTTCGCGCGGCGGACGATGTCGGCGACGGTGATCGCGGCGAAGCCGTGCTCCGCGACGGCGGCGATGGTGGCCGTGATCAGGCGGTCACGCTGGACCGCGCGGACCGCCGTCGCCGGCAGGCGGGAGCGGCCTCTCGGTAGTCCTGGGGAGCTGTCGTGGGTCCTGGCCAGCGAGCCCTCTTGAACCATGACCTGACTTCCTCTAAAGTACGCGAGCGTACTAGTGACCTACTAGTGAACACTGTATCGCCTAGAACAGCGCCGTACGCGCGAAATCCGCACTACCTCTCGATCTCTTGGGATACCTCATGCCTACCGCCCTACCCATCGACACCCGAGCACAATCTTGATCATCCACCATCTCGACGTCGAGAAGCTCAACCGCTGGCAGCGTCGAGGGCTGGTGTGTGTCGTGTGCGAGCGGATGTTCGCGCCCGGCGCGCCGACGGTCATGGTCGGCACGGTCGGCACGGCCGGCACCGGACGGGCGAAGCTCCGCGCCTGCCAGGGCTGCGTCACCGACACCATCCAGGCTCCGACCAAGCGTGGCCGATGCGTGCTGTGGCTCTCCGGCCAGTGTCACGGCGACGATGCCTGCCGTTGTATCTGAGCGTCGCCGGTGAGCCGGGCGGCCACTTCGGCGCCTTCCGGCGCGCCGAGTCGCGTCTAGAGGCGCAGCGCCCGCTCCCGGTGTTCGCGTGCGTCCACGGCGTTGCCCAACGCCGTCAGCGCCTTGGCGATGCCGTCGTGCGAGAGCGCTTGCGTCTGGAGTTCGCCCGGTGTGGCGGCGATGGCCAGCGCCTCCTGGTGCGCGTCGACCGCCCCGGCCGGATCGCCGTTGCGTCGCAACGGCGATGGTGGTCCAGCGCCTGCTCGCAAACGTGTGGCAGAACGTCGCCATACCCGGACCGCTGACGGCCGACGGCGGCGGGTTCCCCGACGGTTACCCGCAGCCGCCGCCGCGTGGTGGCGTCGGGCAGCCGGCCTGCCCGTGACCGGGTAGCGGGAGACAGGGTGGGGAGCGGTGGACGCAATGCGAACGGCCGCCAACCGCTCCCCACGAGACGCGCACGCGCAGGACTCCCCGCAGGCCCGAGCCGCCGTCGACGCGACAGCGACGACCGTCCGGCGTGCCGGACGGTCGTCGCGTGACGCTATTTCTTGGTCAGCAACTGCTGGCTCTGCGTCTGCATGTCCTTGAACACGTCGTCGTTGCGCTGATGCCCGAAGTACGCCTCGAACATGGGCACCAGGGCGGCCTGCACGGCGGCGCCGTTGGCGTAGTCCGGTGCGGTGTAGAGCTCCTTGTTCTTCTGCTCGCCGGTGAACACCGACAGGTCGATCCCCTTCTTGGCCATGGCCACCGCGGTGGCGTTCATCGATGCCGGGATGGACGGGAAGAACGTGCCGCTGGCGCCGGCCACCGTCTGGCACGCCTGCGAACCCATGTAGGAGACCCACTGCCAGGCCAGGTCGGCGTTCTTCGTGCCGGACCAGATGTTGTTGCCGTTGGAGTTGCTCTCCACCGAACGCTTGCCGCTCGGCCCGAGCACGGTCGGCGCGATGCCGACGTGGACGCCGGGGATGACGGCGTACTGCGGCGCGCTCCACGAACCGTCGGTCTCCATGGCGACCTTGCCCGAACCCATCAGGTCCTGACTGCTGACGGTGGACTGGTTGTTTCCGGTGGTGAAGGCGCCGGGTGGCGGTGCGAAGCCGCGATCGGACAGGGACCGGACGTAGTCCATCGTCTGCACGAACTTCGGGTCGGCGTAGTTGAACACGGTCGGCCAGTTCGACTTGTTGCCGAAGGACCAGCCGGTCGCGGTGGCGAAGGAGTTCCAGGTGAGCTGGCCGGTGAAGTCACCTGTGTTCATCACGCCGATGCCGTAGGTGGCCACGTTGCTCTTGTTGAAGCCCGGCTGGTCGCCGCGCACACCGTTCTTGTCCACGGTCAGGTGCGCGACCATCTTGTCGAACGTGCCGCCGTTCTGCGGGTTCCAGGTCAGGTTGTCGACGTCCTGATCGGTGAAGCCGGCCTTGGTGAGCATGTCCTTGTTGTAGTAGATGCCCTCGGCGGCCCAGTCCAGTGGCAGTCCGTACTGCTTGCCGTCGGTGAACTTCCATGCGTTCACGCCGACCGAGAACTGCGACATGTCAAGGTGCGAGCTGGCGATGTCGTTGTCCAGCGCCAGCAACTGGCCCTGGCTGGCGTATGCCTGGAAGTACTGGACGCTGTTCTGGAAGGCGTCCGGCGCGTTACCGGCGACGAAACCCGCGGTCAGCTTCGTGAAGTAGTCCTCGACGTCGTACTGCGAGATCTTGACGGTGACGCCAGGGTTGGCCTTCTCGAAAGCGTTGGCGCAGAGCTGGTACGCCTGTGCCTGCTTGTCGTCCCATGTCCACCAGTTGATGGTTTTCGAGCCGGATGCGCCACTGCTGCTCGAACAGCCGACAGCGACGGCCGCCACCGCCGCCGCCACGGCGGCAATGGCGCTGAGCCTGCGTAGTCTCATGATTCCTCGTTTCCACGAAAGCGCGTCAGTGCGCCGGTTCACCGCTGTTATTCTTTGTTGTGCAGCAATCGCGCGAACGCGCGCAGAACGATCGCCAGATCGTCCGAGCCGCCGGCCTCGTGCCCGTTGTATTCCCACACCGCGATTTCCTTCTGGCCGCCGTATTCGTGGAAGGCACCGAACACGGTCGACGGTGGACAGGTGTCGTCCATCAGCCCGGTGGCGAACCAGGCCCGTGCCCTGGCCCGCGCGGCGAACCCGACACCGTCGAAATAGGACAGTACGTCGAACACGGCGTCGGTGCTGTGCCTGCGGACCGCGAGATAGCCGGCGATCTCCTGGTACGGCCCGGTGTTCGTGATCCGCACGGCACGGCGGACATCCGTGAGGAACGGGGCCTGCACGTACAGCGCCGCCAGGTCCGGTACCAGCCCGGCCGCCGCGAGCGCGATCCCGCCGCCCTGGCTGTTGCCGACAGCGGCGACCCGGTTCCCGTCGACGAAGTCCAGCCCGCGCAACACTTCCACCGCGCGTACCGCGTCGGTGAACACCCGCCGGTAGTAGTAGCCGTCCTTGTCCGCGATGCCCCTTGTGACGAATCCCGGATACGCGGGACCGCTGCCGACCGGGTCGCCGGTGTCGCCGCCGGCATAGTCGCCGCCCTGGCCACGGCTGTCCATCAGCAGGTGCGCGTACCCGGCCGACGCCCACAGCAGGTCCTCGATCGCCTGGCCTCGGCCACTGGCGTAACCGTGGAACTGCACGATGCCCGGCAGCGCGCCATCGTGCCCGTGCGGTACCCGCAGCCAGGCGTGCACCGGATGCCCGCCGAAACCGGCGAACGTGACGTCGTGGACGTCGACGGTGGTCAGGTTCGTCTGGACCGGGACGATGCGCGGGTCGAGGTCGTACTCGGCGGCCTCGGCGAGTGTCTTGCGCCAGAACTCGTCGAAATCCGCCGGCGCGCAGTAGTCGCTCCGGTAGGCCCACAGGGCGGGAGTGTCCAGGTCGGTCAGCATGGTGACAGCCCCGGTCCGAAGTGGACCCGCTCGCCGATGCCGACCTTGGTGGTCACCTTGCGGTCCCGGCAGCCGATCGTGACCCGCCGCCCGGCGGGGCCCGCCAAGCGCAGCACGGTCAAGGCGGCGAGTTCGCCGTCGTGCCAGTCGATGTCGACGGCGAGACCGCCGCGACAGCGCAGCCCGCGCACGCTGCCGGTCGGCCACGCGGTCGGCAGTGCCGGCAGGACGCGCACGACGCCGCCGTGGCTGTGCGCCAGCAGTTCCGCGATGCCGGCCATCAGGCCGTAGTTTCCGTCGAGCTGGCACGGCGGGTGGGTGCTGAACAGGTTCGGCAGCAGCCCGCCCCATTCCGAGCCGTCGACCGGCGCGTCGAGAGTCGGGTCGCCGGCGAACGGCCGGGTCGCCTCTTCGAGCAGGTCGCGCGCCGTGTCACCGTCGCCGAGCCGGGCGCGTAGCGCGATCTTCCAACTCCACGACCAGCCCATCGCGCCCGGCCCGCGCCGGTCGAGCAGCCGGCGCGCGGCGGCCGCGAGTTCGGGGGTGTCCTCGGCGTCGATCTGGTTGAGCGGATAGAGGGCGACCATCGGTGACATGTGCCGGTGCAGCGGATCGTGTTCGACGTGGTCGACGACCCATTCGGCGAGCCGGCCGTCCGCGCTGATCCTCGGCGGCCGCAGCCTCGGCAGTGCGATGGCGATCTCCGCGCAGACCGGATCGCCCCTGCCGAGAATCTCCGCCGCGCACAGCGTGTTCGTGAACACGGCGCGGATCAGGGCGATGTCCATCGTCGTGGAGTAGGTCAGCGACTCGGACGTGCCCTGCCGGGAGATGAACAGGTTCTCCGGCGATGTCGACGGAACGGTCTCCAGCCAACCGTCCCTGCCCTCGACCAGCCAGTCCAGGCAGAACAGCGAGCAGCCGCGCAGCAGCGGCCATGCCCGCTCGGCGAGGAATTCGGTGTCCTGGGTGAACTCGTAGTGGTCCCACACGTGCTGAACGAGCCACGCGCCGCCCATCATCCAGATCGCCCAGGACGGGTTGCCGTGCCCCATGCCGACCGGCAGTGCCCAGCCCCACATGTCGGTGTTGTGGTGGGTGACCCAGCCGCGTGCTCCGTAGAGCTCGCCGGCGACCGCACCGCCGGTGACCGCGAGCCGGTCCAGCAGGTCGAACAGCGGGCCGTGGCAGTCGGACAGACCGGCCGGTTCGGCGCCCCAGTAGTTCATCTGGGTGTTGATGTTGATCGTGTAGTTCGACGACCACGCCGGGCGCAGGTCGGCGTTCCACAGCCCCTGTAGGTTCGCCGGCGGTCCGCTGTGCTGGCGGGACGACGATGCCAGCAGGTAGCGGCCGAACTGGAAGATCACTGTCGCGGTGAGCTGCTCGTCCTTGCCGGACAACACTTCCGTCGCCACGTCGACGAGACCACCGCGCCGGTCGCCGACGGTCAGGCTGGTGGTGGCCAGCAGGGCGCGCAGATCGGCGTCGTGCGCCAGCAGCAGTTCCGCCGCACCCTGTGCCAGTGCGGTGGCGGCTCGGGCGGTGGCGCGGTCGAGGTGTTCCGCGCGTGGCGCCGAGCGGGGCAGCGGCGTGCCGGGCGGAGTGGCCCAGGCATCCTCGCCAGCGGTCGACGTGCTCACGGTGACGAGCAGCCGGGACATGCCGCTGATCGTGAAACCCGTGCTGGAAACGGAGATCTCGCCGTCGGTGTCGATGGCCACCGCCAGCGCGCCGAACGCGTCGTAGCCGTCGACCCGGCCGCCGCCGTAGCGCAGCGGTTCCGCGACCTGTGGCTCGTGGCGCGGTGCGCCGTCGACCGGGATCTCGATGCCGAACGTGAGGCTGCTCGCACCGATGACCCGCCGGACCACGTGCAACGGAGATGACAGTTCCAGTCTGGTGTAGACGGTTCCGTCGACCGATACCGCGACGCAGATCGCGCCGGCCGGCCGGCTGGCCCAGCTCCGCCGGACGACGTGCTGTCCGGTGACGGTGAACCGCTCCTCGATGACACCGTCGTCCAGGTTCAGTGTGCGACCGTGGTATTCGGCCTCCCCGCCGAACGACAGCCACAGGTCGGCCAGTGGCAGGAATTCCTGGCTGTAGGGCCCTTCGAAGGACATCAGCAGCGATTCGGCCGGCCGGTAGTCCTCGGCAAGGACGGCATCGCGCACCCGCGCCAGCCGTTCCGGGCCGGCACCCGACGCGATCACGTCGCGCAGCGCGGCGGCCGGCCCGTGCGGGGTGCCCGACCAGACCGTCGAGTCGTTGATGGTCAACCGGGCCCGCCGCGCACCGCCGAAGACCATCGCGCCGAGCCGGCCGTTGCCGATCGGCGCCGCGTCGCACCAGTTCTCGGCCGGCCGGGGCCAGGCGAGAATCAGGTCGCCGGTGCTGGTGGGTTCGTCCATGAACTCGTTCCCTGGTTCGCTACGCGTGTCACTTGATGCCGGTGAAGCCGATCGAATTGATGATGCGTTTGCCGAAGAACATGAACAGCAGCAGCATCGGGAATGCCGCGACCAGCGTCGCCGACATCAGCCCGGACCAGTCGATGGACGCCTGCGGCGACGACTGTTTGAAGACCGCGAGGCCGAGCGTGAGTGGCCGGACGCTGTCGTCGTTGGTGACCAGCAGCGGCCAGAAGTAGTCGTTCCAGGTGTTGATGAAGGTCAGTAGCGCCAGCGTGGCCATCGGCGCCGTCGTCATCGGCAGGGTGAGCCGCAGGAACACCTTCAGCGGGCCGGCGCCGTCCATCAGCGCGGCCTCCTCGATCTCCCGGCTCAGCCCGAGCATGAACTGGCGGAGGAAGAAGATGTTGAACGCGGAGAAGAACGCGCCGGGCAGGATCATGCCGGTGAACGTGTCGGTCAGCCCGAGATCCTTGATGAGCACGAAGTTCGGCAGCAGGGTGAGCACGGTGGGCACCATCAGCGCGCACAGCAGAATGCCGAAGACCACGTTGCGGCCACGCCACTGGAGGCGGGCGAAGGCATAGGCGGCCATGGCGGAACAGAGCACGACGCACGTGGTCAGCACGGTCGCGTAGATCACCGAGTTGCGCAGGAACAACGCCATGTCGACGGAGGCGCCGGAACCGCCCTGGGCGACGGCCTGCGCACCGGAGAGGAGGCCGAGCGCGCGCTCGAACCCGCCGAAGCTGAAACCGACCGGCAGGATGGACGACGGGTCGGTGGACAACTTGAAGTTGTTGGACAGCGCGGTGCGCAGAATCCAGTAGAACGGAAAGATCGTGATGAACAGGACCACGATCAGGTACAGCCACGCCACCGACCGGCCGACCGGGACCCGGCCGCGCCGCACCGCGGGGCGCGGCGTACTCGGAACTCTGGCTGTGACAACCGACATGGCTGCCTCCCTCCGCTGCCTAGTTGGTGCTGGGGTTAGTTGGTGCTGGGGTTAATTGGTGCTGGGGTTAATTTGTATCCGACTCGTTGGCGCGGCCAAGGCGCAACTGCATGAAGGTGACCGCGATCAGCAGCACGAACAGCGCCAGCGACATCGTCGCCGCGTAACCGAAGTCGAACTGCTGGAAAGCCTTGTTGTAGATGTACATCTGCAACACGTTGGACGCGTTGGCCGGCCCGCCCTCCGTGGTGACCGACACGATGTCGAACACCTGGAACGAACCGATGATGTTCAGGATCACCACCATCACCAGCACCGGGCGCAGCAGCGGCATGGTCAGCCGGCGGAACATCTGCACCTCGCTGGCGCCGTCGAGCCGGCCGGCCTCGTACACGTCCAGCGGGATGGTCTGCAGACCCGCGAAGATGAGGATGGCGAAATAGCCCATCCATTTCCACACGTTGATCATCGCCAGCGACGGAACGGCCCAGTTGCCCGAGCCGAGGAACTCGATCCCCTGCCCGCCGAACAGCTTGGTGATGAGGATGTTCACGATGCCGAGCTGCGAGTCGAGCATCCAGGACCAGGTCATCGCGGCCACCACCCCGGAGATCAGGAACGGCAGCAGCACGAGCCCGCGCAGCACCGTCGACGCCGTCAGTCGGTGCAGGACGACAGCGGTGACCAACGAGAAGATCAGGCCGAACACCACGGACAGCACCACGAAGTAGGTCGTGACCAGCAACGAGTGCCAGAAGACGCTGTCGTGGAACAGTTCCTGGAAGTTGGCGACGCCGATCCATTTCGGCGGGCTGAGGACGTGGAACTCGGTGAAACTGAGGTAGATCCCGCGCATCGTCGGATACGCGTAGAAAACCAGGAAACCCACGATGGCGGGTGTGATGAACAGCCAGGCGATGGTGGTGTTGCCCCGGCGGGCCAGCCGGGAACCGCCGGCCGGTGCCTTGCGCCGCCGTGGAGTCTTCGCGGGGGGCGACGTCCCGGCCAGGCCCGCCTCGACGGCGGGGAGCTTCGCCGGCATCGTCGAACCCTCGGCCGGGATCGTCGCCACTGCAATCCTCCTTCGAAACCTCTTGCTACACGCTGATCTTGTCGATGTCGGACACGTAGTCCGTCGGGTTGCCGAACTCGATGGAGTTCGCGCCGGTGTTCAACCGCACCGGCACGGTGACCGTCTGCGCGACGTCCCAGTTGTTGTCGTTGGTACCGGCCAGCGGGAGCTGGACGGACTTCCCGTTGACCGTGATCACCGCGGTCCGACTCGAATCACCGTCCACATAGGCCAGTCGCATCAGGTAGGTGCCGGCGACGGCCACGTTGATGTCGTTCATGGTCAGCGTGCCGCTGCCACCGAGGTCGCCGACCTTCGACCCGCCCGAACAGCCGCCGCAGCCAGCGACGCCGGCACCACCGACGATGGAGTTACCAGCGGCCTCCGCCTCGTAGGTGGTCGGCCCGGCGGCGCCCGGCGTGGTGATCGACGCCGCCGAACTGTGCGCGGAGCGCTTGTTGCCCCTGCCGTCCGCGACGACCGTGAAGTCGTAGCCGGTGGACGGCCTGAGACCGGAGACCGTGGCCGAAGTGCCCGCGACCGACGCGACCCTGGTCGTACCGGCGTACACGTCGTAGCCGGTCACCGAAGAGCCGGGGGCCACGGAGGAGTCCCAGGCCAGCGAGACACTGCTGGCGGTGGACGCCGTTCCGCGCAGACCGGACGGCATCGACGGGCCGTTGCCGGCGGCGTCCGGCGTGACGTGCAGCAGTCGCGAACCGTGCGATGCCAGCGTGGCGCTGAAACCGCCGCCGTAGTCGCCGAGGTTGCTGTGCGACCACAGGTCACGCGCCGATGCCGAACCGCTGATGCCCAGGTCGCTCCAGTTCGCGGTGACGGTGGCCTGCTGGGCGCCGAGGTTGAACAGCGCCACGGTGTAGCTGCCGTCCGGATTCTTGGCGTACCAGGTCTGCTGGTCGGCGTTCTGGTCGACCGGCTTGGCCGGGATGCCCGCCTGGTCGACGGCGATGACCTCGTCGTTGGTCAGCAGCGAGAGCCCGTAGGAGTCCAGTTTGGTCAGATCGTCACCGATGTAGAGCGGCGCGGCCTCGATCGCCCACAGCGTCATGTAGCTCTGGCGCTCGGTGTCGGTGATGCCGTCCATGGCGCCGTTGCCGACGTCCAGCGAGTCGAGGTTGTTCCAGTGGCCGGGGCCGGCGTCCGGAATCCACTGCACGACGTCGTTCCAGCGTTCCTTCACCGAGTTGTTCCAGGTGACCAGGGTGTTGCAGTAGCACTCGACGTCGGTGTCGATGCGCCAGCCGTTGCTGTACTGCTTCCAGGTGCTCGCATCGGTGTGGCTCAACGACCAGGACAGGTAGTACTGGATCTGCCGGCCGCTCTGCTTGAGCGCCGCGGACCATGCCTTCACGTCACCGGTGTTGTCGTGCGTGGGACCGTTCTGGGAGGAGCCGGGGCCGACGCCGTCCATCTTCAGGTAGTCGACGTGCCAGGACGCGAACTCGTCGGCGATCGAGTTGGCGTATGCCTGCGAGCACGGGCTGGCGTAGTTGATCTGGTAGGCGCTGTTCCAGCCGTTGGTCAGCCGCTGGTCCGGGTAGACCAGATCGCTGGTGTGGCAGTTGGTGGTGCCGAAGATCGGCGTCGTGCCACCGTTGTACGCCTTGGGATCGAGGCCGACCGCGAGGTAGATGCCGAGTTTGAGGCCCTTGTTGTGCACGTAGTCGGCGATGTGGGCGATGCCGTCCGGGAACGTGGTGGGATTGGGCATCGGCCGGCCGTACGTGTCGAACGAACCGAGCCAGCCGGCGTCGATGTTGACGTAGTTGTAGCCGTGCGACTTGAGCTGGGCCGCTTCGACGTCCGCGTTGGCGAGCACGTGCGCCTCGGTCAGGTAACTCGCCCCGCCGGTGGGATTCACGCCGGGGTAGTTCGTCGACTCGAGACTCCAACTGCTCCAACCCAGGTAGGGCGTCGCGGCGGTGATCGGTTGTCTGCCGGCCGGCGCGTCGGTCGCGGCGGCGGCCACCGATGCGGATCGAACGAAGACCGCTGTCAGCAGGGATGCCGCCAGCAGGGATAGCACCACGAGAAGGCGCACCATGCGCGCCGAGCGCACCGATAACGCCGAATGACCTGCCATGACCACTCCATCTCAGTCGCACCGTTGCTGACCAAATGACGGCTGAAGCCGAACGCGGGCATGGGATGGACCCACGCGGGGCACCGACGGGACCGACACCCGACGGCGGCGCTCGACGTCTCATATCTGTCGACGTGTTGGACGGTGTCGGTTGTGCCGCTCGTCTCGATCGAGTAGGGGCACTCTAGCCGCCATTTTCTTCCGCAGTCAACATAAACATCGGAGGATAGACGCACCGAACGGTGACATATCGGGCACAACGCAGGCCGATTTACCGTCCAACGGAAGCTATAATCGGTGAGTGGAGCTCCCCAACCAGGCCCCAGCGGCCACGCTGGTGTTCCAGACCATGCTCGCGCACGGTCCACTCACCAGGGCCGAGGTCGGCCGGCGGACCGGCCTGTCCTCCGGCGCGGTGACCAAGGCCGCCACCCCGCTGCTGGACGACGGCTGGATCGTCGAACTCGGCCGGCCGGCGGGCGACCGGCTGACCGGCCGGCCGGCGACCCTGGTCGCGATCCGCCCGGAACGAGCGAGCTTCCTCGGCGTGAAGGTCACCGCCGACGAGCTGATCGGGGTCCTGACCGACCTCACCGCGAAACCGATCGCCGCGAAACGGGCCACGTTGGGCTCCCGCGACGTCGGCAGCGTCGTGCTGGCGATCGCCCGGCTGGTGCGTGGCCTCGTCAGCGCCCCGCAGGAACGGGAGGTCGCCGAGGTGCACGGCCTCGGCGTGACGATCTCCGGCGACGTCGACCGCAACACCGGCATCGTGCACTACTCGCCGTTCCTGGACTGGCACGGCGTTCCCCTCGCCCATCTGGTGGCCACGGCGACCGGCATGCCGACGCTGATCGAGAACGACGTACGTGCGCTGACCGTCGCCGAGCAGTGGTTCGGGGCGGGCGCGGGCATCTCGTCGTTCGCGCTGGTCACCGTCGGCACCGGGATCGGCTGCGGGATCTCGCTGGACGGCCACGTGGTGTCCGGCGCGCACGGGGTGGCCGGCGAGGTCGGGCACCTGCCCGTCGGTGGGGTGGACCGCACCTGCACCTGCGGCAACACCGGCTGCGTCGAGGCCGTTGCGTCCACCCAGGCCATCGTCGAACAGGCGAGGCAGGCGACCGGCAACCACCGGCTGACCATGGACGAGGCCGTCCGGCTGGCCCGCAACGGCGACCCGGCGGTGCGCACCGTGTTCACCCGCGCCGGCCACGCGTTGGGTCTCGCGATCGCGTCGGTCGCGAACCTGGTCGGCCCGGAACGGATCATCATCTCCGGGGAGGGCGTCGCCTCCTACGACCTGTTCGCCGACCAGATCAGGACGTCCTTCGTAGCGCAGGCATTCGGAGCCGCCGCCGACTGCGAGCTGATCGTGCGCCCGCTGGATTTCGAGGAGTGGGCACGGGGTGGCGCCGCGGTCGCCGCGCAGAGCCTGGTAGCACCCGACCGCACCACCCGCCCGGCGACGAACGGCCGCTCCGCCAGATCCCTCACCTGACCTGACTGTCCATATCAGACGGATGATCGGTCCCGGAAGCCGCACGCTCCGGGACCGATCGCTCGACAGGCGCCCAGCGGGGTTACCCACTCCCCGCTCTGCCGAGAGCTCCGATCGTCAACTCGCGTTGAACGAGAACGAGTTGACACCCAGCCCAGGCCCGCCCTGCCACGGCTCGAAGCCGAACTGGACGCTGGTGAGGAACCACGCGGTGGACATGAAGCCGCGGGACACCGAGTCGTTGGTGAAGTCCCGCAGTGTCACCGAGATCGAGTTGGTGGCGGGCTGCCGGACGTAGGAGACGACGTTCCAGCCAATGCCGCCGTTGGTCGCCCTGCCTTCCCAGACCGCCCACGTCGCGCCCTCGATGCTCGTGGTGGCGACCTGCCGGCCGGCCGGCTGCGGCGCGCCGGCGTGGTTGGCCCAGATCATCAGCTCTTCGCCGTTGTTCTGGCCGCTCGGGTTCGCCTGCGTGTCGAACCAGATGTCGTAGGCCGAGTCCCACTGCCCGGCGGCCGTGTTGAAGTTGACGGACGACCGGGTGTTGCCGAAGGAACTCACCCGCAGCGGCAGGCCGCTGTTCGAACTGCAGTTGCCGTAGTGGCAGCCGGCGTAGATCGACGGATAGCCGGACGGCGCGCCGTTGGTCGGCTTGTTGTGGTTGCCCGTCGTGACCGAGAAGCCGTCGTTGCCGACGCTGACGCACTGCGAGATGGTGTCGTTCCACTCGTTGTTGTTCACGATGTAGCGGCCGCCGTCGACGTGTGCTTCGCCGAACTGGCTACAGATGGTGGTGGCAGCGTGCGCGATGGGCGCCTGTGTCAGCGCACCGCCGATCGCCAGTGCGACGATCGCCGTCCACCAGCGTGATCGTGTGCTCATAGCTCGCACGGGTTTCCTTTCCTGGTGCCTCGATGCGCGTCGAGTACTCCTTTCCGAATCGTGCCAGTGCCAGCGCGTCGAGACGAACGCGTCGTTACCAGGGACAGGTCCCGTTCATCCGCAACGCCTGCAAAGTCGCCTTGTCCGTCGATTGCATCGCCGCATCGGCCACCTGAAAGTTACGTGGCGGAGCCGTGCGCCTGACCCACATCGATCAGTCCAGCGCGGCGGCGAGCATGCCGGCCTCGTAGGAGCCGCCCCGCTGGTGCACGATCACGGCGAGCCGGTTGGCCGCGTTGATCAGGGCAACCAGGCAGACCAACGCGGCGACCTGGTCGTCGTCGTAGTGTTTGCGCACCTGGTCCCACGTCTCGTCGGACACGCCATGGCAGGCGTCGGCAAGCCGGGTGCCCTCCTCGGCGAGCGCCAACGCGGCCCGCTCGGCCTCGGTGAACACAGTGGACTCGCGCCATGCGGCGACCAGATTGAGCCGGACCGATGTCTCACCGGCGGCCGCCGCTTCCTTGGTGTGCAGGTCGATGCACCAACCGCAGCCGTTGATCTGGCTGGCGCGCAACGACACCAGCTCCTGAGTGGACTTCGGCAGCGACGACTGACCGATCACCATGCTGGTGTTGGCGAACCGCTTGGCGAACTTGGCGGCGATGTCGTTTTCGAACAGGTTGAATCGGGTTTCCATCATGTCGTCCTCACTAGTGACGTCGCAGTGACGAACACCAGACACCGACGACCCGGTCCCCGTGACAGGCCGGTCACGTGACGCGCGCCACACCCACGATCATTTCGGCGTCAGCAGCGTGGTGCACGCCAGCCCGAAGAACCAGCCAGGCGGGTTGTGCACGATCGTCGCCGTGGGCCGTCCATCGGCGCACTGGCGTGTCGCGTCACTCACCGCCGTGCGCCAGGACGGCCCGGTCAACTGCCCGGAACCGAGTTGCAGTTGCCACGCGATGGCCACCCCGATCACCGCCGGCACCGCGAGTCGGACGGCCGCTTGCGGATAACCACGGTCCGGCAGCGCATCAAGACCGGCGGCCACCGCGGTGAGCAGGAACAGGCATGGCGCGATGCTGTACCGCTGTCCCGCCACGACCACCCCCGGCTCGTCCACCTCCAGGACCGGCGACCAGTTGACGATCAACTCGACGGCCGTCAACGACGCGGCCGCCACCAGACCGGCCAGCCCGAGGAACCGCCCAACCGGACGCCCCCGCGCCACAGCGATCCCGACCAGCGCCAGTGTCACGGCCAACGCCACCAACGCTGGTGCGTAACCGAACCGCTGATACAGCCACGGCACCGGATCGGGACCACTGAACATCATGAGCGGCACCCGCATCAGCCCGGCCAACGCACCCTGCCGAGGATCGAAGGGCTGCGCGGAGTAGGCCAGTCGAGCCGCGCCGAGCAGCGCGGTGACCTGGGCGGCGGCACCGACACCGAACCCGATGGTGGGCAGTCGATCCCGCCATCTCGGCAACGGCACTCGCGCGGCAGCGAGCGGCGCCAGGCCGAGCACCAGAGGGCTGCTGGCCGCCGCCAGGAACAGCACCAGCGCGGTCAGCACGTTCTGCCATCGGTGTGCCGGCCGCCACAACAACGCCCAGAATGCCCCGAACAACAAGAACCAGTGCAGATTGGCCAGATTGTCCAACGTCTCGGCATTACCGGCCGGTAGCAGTACAACGGCCGACGCCAGCCCAAGCCTGATCCAGGCGGTCCGGATGTGGCCACCAGAAGCGGCGAAGACGAGCACCGCAATGCCCGCGCGCAAGGTCGCGGCCACAATCGCGAGACCGACCGACGCCAAGGGCAACGGCAGCAGTGCGATCAGTTGGGCGGACAGCCGAGGCACGAGATGCAGGTAGCCGGCATAGGGCGTGACCAGGTTCGTGCTCATCGGCTGGGCCAGTGCGTCCACCAGGAACCGAGCGCCGTCCTCGGCCCACACGTGTGTGAGATGCGAACGGCCGGCCGGAATGAAGAGCAGATAACCCAAGGCGGCGGCGAACCCGACCAGGTACCCCAACCACCACAATCGAGACCGGCCGGGTATCGAGTCGTTCGCCGGATCTGGACCGGCGGCGGATGGGAAAAGCGTCGCTACCGACATGGCCGTTCTGGACAACCCGCACCACCGAATCCACCGCCGTGTTCCAAAAGTGGGGTAACTGTAGCCGTGCCATCAGGCGGGTGCCGCGGCCTGGGCAGGACACGACAGCATGCGCCGACTGTCACCGGGGCGAGGTAGCGTGCCCCATGGCCAAGACCGCGGACCTAGCCACCTTGTTCGTGGCCATCGCGGCGGGCGATCGCGCGGTGGTCAGCGCATCGCTGAACGCCGCGCCGCTGTTGGCGACGGCACGCCTGGCACGCGGCGACGAGTTCTTCGTCGCCGAGTGCCAGGCCCAGACGTACGAAGGCGACACGGCGCTGCACGCGGCGGCGTTCGCCTACGACGTCGAGACCGCGAGAGACCTGGTGGCGCGCTGCGCCGACCTCGGCGCCCGCAATCGCAGAGGCGCGGAACCCTTACACGCGGCGGTAATCGGCGGACCCGACTCGACGCACTGGAACCCGACCCGCCAACGGGCGGTCATCGAGTACCTGATCGAAGCGGGCGCCGATCCGAACGCCACCGCCGTCGGCGGGGTCACACCGCTACACCGAGCCGTGCGAAACCGCTGCGCCGCAGCGGTGGAAACCCTCCTGCACGCCGGCGCGAACCCGAACGCAACGAACGACCACGGCTCGACACCAGCCGACCTCGCCCGCTGGACAACCGGCCGAGGCGGCTCGGGCTCCGAAGCGGCCAAGATCGAGCAACAGGCGATCATCGACTTCCTCGCCGAAGCAGGCGAGGAGCGCGGTAGGATCAGCCGCTGAAACGTAGGCTGATCACCAGGCCGATCAGCGCGACCACGCCGGCCAGGATCATCACTATCCTGGGATTGCCGAAATTGAGCGTCCATCCCAGACCGAACCGACGCGCCACCAGCAGCGCGTGGTCCTCGCGGTTGACGTAGAATATGCCACCCCGCCAGTACTTGTCGTCGTCCCGGTGGGTCAGGCCGGTGCCCTCGTCGCCATCGTCGCGCTCGCGGTTGTTCCTGGCCAGGACCACGATGGCCACCACGACACCGACCAGGATCGGGATCACGACCACCCACGGCGCCCACGACGTGACCGTCCCGGTCCACATCAGCAACGATGACCCCAGCATCCCCACGTCGATCAGCGCGACCAGCCCGAGCAACGCCTTGGCGCCCAGGGACATGTACCGGCGGTGCCAGCGCGCCGAGCCGACCGGACGCGCCGGGTCGATATCGGGCCGGCTACGGAAGAAGATGGCCGCCGCGATGCCCACGAGCAGCGCGGTCACCCCGATCTGCACGAACACCAGCGAGAACGCGGCGCCGACCGACTTCGCCGCCACCCGGTTGGGCACGCCGTTCGCGTCGTAGTGCACCACGAGCGTCGCGGGCATCGACGGGTATCTGAGCACGCCGATCACCACCGTGGCGATCGTGACGATGAGCGCGGGCGCCAGCCACAACCAGGGAAACCGTGGTGGATCGGTTCGCAGCCCGGTGTCCACCGCGATGCCCTGGCGCACGCCCTCGTACCAGCCCCCGGCCGCCTTGGCGGTCCGGATCTCGTGGTTGGCCAGCCAGAAGCAGCCGTACCACACGCCGACGACCACCAGCACCGACAACGGCAGCAGCAGCGTTTCGCCGGTTACGCCGTAGATGACGACGCCGACCCCGGCGGCCGCGATCCCGCTGACGAGGACGCGCCATCGGTAGACGCGGGTCTGCCGGACCACTGTCGGATCGTCGGCACGCTGGTCGGGTACCCGAACGCCGAAGGGCACGGTAGGACTGGAGATCGAGGGCAGCACCATGGCGAGTACGAGCACCAGTGCTGACAACCCGGAACTCAGGACGATGGCGAAGGTCATGGCGTGTCCTCTGGCGAAGTGGTACCGAACGAATCGAGCACGGACCGACAGGTCGCGAGAATGTCGCCGGCCGACAACCCTTTGGCAACCGCCTCGGCCAGCAGGGTCCGTGCCCTAGCGGTCCATTCGGCACGGAACGGAGGATCCGCGACGGCCGGGGTCACCACCGCGCCGGTCTTGCGGTTGAGCCGGATCAGGCCCTGCTGGCGCAGGAGGTCGTAGGCTTTGTTCACGGTGTGGAAGTTGATCCCGAAGTCAGCGGCGAGCGTCCGGGTGGCCGGCAACGGGCTGCCATGGGTCAGCACGCCGTCGGCGATCGCCTCCACGATCCGGTCACGTAACTGCTGGTAGATCGGCACGTCGCTCTCCAGATCGACGTTGAGGATCATGAAGCCTCCCCGTTTGTTCTATAGGTTATAGAACAAGCCAAGACAGATGGCAACACCCCCGACCCCGCGCGATCCCCCACCAGTCCGCAGTGGACACGTGTGTCCGGGTGCGCTGGCTCCTTTCCGATGGCCGGAACGGGATTTGGATGGGCACCGGCATGGATGGATACATTGCCGCCCGTCTCACCAGCCTGTTCCTGCGCCTGAAGCACATTGCCCGCACGGACTCGAACTCCTCCGGGGTGTTCCTTGTCGCAGATCCACCTACGCCGGTTCGGCGCACTGGCCGTCGCCGCCGCCATCAGTGGTCTCGTACTGGCAGTGGGCGTGCCGTCGGTCGGCACGGCCGCCGTCAGCACCGCGTCAGCGTGTGCCACCGAGCAACCCACAGCCGGCGCACCGGCCACCGATCAGCCCATGGAGATCTGCGAGTCGTTCGACAAGCCGTCCTATCGGTCCAGCGATGTCATCAAGCTGGCCGTCACCGTAATCAACATCGGCAAGGCAACGCCCGGCGTACCCGGCGTCAAGATCACCCTGACCGGCCCGTTCAACGGTTTTCCGTACCAGACAACGGACACCGTCACGGCGACGACCGATTCGGCCGGAAACTTCGAATTCGCAAACCTTCCGGGCGGAAAGTACGCGGAGAAGATCACCGATACGCCGTACGGGCTGGCGGTCCGCTCGCCGGCAGTCAACGGGATCGTCACGGTGGACGGTGCGCCGGGCCAGACCAACGAGCAGTATCCGATGGCACCGCTGTCGTCGGTTCTGAAGGCAACGGCAAAGTTCGACCAGCCCAGCTACCACGTAGGTGAGCTGTCGCACCTGAAGATCACGTTGTCCAATACCAGTTCCAGCCCGATCGGCAACATCCAGCCGTCCTGCAACCCGTCACGGTCCGGGCACGACGTAACCGGTATCGGCAAAGACCGGCAGGCGCTCAGGAACCCAGGCGTGACCCTGGCGCCCGGCCAGACGAAGGTGGTGGACGTCAGCCAGGTGGTGGTGGCAGGGTCGGCGACAACCGGAAAGTTCGACGCGGACTGCTTCTTCGGCCCGAACGCGGCCACAGGCAACGTCGACGGTGACCCAGAGGCAACCGCGAGCGCAACGGCGCGGTCGGCCCCGAACCCGTTGGCGGGGACCGCACGGCTACGACTGATCGACGACGATCACAACGGCGCACCGGTGGACGCATCGGTGGCACTGCTGGACCCGGCCAGCCAAAGTCCGATAGTGGACAGGGAAATCGTCGAACTAGTACTACAGTCGCTATGTGAGATGTAGTTGGTGTTGTCGCTGGTAGTGGCTATGGCGAGCCGCAGTTTGATGGCGACGTCGCCACTGGGACCAGTGGAATGTGTGAGCTTGGGGGTGGACCGGTCTGGTCAGAATCGCCCAGAGTCGCCTGATCTCGTTGCAGGACAACGCGATCAGCTGTTGAACTCGCCCACGACTGCCCCTTTTTGATCCCGTTCGCGTTCAACGCGGGCGGTGGCAGCGAGGAACGCGGCCGCGAGCATGGACAAGGTGATGTGGCGATACCAAGCGGTGTAGGTACGGACCTGGTAGTGATCCAACCCTGTCTCGTTCTTGGCGAACTGGAATGTTTCCTCGACACCCCAACGAGACCCCGCCACCCGCACGAGTTCAGCGACCACCACCGGGTGACTGGTGTGGCAGATGTAGTAGGCCAACTCGGTCGGCTTGCTGATCGAGCGGCGCACCAGCAACACATGCTCGTCCGCACCCGGATCGAGCACCAGCCAGTCATACAGGCGGTGGCCCTTGCTTCCTGGTCCAGTTGAGAGGCGCTGCCAGCCGGTGCGGGGCGTGCCCGCGGCCAGTTCATCCGCCCGCCGCGGCCCGGTCGAGGTGGTGAACCTGCTGTCGCAGGACACCGCCATCACGTAATCCAGGTCACGGTCCTCCAGCCAGGCCCGCAGGCCGGGGTTGTCGCCGTAGGCTTCATCAGCGGTGAACCAGCCCACCTCGGCACCGCAGTCCAGCAGCCGTTGCAGCATCCGCTCGGCCAGCTTGGGTTTGGTCGCGAACTCGACGTCCTCGCCGATCCCGGCTTCGGTACAGCGTTCCCGATCAGCGCACCACGACGTCTGCGGCAGGTAGAGTTCCCGGTCGAACAACGCCCGCCCCTTGACCGAGACGTAGGTCAGGAACACACCCAGCTGACAGTTCTCGATCCGACCAGCGGTGCCGGAGTACTGCCGTTGCACACCAGCGGATTTGGTGCCCTTCTTCAGAAATCCCGTCTCATCGGCCACCACGACACCGCTGGGATCACGCAGGCTGTCCAGCACATAGGCCCGCAGATCGTCCCGCACCAGATCAGCGTCCCAGCGGTAGTAGCCCAACAACCGTTGCATACCGTTCGGTGTCAGGTCACCGGCCTGC
>DATBDL010000256.1:0-16217 GCA_036269975.1 Pseudonocardiaceae bacterium | reverse complement strand
GCTGGATCGCATCGGCCGGCGGGTGCTGCTGTTGGTCGGCACCGTCGGCCTGTGCGTCGCGCTGGTCCTGTTGGGACTGTTCTTCGCACTGCCGGCACTCCAACTGCACGCGCCGTGGCTGGCGTTGGCCGCGTTGGTGCTGTTCATCGCGTCGTTCGCGGTCGGGCTGGGTCCGGTGTTCTGGCTGATGATCTCGGAGATCTTCCCGCTGTCGTTGCGCAGCAAGGCGATGGCGTTCTGCACCGCGGCCAACTGGGTGGCCAACTTCCTGGTGTCGTACTTCTTCCTGCAACTGATCGGCGCCGTCGGCCGGCCGGTGACGTTCTGGATCTACGCCGGACTCGGCGTGCTCGCGGTCGCGTTCTTCGCCGTCCGCGTGCCGGAGACCAAGGATCGTTCGCTGGAACAGATCGAGCGTGAGATCGGCGGCGACCAGTTGCGGCACGAAGCCGCCTGACCACCCGCCTCGTCGAGGGACCGATGAAGGAGTCGCGGTGGCACAGAACGTCGCACAGCGGTTGATCGCCGAGCATCTGGTCGACGGCGAGATGGTCGCGGGCGAGGACATCGCGCTGCGCATCGACCAGACACTGACCCAGGACGCCACCGGCACGCTGGTCATGCAGGAACTGGAGGCGCTCGGCGTGCGCCGGACGCGGGCCCAGGTCAGCGTGCAGTACGTGGACCACAACCTGGTGCAGGCCGACGAGCGCAACGCCGAGGACCACGAGTTCCTGCGCAGTGCGTGCCGGCGCTACGGCATCTGGTTCTCCAAACCGGGCAACGGGGTCTCGCATCCGACGCACATGCAGCGGTTCGGGGTTCCCGGCGCCACGTTGGTCGGCTCCGACTCGCACACGTGCGCTGCGGGCTCGTTGGGCATGCTCGGCATCGGTGTCGGCGGATTGGAGGTCGCCCTGGCGATCGCCGGGCAGCCGTTGTGGTTGCGGATGCCCGAGATCTGGGGTGTGCGACTGACCGGAACGTTGCGGCCGTGGGTGTCGGCAAAGGACGTGATCCTGGAGCTGTTGCGTCGCCACGGTGTCCAGGGTGGACTGCACCGGATCATCGAGTACCACGGCTCCGGGCTGGCGTCGCTGACCGCGATGGACCGGCACGTGATCGCGAACATGGGCGCCGAACTCGGCGCGACGACCACGGTGTTCCCCGCCGACGACGCGGTGCGCCAGTTCCTGCGGGCCGAGGGCCGAGAACACCAGTTCCGCGACGTGCGGGCCGACCCGGACGCCGCCTATGACGTCACGGAGGAGATCGATCTCGACACCGTCGAGCCCCTGATCGCGCGGCCCTCGTCGCCGGGCAACGTCGTGCCGGTGCGCGAGGTGGCCGGCGAGCCGGTCAGCCAGGTCGTGATCGGGTCGTCGGCCAACCCTGGGTTCCGCGACTATGCCGTGGCTGCGGCGATCGTGCGTGGCCGGCAGACCAGCGACGCGGTGAGCTTCGACGTCAACCCGAGCTCCCGGCAGATCTTCGCCGACCTGACCAGGACAGGCGTCACATTCGACCTGATCTCCTCGGGGGCACGGATCCACCAGGCCGGATGTCTGGGGTGCATCGGCATGGGCCAGGCACCGGCGTCCGGCCGCAACTCGCTGCGCACGTTCCCGCGGAACTTCCCAGGCCGCTCGGGCACACGGGAGGACTCGGTCTGGCTGTGCTCGCCGGAGACCGCGGCCGCGTCGGCGCTGACGGGGCAGATCACCGATCCGCGTGACATGACACCGGATGCCGAGATCACCGCGGCGCCGGAACGGTCGTCGGTGAACACCGACATGCTCGTCGCGCCGCTCTCCGCCGAAGAGGCGGCGTCGGTGGAGCTGGTCAAGGGCGCCAACATCGCGTCGTTGCCGGACCTGGATCCCCTGCCGGACACGGTGTCCGGGCCGGTGCTGCTGAAACTGGGCGACGACGTCTCGACCGACGAGATCTCGCCCGCGGGCGCCAGGGCGCTACCCTACCGATCCAACATCCCGAAACTGGCCGAGTTCACCTTCACACCGGTCGACGCGGAGTATCCGGCACGGGCGGCCGGTGTGGACGGTGGTACGCACGTGATCGTGGCGGGCGAGAACTACGGGCAGGGATCATCGCGCGAGCACGCGGCGATCACGCCGAGGTTCCTGGGCCTGCGGGTGGTGCTGGCCAAGTCGTTCGCGCGGATCCACTGGCAGAACCTGGCCAACTTCGGCATCGTCGCCATCGAGTTCGCCGATCCGGCCGACTACGACCGTGTCGAGGCCGGCGACGTCCTTGTCCTCGACGACATCCGCCGGCAGTTGTCGGACGGCAAGGACATCGCCGTGCGCAACGGGACACACGACGCGGAATACCGGTGCACCCACCGGTTGTCACCACGACAGGTCGAGACGGTGCTGGCCGGCGGTGTGATCCCGCAACTCGCCAACACGTAGCCGACCGGCTCGGTCACCGCGCCGGCTCGTCGAGGCGGGCACGCTGCGGCACCACGGTGTACTTCGGGTCTTCCGCCGACGTGATGCCGGCCTGGAAGATCCCGAACCGGGTGCACGCCGAGCCGGCCAGTGCCGCCAGGCCACCCACCACGGCGGCCACACGCGACCGCCCGCCGAGCAGGCCGCCGACGACCGCGCCGGTGACCGTCAACGCCTGCGCGGCCCGTAGCAGGCGACCGGAGGTGCCGGTGTGCAGCGGTTCGGCGACCATGCCGAGTCGATCGTGCATGCGTTTCGTGGCCACGATGTCCAGCGCGGCGCCGAACAGCACGGCCCGGCGGGCCGGTGCGGCCTGTGACAGCGGAGTGCCGATCAGGCCCAGCCCACCTGCGGCTCCCGCGGCCGATCCGACGAACAGGAACGGCAGTTCGCGATAGGCGTCGTGCCAGACCGGCACGGCCGTGTCCGCGATCAGGACGCCGGTGTAGGCGGCCACGGCGGGGCCGGTGAGGCCCGCGCCGAGCGTGGCGACGCGGCCCAGTCGGGGCAGTCGACCGGAGACCGCGGTGGCCGCGGCCACCGCGACCTGCGGGCCGTAGCCGGCCAGGAGCCACGAGCCGACGTTCATCGGTGAGCTGGGCTTGACCACGCGCAGCATGTTGACGAACCGGGCCGGGCGCCCGAGGTCGTGGATCAGGGCGTACAGCGATCCGCCGATCGCGACCGCCGCGCCGAGTTTGCCGGTCCTGGCCAGTGCCGGCCGGTCGGTGAGTTCGGCGGCCGCCGCGAGCACGGAGGACGCGCCGGCCAGGCCGCCGAGGACCAGGTAGCCCGCGATGTCGGCGGCCGCCCACGTCGGTTTGTGCAGGATCGGTCGGCCGTAGTACGAGCGGAACTCCGCGTCGGGCACCATCGGCTGCTCGCCGCGGCCCCGTCGCCGCCTGCGGCCGCCGGTGCCGTTGCGGCCGCCGGTGACGGCATCGCGGCCGGGTGGGGCGGTGTCGTCGTGGCGTACGTCGGTGTCGCTCATCGTCCCCTCCCGCCCAGGAAGCCGATCGCGAGGCCGGCCACCAGGGTCAGCGCGGCCGCGCCGGCGTGCCGCCACATCGAGGGCAGGTCGCGCGTGGTGACCACCGGGTCCGGCGGCAGGCCGTAGACCTCGGGTTCGTCCAGGAGCAGGAAGAACGCGCCCGCGCCACCCACCCCGTCGTCCTCGTCACGGCCGTAGAGGCGCGCGTCGGTGATGCCGCGCTCGTGCAACTGAGCCAGCCGTTGGTCGGCGCGCTCGCGCAACTCGTCGAGGTCGCCGAACTGGATCGACTCGGTCGGGCACGCCTGCGCGCAGGCCGGTGTCATGCCTTCGCCGACCCGGTCGTAGCACAGGGTGCACTTCCACACCCGGCCGTCGTCCTTGCGCTGGTCGATCACGCCGTACGGGCAGGCCGGCACGCAGTAGCCGCAGCCGTTGCACACGTCCTCCTGCACCACAACGGTGCCGAACTCGGTGCGGAACAGCGCGCCGGTCGGGCAGACGTCCAGGCAGGCGGCGTGTGTGCAGTGCTTGCAGACGTCGCTGGACATCAGCCACCGGAACTCACCGCGCTCGGCATCCTCGGCCTGGCCCGGTTTGGTGAACGACGGCAGCCCCAGATCGACGACGCCCGCGTTGGCGCGCTGGTCGCCCAGTGGCTTGCGCTGCTCGATGAACGCCACGTGTCGCCAGGTGTCCGCGCCGAGGCCGCCGGTGTTGTCATAGGACATGCCGGTGAAGTCCAGCCCGTCGTCGGGCACGTGGTTCCACTCCTTGCACGCCACCTCGCATGCCTTGCAGCCGATGCAGACGCTGGTGTCGGTGAAGAAGCCGAAGCGCGGCGCGGGGTCCGGATAGCCGCCGGCGCCGGGTGGGTCGTCACCGGAGAGCAGGTCGCTCAGGTTCGACGACATGGACCGCCTCCTACCGTTGGGTACCTGTGTGTTCGGTGATGCCGGCACGGCGCCGGTAGCGTTCGACCAGTGCCGGCAGGTCCGGGCCGCGGGGGCGTCGGCCGGCTCGGATGTCCGCGCTGAACGCCTTGACCTCCTGGATGTGCGCGTTCGGGTCCAGCACGATCGACGACAGCTCGTTCGCGGCGTCCCCGGTGCTGATCCCGTTGGGGCCCCAGTGATACGGCAGCCCGATCTGGTGCACCACCCGCTCGGCCACCCGCAGTGGCGCCACCCGGTCGGTGACCAGCACCCGGACCTCGATGGCGTTGCGCGCGGTGACGATCGTCGCCCAGTCGCCGTTGACCAGGCCGCGCTCGGCAGCCAGTTCCGGCGACACCTCGCAGAACGCCTCCGGTTGCAACTCGGACAGATACGGGCTCCAGCGGGACATGCCACCGGCGGTGAAGTGCTCGGTCAGCCGGTACGTGGTGACCACGAACGGGTACACGTCCGCGCCCGGCTCGCTGCCCGAGGGTTGGTAGCGGTTGTGCTCGTGCGGGAACAGCAGGCGGCTGGGGTTGCGCTGCTGCCCGTACAGCGGGTTGGGGAACGGGGAGTCCTGCGGTTCGTAGTGCGTGGGCAGCGGCCCGTCCAACACGCCCGCCGGCGCGAACAGCCAGCCCTTGCCGTCGGCCTGCATGATGAACGGGTCCACACCGGACAGCGCGGCGACGCCCCGCGCGTCGTCGGACGGACGGTAGTCCGGGGACTTGTCCGGTTCGAAGTCCGGCACGTCGTAGCCGGTCCACTTCCCCTGCTCGGCGTCCCACCACACGAGTTTCTTGCGTTCGCTCCACGGCGTGCCGTCCGGGCGGGCGGACGCCCGGTTGTAGAGGATGCGGCGATTGGCCGGCCACGACCACGCCCACTCGGCCGCGACCCAGTCCTGTTCCCGCGCTGGTTTGCGCCGGGCTGCCTGGTTCACGCCGTCGGCGTAGACGCCGCAGTAGATCCAGCAGCCGCACGAGGTGGAGCCGTCTGCCTTCAGTTCGGTGTAGGCGGACAGCGGCGTGCCGGTGTGGTCCCAGCCGTTGATCTCGGCGAGCACCGCCTCGGCGACCGGTTCGTCCAGGCGGCCCTCGGTCGGGTAGTCCCACGTCAGGTCGATGATCGGGCGGTCGTGCGGATCGTCGGAGCCCGCGAGGCGTTCGCGTACCAGGCGGCCGAGGTGGTACATGAACCACAGGTCGCTGCGGGCGTCGCCGGCCGGCTGTACCGCTTGGTGGTGCCACTGGAGCATCCGGTTGGTGTTGGTGAAACTGCCGGACTTCTCGGTGTGCGCCGCGGCGGGCAGGAAGAACACCTCGGTGCCGATGTCCTCGGTACGCAGCTCACCGGTCTGGATCTCCGGGCCGTCCTGCCACCACGTGGCGCTCTCGATCAACGAGAAGTCCCGCACGACCAGCCAGTCGAGATTGGCCATGCCCAGCCGTTGCAGCTTGGCGTTCGCCGACCCGACCGCCGGGTTCTCGCCCAGCAGGAAATAGCCCGCGCAGTTCCCGGCGATCTGTTCCAGCACCGTGTCGTAGGCGGAGTGCGACCCGGTGATCTTGGGCAGGTAGTCGAAACAGAAGTCGTTGCCCGGTGTCGCGGCCGGTCCCCACCATGCCTTCAGCAGGCTGACCAGGTAGGCGTCCATGTTGGACCAGAAGCCCTTGCCGGCCGAATCGGCCTCGACGAACTCCGTCAGCGTCTGGCCGGAGTGCGCGTAGGGCATCGGGATGTAGCCGGGGAGCAGGTTGAACAGGGTCGGGATGTCGCTGGAGCCCTGGATGCTGGCGTGTCCGCGCAGTGCCTGGATACCGCCACCGGGCCGGCCGATGTTCCCCAGCAGCAGTTGCAGGATCGATGCGGCCCGGATGTACTGCGACCCCACAGTGTGCTGCGTCCATCCGACCGCGTAGACGAACTCGCTGGTCCGGTCGGGTCCGGAGTTCTCGGTCAGGTGGCGGCACACTTCGGCGAACACCTCGGGCGTGATGCCGCAGATCCGCTCGACCATCTCCGGTGTGTACCGGGCATAGTGCCGCTTGAGGATCTGGAACACGCACCGCGGATGCCGCAGTGTCTCGTCGCGTTCCGGCGTGCCCTCCACCGCCGCGCCACCGGAACCGTGCGCCTCGCCCCGGGCCGTGCGGTGCACGTTGCCGCTGCGGCTGACCCGTTCGTCGTGTTCCTGGTCGCGCTGGCCGGACGCCGGCGCCACCACAGTGCCCTCGTACTGCCAGTAGTCGAACGAGTAGTGGCGGCTGTCCTCGTCGAACCCGGAGAACAGCCCGTCCAGGTCCTCGGTGTCGGCGTAGTCCTCGGTGATGATCGTGGCCGCGTTCGTGTAGTGCAGCACGTAGTCGTGGAAGTACTTGTCCTCGTTCAGGACGTGGTTGATGATCCCGCCGAGGAACGCGATGTCGGTGCCGGCGCGGATCGGCACGTGCAGGTCGGCCAGCGCGCTGGTCCGGGTGAACCGGGGGTCGACGTGGATCACGGTCGCGCCGCGGGCCTTGGCCGCCATCACCCACTGGAATCCGACCGGGTGGCACTCGGCGAAGTTCGACCCCTCGATCACGATGCAGTCGGAGTGCTGGAGATCCTGCAGGAACGTCGTGGCGCCGCCCCGGCCGAAGGACGTGCCGAGGCCGACCACCGTGGAGCTGTGGCAGACCCGTGCCTGGTTCTCCACCTGCACGACGCCCAGCGCCGTGAACAGCTTCTTGATCAGGTAGTTCTCCTCGTTGTCCAGCGTCGCGCCGCCCAGGCTCGCGATGCCCATCGTGCGGTTGACCCGGTTGCCCTGGTGTTCCTCCTGCCAGGTCGCCCGACGCGTCGCCACGATCCGGTCGGCGATCATGTTCATCGCCGTGTCCAGGTCCAGTTCCTGCCAGTCCGCGCCGTGCGGTGGGCGGTACAGCACGCCGTGACGGCGACTCGGACCGGTGGTCAACTGGAGCGTCGCCGAGCCCTTCGGACACAGCCGGCCGCGACTGATCGGCGAGTCCGGGTCACCCTCGATCTGGACGACCTCTTCGTCCTTGACGAACACGTTCTGCGCGCAGCCCACGGCGCAGTACGGACAGATCGACTTGACCACCCGGTCCGCCGTCGCGGTCCGGGCGCGCAGTTCGCCGCTGCGCCGCGACTTGGCGGCGGCCGCCTTGCCCGGCCGGTCGGTTCCGGTCACCTGCCGCAGCACCGGCCAACGGGCCAGCCAAGAGCTGTCCACTCGCGACTCCTCGCTGCTTACTCCGTGACGTTTCACTCCGCTGGCCCACCGGCCGCCGACATCTGCCAGTCCGCCCGCGCCCGATCCGCCGCCCACACCCACACCTCGGGGCGTCGAGTCGAGTTGTGCGCCGACGGGAACACCAGATCCTGACCGGCCGATGGCAGCTCCCGCGGCCGGTCGTGCGTCTCACCGTTGGTCACCGACGTACCGGTCGCGATCAGGTAGGCCAGACCTGGACCGATCCCCAGCCGGGCGGCCACCTCCCGGTAGTCGATGCCGCGCTCGATGAGGGACAGCACCGTTCGTCTGCTCACCATCGGCCGCTCCTGATCATCCGACCCGGTCAGCAGGAGCCATACCCGTTCCCGGCCGGTCTACACCTGCGATCTCGGCCGCGACCCATGTGCGGCGGCCACCGGGTCATGGCAGCCGGTGGTGCACCCGCTGCCCGGCCACGTAGGTCGCGCGGACGGCGCGGTCGTCACCGAGGACGGCCAGCGCGAACAGGAGGTCCGCGAGGCACTCGGCGCGGTCGGCGCGGCGGGCCAGCGCCGGGGTCGCCTTCGGGTCCAGGACGACCAGATCGGCCTCGTGGCCCTCGGCCAGTGAGCCGATGCGGTCGTCCAGCCGCAGGGCCCGCGCACCGCCCCGCGTCGCCAGGTACCACAGGCGCAGCGGGTCTGGTGTCCACCCGCGCAGGCGGGCCACCTGGTGCGCCGCGCCTGCGGTGACCAGCGGCGAGAAGCTGGTGCCGGCGCCGACGTCGGTGCCCAGCCCGACCGTGACGGCGTGCGCCGTCGCGGTACGCAGGTCGAACAGTCCGCTGCCCAGGAACAGATTCGACGTGGGACAGTGCGCGATCGCGGTACCCGTGTCCCGGCAGGCCGCCCACTCGTCCTCGGTCAGGTGGACGGCGTGGGCCAAAACCGTGCCGGGTCCGGTGAGACCGTGGTGGTGGTAGACGTCGAAGTACCCGTCGTGCTGGGGGAACAACTCGTGTACTCGGGCGATCTCCGACTCGGTCTCCGCGATGTGGGTGTGGACCAGCACGTCCGGATGCTCCCGCCGCAACGTCGCTGCCGCGTCGAGTGCCGCTGGCGAGCAGGCCGGCGCGAACCGGGGCGTGATGGCGTATCCGGCGCGGCCCTGGCCGTGCCAGCGGTCGATCAGCGCCGCCGACTCCCGGTAGCCGCGTTCCGCGGTGTCCAGCAGGCCGGCCGGCGCCTCGCGGTCCATCAGGACCTTGCCCGCCACGATGCGCATGTTCCGGTCGGCGGCGGCCGCGAACATCGCGTCGACCGACGCCGGATGGCTGGTGGCGAACACCAGTGCCGTGGTGGTTCCGTTGCGCAGCATCTCGTCGCGGAACGTCTCGGCGCCGGTGGCGGCGTAGTCGGGGGACGCGAACCGGGCTTCCTCGGCATAGGCGTGGCGGTTCAGCCAGTCGGTGACGCCGTCGGCCTGGCGGGCCATGACGTTGGTCTGGGGGTAGTGGGTGTGGGTGTCGACGAAGCCGGCGGTGATCACGTGTCCTGGGTAGGGGTGTACGACCGCGTCGGCCGGGATTCGCTGGTACAGCTCGGTCCACGGACCGCTGGCCACGATCCGGCCGTCCTGGCAGACCACGACACCGTCGGACACCCACACCGGCGGGCCGGTCTGTTCCGGATCGCCGTCGAACCAGAACAACGGCCCCCGTACCGCGACGTCACCGCCGATAGGACACCTCCTCGTCCGATCGTGTGAGAGTGATACCCGAAACGGCCTATCCCAAACACGTGTAGCTGCGGCGATGTCGTCGCGGCAGTCGGCCGGTTGACGTTTACCGCGCCCCGCCACGGGTAGCACAGGGAGACGAGGACCGTCGACATCGGGTTACCGGAGGACACCGTGGACGCCATCGAATTCCTGCACAACGACCATGAACAGGTGCTCGGCATGCTCAGCCGGCTGGAGCGGGACGCGGAACCGGTCACCGGCGGTGACGCGGACCGTCTTCGTCGCCGCCGCGAACTGGTCACCGAACTGGTGATCGCGGAGTCGCAGCACGAGGCGGTCGAGGAACAGTACTTCTGGCCCGCGGTGCGGGAGCGGGTGCCGGGCGGCGACCGGCTGGCCGACCACGCGGTGGAACAGGAACAGGCGGCCAAGCACGTACTGGCCCGGTTGGACGGCATGTCGGCCGACGAGCCGGAGTTCGAGAAGCTGGTCGCGCAGGTGATCGAGGACGGCCGGGAGCACATCGCGTACGAGCAGGACATGGTGTGGCCCGTAGTGCGAGAGACCCTGACCCCGCAGGAAATGATCAAGCTGGGGGAGCAGATGGCCGCGGCGAAGAAGTCCGCGCCCACTCGGCCGCATCCGCACACGCCGCCCAGCCCCGGCGCGCTCAAGACCGTCGGCACCGCCGCGGCGGTGACGGACAAGGCACGGGATGCCATGACCGGCCGAGGCCGGTCCGACACCGGCCGCGGCTGACGGAAGTCCACAGTGGAGTCGATCGAACGCGAAGGAGCTGATGATGGCAACGGCAAGGGAGATCATGACAGCGGACGTGCGATGCGTGCGCACCAGCGAGACGGTGTTGGACGCGGCGAACCGGCTGGCCGAACTCGGCGTCGGCGCGCTGCCGATCTGCGGCGAGGACAACCGGCTCAAGGGGATGCTGACCGACCGGGACATCGTGGTGAACGTGCTGGCGGCCGGCAAGGACCCGAGAGCGGTACACGCGGGCGAACTCGCGCAGGGCGAGGCGGTGACGATCGGCGCGGACGACGACGCGGGGGAGATCCTGCGCACCATGACCGAGCACCGGGTCCGTCGGCTGCCGGTGATCGACGGCCACGACCTGGTCGGGATCGTCTCGCAGGCCGATGTGGCCCGGTCGCTGCGGGATCCGGACGTCGGCAGTCTGGTGTCCGCGCTGTCCGTCGACTGCTGACCGGCTGTCGCGGGCTACCTGTTTGGTACTGGTCGGGCGATGGGCGTCCGGCGGCCCACCGGCCGGCGGGAACACGTCCCGCCGGCCGGCATCCCCGCATCCCTTACCTGTGGTCGTTCTGCTCGGCCGCGCTGCCCTGGTCACGGGTCACCCCAACGCCACGGACCAAGGCCGTTGGTTTCGACCTTGGCCCGTGACGGGTAACTCAGCAGGCATGCGTCTGCTGCCGACACCGCGTGACACGCGGTTCTACGACCTGTTCGCCGCGGCCGCGGACAACATCGTCATCGGCGTGCACCACCTGCGGGAACTCATCGCGGCGCCGCCGGGCGACCGGGAACGGATCGCGGCCGCGATGCGGGCCACCGAACACGTGGGTGACGACCTCACGCACGCCATCATCGAGTATCTGGACCAGTCCTTCGTCACCCCGTTCGACCGGGAGGACATCTATCGGCTCGCCGTGCGGGTGGACGACGTGCTGGACTTCCTCGAAGCCGCGGTCGACCTGTCGGTGCTCTATCGGATCGAGCGGTTCCCCGACGAGGTCGGCGAGCAGGCGGATCTGCTGGCGACGGCGGCGGAGTTGACCGCGCGGACCATGCCGCAACTGCGCGATCTCGCCGGCCTGGTGCCGTTCTGGACGCGGATCAACCAGATCGAAAACGATGCCGACCGGGTCTACCGTCGGCTGCTGGCCCGCCTGTTCGGCGGCGAGTTCGACACGTTGACCGTGATGAAGCTCAAGGAGATCGTCGACCAGCTGGAGGCGGCGGCCGACGGGTTCGAGCACGTGGCCGACGTGCTGCACACGATGGCCGTCAAGGAGAGCTGACGTGCAGGTCGCGACGCTGGTCCTCGTCATCGCGGTCGCCCTGGTGTTCGACTACACCAACGGTTTTCACGATGCGGCCAACGCGGTCGCGAGTGTCGTGTCAACGCGTGCGTTGAGTCTGCGGGCGGCGCTGGTCTTGGGCGCGGCGATGAACCTGCTCGGGGCGCTGCTGGGTACGGGCGTGGCGATCACGGTGGCCACCGGCATCATCAGCACGCCGATCGGCCCGCCGGCATTGGGTGTGGTCATGGCCGCGTTGTTGGGCGCGATCGCGTGGAACCTGGTCACCTGGTACTTCGGGCTGCCGTCGTCCTCGTCGCACGCGCTGGTCGGCGGTCTCGTGGGGGCCGGTATCGCGTCCGGCACCGCGGTGCACTGGTGGAGTGTGGTCGACAAGGTGGTGGTGCCGATGGTGGCGTCGCCGGTGATCGGCCTGATCGTCGGTTATCTGGTGATGGTCGGTGTGCTGTGGCTGTTGCGTTCGGCTCGTTATCACCGCGTGGAACGCGGGTTTCGCCGGGCACAGGTGGTGTCGGCGGCGAGCCTGGCGTTGGGCCACGGGCTGCAGGACGCGCAGAAGACCATGGGGCTGATCGTGTTGGCCCTGTTGGCGACCGGACGGGAACACGACGCCCACGTACCGCTGTGGGTGGTGCTGGCCTGCGCGGCCGCGCTGTCGGCCGGCAGCTACTCCGGTGGCCGGCGCATCATGCGGACCATGGGCCGACGGATCTTCCCGCTGACGCCGCCACACGGGTTCGTCGCAGAGGCGACGGCATCGCTGGTGCTGTACCTGACCGCGTTCGTGTTCGCGGCACCGGTGTCCACGACCCATGTGATCACGTCGGCGATCATGGGTGTTGGCACGACCCGGCGGCCATCGGCGGTGCGGTGGGTCGTCGCGCAGCACATCCTGACCGGCTGGGTGCTCACCCTGCCGGCGGCCGCGGTGGGGGCCATGGCGTTCTACTGGCCGGTGCACCTGCTGTGGCACTAGGAAGGTGCGCCGCACCATCGATCGAGCGCCTCACGGCGTGGGTGGGAGCACCCGTAGCGTGGCACCGTTGTCCTCGGAGCGCGGTGTGACCGGGTGCAGCGGCAGGTACTGCGAGGTGTCCACCATCGTTTGGAGGTAACGCAGGATCACGCCCTCGCGCAGCGCCCACGGGCATACCTCGACCCGGTCGACATCCAGGGCTTTCATCGTGGCCCGCGCCGTGATGGCGCCGGCCACGATCTGGTGGGCGCGGCCGGCCGAGATGCCGGGCAGTGTGGTCCGTTCCGACGTCGTTCGCCGGGCCAGTCGGGGAATCCAGGTGCCCAGATCGGTCAGCGTGACCGACCGTCGCACGAACGGGCCCATCCGCTGCGGCGGCGCGCCGGCCAGTCGGGCAAGCTGTTTGAAGGTCTTGGACGTGGCCACGGCCAGGTCCGGTTGACCCTCCCAGCGCAACCGGTCGCCGACCTCTCGGATGGTGTCTCGAACGTGTTGGCGCAACCGGCTCAGTTGGCACCGCTTCGGCGGATCGTCCGGTAGGAATGCCCGGCTCAGTCGACCGGCGCCCAGCGGCAGCGACACCGCGAGTTCCGGTTCGGCGTCGCGACCCAGCACGATCTCCATCGAGCCGCCGCCGATGTCCAGCAACAGCACCCGACCGGCCTGCCAGCCGTACCAGCGGTGCACGGCATGGTAGGTGAGCCTGGCTTCGTCCTCTCCGGTGAGGAACTGCGGTCGGACACCGGCCTCCTGCTCCAGACGTGCCATGATCTCCTCGCGGTTCGTGGCATCCCGAACCGCCGAGGTGACGAAGGCGTACAACTGGTCGACGCCGAACCGTTCGGCGGTCCGCATCGTCGTCGACACCGCTGCGACCACTCGGTCCACCCCTTCGGCATCGATCGAGCCGTCCGCCTCGAATGCCTCGCCGAGCAGTGTCGGCTCCTTGACCGCGTAGGTCGGCAGCGGCGGCGCGCCGGCGTAGGCGTCGACCACCTGGAGCTGTGCCGAGTTGGAGCCGATGTCCAGCACCCCGAGTCGCATGCGACTGAGATACCCGCGCCGGGTGCGCGCCTACACGTCGCCTCGGATCGTTGACCCAGACCATGCCACCGTCGACCGGTGCGACCACGACGTCACGACGGCGGGTAGGGGTTGGCGCGCAGCAGTGTCGCCAGGTGGGCCGCGTTGCTGGCCAGCGTCGTGGTGGTCGACTTGACCTGTTCCGGGACGTCGTCGAGATCCTGGTAGTCCACGGTCTGCATGGCCTCGCCGTTCCAGTAGGTCACGCCACCGGCCGGAATGGTGAAGCCCACGTCGTCCAGTGCCTGGAACAGATCGGCGCTGACCTTGTGTGCGCCGTCCTCGTTGCCGACCACCGCCGCGATCGCGACCTTGCCGTAGACCTGAGGTCTGCCCTGCTCGTCGGTCTGGGAGATCTCGCCATCCAGTCGTTCCAGCGCCCGTTGCGCCACGCTGGAGGGATGCCCGAGCCAGATCGGTGTCGCGACCAGGAGGATGTCGGCCGCCATGATCCGCTCGCGAATGCCGGGCCAGGCGTCGCCCGTGCCCATGTCCGTGTCGACGCCGGGCTTGACGTCGAGGTCCACCAGGCGGACCAGTTCACCGAGGACATGGTGTTCGCCCAGGGCGTCCAACACCTGCTGGGCGATCAGTTCGCTGCTGGACTTGCCGGGCGACGGTGTCAGGGTGCATACCAGGGCCAGTGCTCGAAGCGGCGCGCTCGTCGTCATGCTCGTTGACTACCCATCCGGGCAAGGGCTATTCGTCCCAGACGCTCCGGCGCGGGCGGCGGAGCCGGTCGACCCGGCGCGATGTGACTATCCCACCGTCGATCCGGCCGGTCGGGGCCGATCGGTGACGGTGGCGTTTCGCCGGTACCACGATGCGCCGCGCGGCCGATCGGCATAGGCGGCGAGCCGATCGGCCAGATCGGCGTCGTCGGCCGGTTGTTCGGGGCGTGGTTGGCCGAGACCCGCGCCGGAGCACGCTCGGGTGACGTAGTCGGCGACCACGAGCGGCGGCGGCAGCAGTGTCCCCGTGAGATATCCCAGCACGGTCAGTTGCGCGGTGCCGGGCACCTCGATGGCCAGCATCCAACCGTACCGCTCGTCCCACAACAGGGCGAGGTCGTGCTCGGGATACTCGGCGACGCACCGTTCCAGCGGCAGGTAGACGTTCACCGGGTCGTCCAGTTGCACGGCGGACGCGAGCGCGCCGATGCCGACCGCGTCGGCAACCAGTCCGACATATCGCCGCAGTCCGCGTGCTGCCGCGCTCTCGCGGTCGAGATTCATCGTGCCCCCTTTGTTCGGCCGGCGCGGGATCACACCGCTGGCAGGGCGAATACCCACCTGGATGTCCAATAACCAACACGGTTTTGACACATCGGTCACTGCGGCGTCTGTCCAGGATCGACAGTCCGAGAGTCCGGTTGGCTGCGGCGATCCGGGGTATTCGACAGCCATGCTGCTGGATCGAGCTGTTCCCAAGCCGTTGCCGTTGCCGCGCACCGTCGAACTGGTGGCGGTCGAACTGCGCCGGCTGGCGCACGCGGGGGAGTTCGACCTGCCGATGCCCGGTCACGGTCGCACTCCCGAGCGCTGGGCCGGGTTGGCGGCGTTGGGACGCCGTGATCTGGCGCTGGCCCGGCTGGCCGAGGGACATCTGGACGCGCTGGCCATCCTGTGTGAGGCGGGTCGGGGCGCGGTGCCGGACGCGCTGTACGGCGTCTGGGCGGCCCGGTCCGGCGGTACCGGCGCCCGGTTGGTGCGCGCGGATGGCGGCATGCGGCTGACCGGGACGGTCCGGTTCTGCTCGGGCGCCAACGTACTGGACCGGGCGTTGGTGGCGGCGCAGGACGGCGACGTCGGCCGACTGGTCGAGATGGACCTCACCGACCCCGGCATCCAGCGCGACCAGGACACCTGGTCCGCGATCGGCATGGACGCCACCGACAGCATCGACGTCCGGTTTGTCGATCCGGTGGTGCGCCCGGACATGCTGGTCGGCGGTGCGGACTGGTATCTGCGGCGGTGGGGTTTCGCCCTGGGCGGTGCCGGTGTGGCCGCCGTGTGGCTCGGCGGCGTTGCCGGTGTGCTGGATTCGGTGATCGAACTGCTGCTGGACGCGCCGACCGTCGACGACCATCAGTACGCACACCTGGGTGCGCTGCACACCGCCGTGCGGACCACCGAGGCGCAGTTGGCGGCGGCCGCGCGGAGTATCGATCTGGCGGGACCGACCGCGGACCACGCGGTCCTGGCCAAGACCTGCAAGTCGGCTGCGGAACGCGCGGCCTGGGAGACCCTGGACCGGGTGCCCAGGATCACCGGGCCGACGCCGCTGTGCCGCGATCGCCGGTTCGCCCAGCGGCTGGCCGATCTTCAGGTCTACGTGCGGCAGCACCACGCGGAACGCGATCTGGCCGCTCTGGGCCGTTTGGTGCTGGCAGCGGAGAGTGCACGGTGACCGCCCGCCCGATCACTCCGGAGTGCGCATGGCGGCCGTGGCTGGCGTCGGCGGAACTGCGGCCCTTTCCCGACGAGCACCACGGCCGAGCGGTCGTGGTGGCGGCGCATCCGCAGGACGCGACGCTCGGCGCCAGTGGCGTGCTCCAGCGACTGCGCGAACATGGCACCAGCGTGGAACTGGTGATCGCCACCGACGGCGCCGGCCGCTGTGACCGTCGTGCGGTGGATGAGTCGCTGCTGGCGCAGGGCTTGCGGGACGTGCTGGTCCGTTGGCTGGGCCTGTCGGACGCGACGCTGGCCGGCCACCAC
>DATBDL010000255.1:0-12690 GCA_036269975.1 Pseudonocardiaceae bacterium | reverse complement strand
CAGGGCGGGCCATGTGAACCGCATGTGGTATTCCACTATCTGTTGGCGGTTCAGGTGTGGATTGTGGCGCCACCACTGGGCTATCTGCTCCGCGCAGCCGGACAACGCGTGCGCGAACGCCTCGCACATCAGCTCGTCGGCCGAGGTAAGGGCGCGCAGCCGTTTGCGGACCAGATCACGGGCGCGGGACTCCTCGGACTCGCTGTCGACCGCCGCGACGGCTGCCGCGGCCACCGGGTCGTCGACGCCCTTACGACGCAGCTCGGCGGCCAGTGCACGACGGGCCATCCCCTGGTAGGTGTGGCGGGACCGGACCCACTGTTCGGCGAAGGCTGCGTCGTCGACGAGGCCGACCTCGTTCAGCCGGCCCAGCACCTGGTCGGCCACGCCGGTTTCGATGCCGCGCTTGAGCAACGCGGTGTGCAGTTCGGCCCTGGTACGGGGACGCATGGTCAACAGACGTAGACAGATGTCCTTGGCCTGGCTGACCGGGTCCGCCTTGTCCTTGTCACCAGCGGCTACAGGTTCCGCACGGCGACGAGCGGGATGGGAGATGTTCACAGGGCCCTCGTGGCGACGTCCAGAGCAGTGGCCCGGCCGACACAAAGCGACCGGGCCACCACGCCAGAGTTGAACGGTCAGAAGTCGACGGGACCGGGAGCTACCTCTTCGGCATCCATCTTCGGGCCGATTCCGAGCTTCTCCTTGATCCGCTTCTCGACCTCGTTGGCGACGTCCGGGTTCTCCTTCAGGAACCGGCGGGCGTTCTCCTTGCCCTGGCCGAGCTGGTCGCCCTCGTACGTGTACCAGGCACCGGACTTGCGCAGGATGGCCTGCTCGACACCCATGTCGATCAGTGATCCCTCGCGGCTGATGCCGTGGCCGTACAGAATGTCGAACTCGGCCTGCTTGAACGGTGGCGCGACCTTGTTCTTCACGACCTTCACGCGGGTGCGGTTGCCGACCGCCTCACCGCCGTCCTTCATCGTCTCGATGCGGCGAACGTCGAGACGGACCGACGCGTAGAACTTCAGCGCCTTGCCACCGGTGGTGGTTTCGGGGCTGCCGAACATGACGCCGATCTTCTCGCGGAGCTGGTTGATGAAGATCGCGGTGGTGCCGGAGGTGCTCAGCGCGCCGGTGATCTTCCGCAGCGCCTGGCTCATCAGCCGGGCCTGGAGGCCGACGTGGTTGTCGCCCATCTCGCCCTCGATCTCGGCGCGGGGTACGAGTGCGGCGACCGAGTCGATCACGAGGATGTCCAGGGCGCCGGAGCGCACCAGCATGTCGGCGATCTCCAGCGCCTGCTCACCGGTGTCCGGCTGGGACACCAGCAGGGCGTCGGTGTCCACGCCGAGTGCCTTCGCGTAGTCGGGGTCCAACGCGTGCTCGGCGTCGATGAAGGCCGCGATGCCGCCCGCCTTCTGGGCGTTGGCGACCGCGTGCAGGGCGACGGTGGTCTTACCGGAGGACTCAGGCCCGTAGATCTCCACGACCCGGCCCCTCGGCAGGCCGCCGATGCCCAGCGCGACGTCCAGCGCGATCGAGCCGGTCGGGATGACCTCGATCGGCGCGCGGCCCTCCTCGCCGAGGCGCATCACCGAACCCTTGCCGAACTGCTTGTCAATCTGGGCAAGGGCCAGTTCGAGTGCCTTACCCCGGTCGGGTGCTGCTGCTGGCATCTGGAAGTCCACCTCGTCGAGTCGTGCTGGTTCGGGTCGTCGGTTCGTCATGGCCGACGCTACGGGGTCGGACCGACGATTTTCACACTGGAGCCGGTGTCTGTGGATCGATGGCCTCGGTTGTGGACAACAGAGTAGACGAACATGTGTTCGACTGCTCCACGACACGCCGCGAGGGTAAGTTGTCCTTTACTTCCTCCATTCAGGTGTCGTTCGCCGAACGCTGTCTAACGGACACTGGGAGTCACCCACGTCCGGACTCGGCAAGCCCATGGAGGCGCCGATGAAAACAAGAATGGATAGCTACCTTCCCTCGGATCACCCGCTCTGCCGGGTCTACCGCGTCGGAGCGGCACTGTTCGGCAGCGGTCTGATCATCTTCGGTGGGCTCGGCTTCGCCAACCAGTTGGCGTTCCTGTCCACGAACGGGGACCAGGTCCTCGGTTTGTCCAGCAACGGCCTGTTGTCCCTGATCTCGCTGGTGGTCGGCGTCGTGCTGATCGCGGCGGCCGTGATCGGCGGCCACGTGTCGTCCAACGTGACGACGGCACTCGGCGTGCTGTTCCTGATCTCGGGACTGGCCAACCTGGCGGTGCTGGACACACCGCTGAACCTGCTCGCGTTCAAGATCCAGAATGTGTTGTTCAGCCTGATCGCCGGCATGCTCATGCTGTTCGTCGGCCTGTACGGCCGGGTCAGCGGCGGCCTGCCGAACGACAATCCCTACGTCCAGGCGCGCCGCAACCAGGATCCGCTGGACCGGCACGCGGCGGCGAAGGTGGCCGAGCAACTGAGCCAACGGCTGGCGGAGATCGACGAACTGGCACGCGCCGAGTTCGCCATGGCCGAGGGCAGGGCAACCGCCGAGCAGGAACTACTGCTGCGGGCGGACGCCCGGAACCGGGCCGAGCAGCACCGCAAGGAGGCGTACGCGTGCGCGGCCGAATCCGACCGGGCATACGCCGTGTGGCTGGAGGAGCGCCGACTCAACCCGCCGCCCGAGCACTTCGTCCTGTGGCGCAAGCGGCAGATCCGGTAACCAGTTCCGCAGAGCAGTAACCAACGGAGGAGAACAGGGCGTCAACGGCGTTCCGGGGGCACGTCGAACGCGTCGCACACCGCGAGCCAGATCCGCTGCGGCTCGAGACCGGAGGCGATCGCCTGTTCGACAGTTCGGCCGCCGAGATCGGCGAACACGTGGTCGCGGGTGATGCTGCCGGCACGGAGTTCACCGAACTCGGACTTCATGAGGGTACGGAAGGCAGTGGTACGCATCGACGCAAGCCTACGTGCCCGCTCACAGCTCCGAACTCCCCGCCGTCGCCGACGGCGGGGAGTTCGGCTTCACAGGTCGGTCGACTCGCTGGTCGAAGAACGCCTCGATCACCTTCGGGTGCTCCGCCAGCAGCGTGCCGGTGAGTTCGAGGGACCGGTCGCCGTCGCGGACCACGATCGTGCGGCCGTTCCCCCGCCTGATCCAGTCCCGTACCGCGCCTGCGAGTTCGACGAGCACCCGTGAACCGCTCAGGCTGACGACGATCGTGGTCACCGTGTCCGGATCGACGCCCTTGCTGCCAGCCGGTCGCGGGGTCGCCGCCGGCGCGAAGGCGACATCGGCGTCCAGGCCGCGCAACTCCGCGCGCAGCCCACGCGCCAGTCGATCGACCTCCGCGGCGTCGTCACCGGGCACGGTCAGGGAAACGGTGGTCACCGAGGGCACGATACCCATCCGTGGTTACAGTAGAAATGCAGCTCCGTCCGCGCGGCCCAGGAGACCGGCACCACCCATGACAGGCAGACGAACCGCACTGCTGATCGCGACCGACTCCTATGCCGACCCGGCATTCGACGGGCTGAACGCCCCACGACAGGACGCGACGGAACTGGCCGGCCTGCTCGGTGACCCGGAAATCGGCGGATTCACGACAACGGTGCTGGACAATCCGACCTGCAACGACGCGCGGATCGCGCTGGACGAGCTGTTCGGCGACGCCGGACGGGACGATCTGCTGCTGTTCTACGTGTCCGGCCACGGCGTGAAGGACGAAGCGGGGCACCTGCACCTGGTACTGGGCGACACCCGGCGCAACCGGCTGCCCGCGACCGCCATTTCGGCCCAGTTCGTCCGCGACCTGATCGACCACAGTCCCGCCCGCCGGGTCGTCGTGTGGCTGGACTGTTGTTATGCGGGCGCCTTTCCCGCCGGGATGGTGCCGAAGGCCGAAGGCACCGTCGACGTCGTCGCACAGCTCAACGCCAGATCGGGGCGCGGTTGCGCTGTGATGACCGCGTCGACGCACATCCAGTACGCCTACGAACGCGGTGGTCCGGTCGAGCACGGCGGCGGGATTCCGTCGTCGCTCTTCACGAACGCGATCGTGGCGGGACTGCGTACCGGGGCCGCGGATCTCAACGCGGACGGCGAGATCGACGCGGCGGAACTGTATTCGTACGTCTACGACCAGGTTCGCCTCGTCACGCCGGACCAGACGCCGACCCGCAACGACCAGCTCAGCGGCGAGCTGTACATCGCGCGGAGCAAGCTCGGCCTCGGACTGCCGTCCACTGTGGACCTCCAGATCCGGTTCGCGCTGCGCAGCCCGCACCGCTTCATCCGTGTGGGCGCGGTACGGCAGCTCGGCGAGATGATGCGCGACGGCGACCTGGACGCGCTGACGGCCCTGCGACTGCTCGCCGCGGGAGCGGACCAGATCCTGGCCGACGAGGCGACCACGATCCTGCCGCCGAAGCCGCCACCGGTAGCGGTGTCGCCACCGCCCAGGAAGCGGCAGACGCGGCCCGGATCACGACCCATTCGGATCGGCCTCGGAGAGAACAGCCACGGCGTCTACATCAACTTCGGCACCGATCCGCATTTCCTGATCGTCGGCAACGACGGTTTCGGCAAGACCAACCTGTTGCGCGTCATCGCCGACGGCATCAAGGCGATCTACTCCGTCAAACAGGCGCTCTACCTTGTCGTGGACTACCGGCGCCACCTGGTCGGCGCGTTCGAACAGGAGCGGGTCCTCGGCTTCGGCGTCCGGTCGGAGCAACTCAGGCCGATGATCGCCGATGTCGTGGTGGCCATGCGGCAGCGCATCGAGAAACCGCTGGAGTGGGTCGGGCCGGAGTGTTTCGTCATCGTGGACGACTACCAACTGCTGGCCGAGGACAACCCGCTGACGCCGTTGGCGGAACTGGTCGAACGGTCGGCGGAGATCGGGCTGCACCTGGTCATCGCGCGATCGTTCGACGGGACCACTGACGCGCTCGGAGAAGATCCGCTGCTCCGGGCCCTGGACACCGCCCACGCGTCCCGGCTGCTCGGCCCGCGCGGACAACGGCCGGGCAACGGTCTCTACGTCGCTCGCGACAGCGACAAGGAAATGCCGGTACAGATCGCCTGGAGCCCCACCAGCGGAAAGGCACCCGCGCCGCAACCCGGCTCCTCCCCGAACGAGCGGCCCCGCTCCTGGCGGAAAGAACTGACGGACCTCGACAACAAACTCGCCTCGGGCGAGGTGTCCCCCGACGAATACCGCAGGCAACGGGACGAGTTGCTCGCCAGGGCGAGCGAGGGTCCAGTCTGACTCCGCGCGCCGCGACGCTGTCGGGGGTTGGAGGCATCATGGACCGGTGGACGAGGTACTGAACGCGTTCTCGCCGGCCACCAGGGAGTGGTTCGCCGGTGCGTTCGCCGCGCCCACCGACGCGCAGAGCGGCGCATGGCGGGCCATCCGGGGCGGGGACCACGCGCTGGTCGTCGCGCCGACCGGGTCCGGTAAGACGCTGGCCGCCTTCCTGTCGGCGCTGGACCAACTTGCCGTCGAGCCGCCGCCGGACGAGCCGCGACGGCGCTGCCGGGTGCTGTACGTGTCGCCGTTGAAGGCGCTCGCGGTGGACGTGGAGCGCAACCTCCGTGCTCCGCTGGCCGGCATCAGGGCGGCCGCACGGCGGCTCGGGACCGCCGAACCGGACATCACGGTCGGCATGCGGACCGGGGACACGCCGGCCGACGCCCGGCGGGCGTTCGCCCGTACGCCGCCGGACATCCTCGTCACCACGCCGGAATCGCTCTTCCTGCTGCTCACGTCGGCCGCTCGGGATTCGCTGCGTGGTGTGCGCACGGTGATCCTCGACGAGGTGCACGCCGTCGCCGGCACGAAGCGGGGCGCGCATCTCGCGCTGTCACTCGAACGGCTGGACGCGCTGCTCGACCAGCCGGCGCAGCGGATCGGGCTGTCCGCGACGGTCCGGCCGGTCGCCGAGGTGAGCACGTTCCTGGCCGGCGGGCGGCCGGTCCAGGTGGTGCAGCCGACCAACCGCAAGACCGTGCGGGTGCGGGTCGAGGTTCCGGTTCAGGACATGTCGCGGCTCGGCGAGCCGGTCGAACCGGACGGCGCGGGCGAGGTGTCCGGGTCGGCGGCGGGGCCGCAGCGGCGGGTGTCGATCTGGCCGGCGGTCGAGCAGCGGATTCTCGGACTGGTCAGGGAACACCGGTCCACGATCGTGTTCACCAACTCGCGACGGCTGGCGGAGCGGTTGACCGCGCGGCTCAACGAACTCGCCGCGCAACCGGAACAGCCCGAACAGGAAGTCGTCGATCTGGACCGGTTTCCCGCGGCAGCCGTTGGGCAGTCCGGGATCGCGTACGGTGCGCCGCCGGTGCTGGCACGGGCGCACCACGGCTCGATGTCGCGGGAGCAGCGGACCGGGGTCGAGGAGGACCTGAAGTCGGGCCGGTTGCCGTGTGTCGTCGCCACGTCGTCCCTGGAGTTGGGCATCGACATGGGCGCCGTGGATCTGGTGATCCAGGTCGAGGCGCCGCCGACGGTCGCGTCCGGACTACAGCGGGTCGGGCGGGCCGGGCACCAGGTGGGCGCGGTGTCCGAGGGCGTGGTGTTCCCGAAGTTTCGCGGTGACCTGATCTCGTGCGCGGTCGTGGCCGAGCGGATGGCGTCCGGCGCGATCGAGTCGTTGCGCTATCCACGTAATCCGCTGGATGTGCTGGCACAGCAGATCGTCGCGATGACCGCGCTGGAACCGTGGTCGGTGACGGAGTTGGCCGGCCTGGTACGCCGCGCGGCGCCGTTCGCGGGACTGCCGGACTCGGCCATGGACGCGGTGCTGGACATGCTGGCCGGCCGGTATCCGAGCGAGGAGTTCGGCGAGCTGCGGCCGCGCATCACGTGGGACCGGATCACCGGCGAGCTGCGCGGCCGACCGGGTGCGCAGCGGCTCGCGGTGACCAGCGGTGGCACCATCCCGGACCGGGGGCTGTTCACCGTGATGACGCCGGCCGACGAGCGCGGGCACGGATCACGGGTCGGCGAGCTGGACGAGGAGATGGTCTACGAGTCGCGGGTGGGGGACGTGTTCCTGCTGGGCACGTCGTCCTGGCGGGTCGAGGACATCACGCACGACCGGGTGATCGTGACACCGGCACCCGGCCAGGCGGCCCGGATGCCGTTCTGGAAGGGCGATGCGGTCGGGCGGCCGCTGGAACTGGGGCGGGCACTGGGAAAGTTCGTCCGTGAGCTGAGTTCGGCGAGCGAGCCGGCGGCACGGGAGCGGGCCGCGAAAGCCGGCCTGGACCAGTGGGCCACCGACAATCTGCTGGCCTACCTGGCCGACCAGAAGGCGGCGACCGGCCGGGTGCCGGACGACCGGACCATCGTCGTGGAGCGCTTCCGTGACGAGCTCGGTGACTGGCGGCTGGTGGTGCACTCGCCGTTCGGCGCGCAGGTGAACGGGCCGTGGGCGCTCGCGGTGGCCGCGCGGCTGCGCGAGAGCCGCGGCATCGACCCACAGGTGGCGCATTCCGACGACGGCATCGTCGTACGGCTGCCGGACTCGCTGGACGAGCAGGGCGCGCAGAGCGTGCCGACGGCGGCGGAGGTGTTGCTGGAACCGGACGAGGTGGAACAGATCGCCGTGGCCGAGGTGGGCGGCTCCGCGTTGTTCGCGGCGCGGTTCCGCGAGTGCGCCGCCCGGTCGCTGCTGCTGCCCCGCCGTGATCCGCGCCGCCGCACGCCGTTGTGGCAGCAGCGGCAGCGCAGCGCGCAACTGCTGTCGGTGGCGTCGAAGTACGAGCGGTTCCCGGTGGTGCTGGAGGCGATGCGCGAGTGCCTGCGGGACGTCTACGACGTGCCTGGGCTGCGCGAGCTGATGGCGGACGTGCGGGCGCGCAAGGTGAAGGTCGTCGAGGTCGAGACGCCGGCCGCGTCGCCGTTCGCGCGCAGTCTGCTGTTCGGCTATGTGGCGATGTTCCTCTACGAGGCGGACACGCCGCTGGCGGAACGGCGGGCGGCCGCGCTGTCGCTGGATTCCGCGCTGCTGGCCGAACTGCTCGGCGCGGAGGCGATCCGCGAGCTGATCGACCCCGAGGTGCTGGCCGAGATCGAGTCGGAACTACAGCGGCTGGCCGATGGCCGGCGGGTGCGCGATGTCGAGGGCACCGCGGACCTGTTGCGGTTCCTCGGCGATCTGACCGAGGCCGAGGCGGCGGCCCGTGGTGCCGAACCGGCGTGGCTGACGGAACTGGCGAGCCAGCGACGCGCGATCCGGGTGCGCATCGCGGGCGAGGACCGGTGGGTCGCCATCGAGGACGCCGGCCGGCTGCGGGACGCGCTGGGCACGGCATTGCCGATGGGACTACCGGACGCGTTCCTGGAGCCGGTGGCCGATCCGCTCGGCGAGTTGTTGACCAGGTACGCGCGCTGCCGGGGGCCGTTCACGGCGGCCGAGGCGGCGACGCGGTTCGGCATCGGCGTCGCCGTGGTGACCGGCGTGCTGGAGCGGATGGCCGGCGCGGGCCGGCTGGTGCGCGGCGAACTGCGGCCGACCGACAGCATCGCGGATCAGCGGGTCGCGGGCGGCATGGAGTTCTGCGACGCCGGTGTGCTGCGCCGGCTGCGGCGGGCTTCGCTGGCCCGGCTGCGGGCCGAGGTCGAACCGGTGGAGAAGGCGGCGCTCGGCCGGTTTCTGCCGTCGTGGCACGGCGTCACGACCCGGAACCCGAAATCCGACCGCAGGTCGCTGTTCGCGGCACCGGGGCCGGACGACGTGCTCAACGTGGTCGAGCAGTTGGCGGGGGCGCCGCTGCCGGCCAGCGCGGTCGAGTCGCTGATCCTGCCGGCCCGGCTGCCCGGCTACTCCCCCGCCCTGCTGGACGAGCTGACCGCGACCGGCGAGGTGACGTGGACCGGCTGTGGGGCGCTGTCCGGCGGCGACGGCTGGGTGGCGTTGGCGCCGACCGACGTGGCGGACCTGCTGCTGCCGGACGTCGACGAGCTACCGGAAAGCCCGCTGCACACCGCGATCGCGGCGGCGCTGGGTGGCGGCGCGCTGTTCTTCCGGCAGCTCACCGACCGGGTCGGTGCCGCACTCGTCGCCGAGGGCGCACAGCCGCCGACCGACGACCTGGTGATCGCCGCGCTGTGGGAACTCGTGTGGGCGGGGTTGGTCACCAACGACACGCTCGCGCCGCTGCGGGCCGTGGTGTCCGGCCGGGGCGCGGCGCACCGGCCACGCAGGGCGACCCCACGCGGCCGCTACGCGCGGCTGCGGCCCCAGGGTTCGGCGCGGCTGCCGAGCCGGACCGGGCCACCGACCGTCAGCGGGCGGTGGTCCCTGGTGCTGGACCGGGCCACCGATCCGACCCGGCGGGCACACGCGCGGGCCGAGGCGTTCCTGGAGCGGCACGGCGTGCTGACCAGGGGCGCGCTGGACACCGAGCGGGTGACCGGCGGCTTCAGCGCGGTGTACCGGGTGCTGCGGGCGATGGAGGAGTCCGGTCAGGTCGTGCGCGGCTACGTGGTGGAAGGGCTTGGCGCGGCACAGTTCGCGGCGCGTGGCGCGGTGGACCGGCTGCGTGCGCTGTCCCGGCCGGGCGGCCCCGACCCCGGTCAGCCGCTGCCGGTCGTCGTGCTGGCGGCCGCCGATCCGGCGCAGCCCTACGGCGCGGCACTGGACTGGCCGGCCGCGATCGGCGACACCCGGCACCGGCCCGGTCGCAAGGCTGGAGCACTCGTGGTGCTAGTGGACGGACGGCCGGTGCTCTATGTGGAACGCGGCGGCCGGTCGTTGCTGTCGTTCACCGAGGACGAACAGCTATTGCGTGCCGGCGCGGCCGCGTTGGCGGGTGCCGTACACGATGGCTGGCTCGGTGAACTCGCGGTGCAACGGGCCGACGGGGCGGCAGCGCTGACGTCCGGACTGGCGGAAGTGTTGCGGGAGGCCGGTTTCCGGGCCACGCCGAAGGGACTGCGGCTGCGCGCCTGATTTGTGTGACGGGGAAACAATGCACAACGAATGCGCATGCCCGACGCAGCGGCGGACGATTTCCATGTCATCGGAGTCGGCCACCTGGTAATTCCGTGGTTACGGACCGACTATGGGAACAGCCTTCACGAGGGGGTCACCTGGGGGGCATCCGAGCCCGACGGGACCAGGACAGGCGTCACGACTCACGAGGTCGTCGCTGCCGGGAGCCGTACGCCCCACTGCTGCAACGGGAGATCCGTACCCGTTGACAGGAGGGCCGGGCCGTCGTGACCACCTTCCCGGGTTCAGGTCACGACGGTCCGGTGCTTGCCAGTGGGTAATCAGCCGCGACCACCGGTCCACGACGTACCGCGGCGAGCGATCGTTACCGAGTGGCTGGGGTGGTTCGACATCTGCCTACTCCTCGAGAAAATACTGACAAAATGGCTGCCGAAGACCGATGACAGCACTGACCCACGGACTACCGGTCGTCGACCTGGGTACGGACCAGCGGCCCGATCAGCTTGCGGCGGCATCGGTTCCTGCCAGTCTGGCGCGCACCTGCCCGGCACGGATCGGATCGACCTGCTCGAACAAGGCCAACGCGTGCTGCCAGGAATCCCGTGCCAGCGCACCGGCGCCGTCACCGGCCAACGCGAGCCCCAGGTTGTCGAGGCCGCCGGCCTCACCGCTGCGGTCGCCGAGCTCGCGGAACATCAGTACCGCGCGCAGGTGGCAGTCGACGGCGGCGTCGTAGTCGGACAGCACCTGGTACGCACTGCCAAGGCTGTCCAGGGTTTCCGCCTGTCCGAGCAGATCGCCCACTTCGGACAGCACTTCCAACGCGCGCTGGTAGTAACTGATCGCGTCGGAGAGCCGGCCGAGCGAAAGGCACGCGCTGCCCAGGTTGTTCAGCGCCTGTCCCTCTCCGCACTTGTCGCCGGACTGACGGAACAACATGATCGCGCGGTCGTGGTGCGCGACGGCGGTGTTGAACTCGCCCCGGCTGCGGTGCAGCGACCCGAGATTGTTGGACACCGCGGCCAGGCCCCAGGTGTCGCCGACCTCCTTGTGCAGCGCCAGTGCCTGGCACAGCAGGGTGTGCGCGTGGTCGGGCCGGCCGACGTTCGCCTTGGCCACACCGAGGTTGTTCAGCACGGTGGCCTGGCCGCGCCGGTCGCCCAGCGCGCGGGAGGACGTCAACGCCACCTGGTGGGTGTTGATCAGGTCGGCCCAGTGGTTGCGCAGCGACAGGAATCCCCACAGCATGGTGGGCAGTCGCCAAGCCAGGTCGTGCATGCCGCGCTGGGCCGCATCGTGCGTGAGACGCACGATGGTCGGGCGTTCCGCCTCGCACCAGGCCATCGCGGCCGCGTGGTCGGGGAACTGCAACGGGGTCACCTCGGGCACCGGCTCGAGCGACTGGCGACGGCGCTGCGGCAGCAGCACCCGGTCGGCCGCCTCGGCGGTGTGCAGGTACCAGGTGATCAGGCGGCGGATCGCGGCATCGGTGTCGGCGTCGGAATCCTCTTCCCGCACGCGTTCGGCCGCATAGAGCCGGACCAGTTCGTGCAGCCGGTAGCCGTCCCTGCCGCTCTCCTCGACCAGGTGCACACCGGCGAGGCTGTCCAGCAATCGGCGAATCGTCGACGTGCTCGTGCCGACGATCGCGGCGGTGGCCGGGACACTGGGTTCCAGGCCGGGATACAGACTGAGCAACCGGAATGCCCGTGCCGTCTCGTCCGGCAGCGCCCGGTAGGACCAGGAGAACACGCCCCGCACCGCGGTCGCCTCGTCGCCGGTCATCGACAGCGCGTCGAGCCGGTCGCTCTCCGAGCGCAGTTCCGCCACCAGATCCGCGAGTGGACGACCCGGCCGGCCGGCCGCGCGGTCGGCCACGATCCGCAGCGCCAGCGGCAGGTTCGCGCAGCGGGCGACGAGTTCGGCGGCGGCACGCGGTTCCGATGTCACCCTGGCTTCGCCGACGATGCCGCCGATCAGCGCGAGTGCTTCGGCGTCCGGCAGACCCGACAGGCACAGCCGGCGCGCGCCGTGCCGCACGACGAGACCGGACAGCCGGGCCCTGCTGGTCACCAGCACGAGGCAACCCGCGGAGCCGGGCAACAGCGGCTCGACCTGTTCGGCGTCGCTCGCGTCGTCGAGCATCAGCAGCATCCGCTTGCCGTCCATGACACTGCGGAACAACGAGGAACGCGCGCCGAGATCCGGCGGAATGGCTTCCGGTGCCACGCCCATGGTCAGCAGGAATCCGGCCAGCACGTCAGAAGGGTTCGCCGACACGCCGGTCGGGTGATAGCCACGCAGATCCGTGAACAGCGCGCCGTCCGGGAACCGGCCGCGAAGTTTGTGTGCCCAGTGCAGCGCGAGCGCGGTTTTACCGATTCCGCCGAGGCCCTCGATCAGCGCGATCAGCATGCCGCCCTGGGAACGACCGGCCAGCATCGCATCCAATTGTCCGATTTCCCAGCCGCGACCGGCGAAATCCGCAACCGCGGCTGGCAACTGGGCCGGTCGATGCAACGGTTCCCGGCGCATCTGCACCCGGTTCGCCCGTGTGCCCGACGGGGTCGCGTGCGGAGTGGGGGCCGTGATCAGCAGGCGCAGCAAGCTTCCTTCGGCGCCCAGTGCCTTGTCGCAGCCTCGCGCGAGCTGCACCGTCGGCGGCTTGTCGCCGGTTTCGACCTTGCTCAGGTAGCCCTTGCTGTAATGCACGAGCAAC
>DATBDL010000254.1:0-11146 GCA_036269975.1 Pseudonocardiaceae bacterium | reverse complement strand
TGGAACCCGAACATCCAGACCGTGCGCGCGAAGATCGGCCTGTCCCAGCGCAAGCGCATGAACGTGTGCACTTCCTGCCTGAAGGCCGGCAAGGTCACGCGCGGCTGAGTTCGTTCCAAGATCTTCGAACGGCCCGGACGGTTCGCCGTCCGGGCCGTTTGTCGCGCTAGTCTGGTTCCGGGAGGGGGCACGCTGTGGCCCACAATCGGGACGACGATGCCCCCGGATTCGGGGGCTTCTGGTACTTCGTGGCGGCCCGGCTGGGCAGCGGCCGGCTCGCGTCGCGGTCGTTCAGATATGCCGTGCTCGCCGGCTTCGTGATCATGGCCGACCTGATCGGCATCGGCAGCTACAGCCAGGCCAAACTCCGCCGCCGCGGCTACGGCGGAAAGCAGTCCCGTCGCAACCCGGTACCGCCGGCCATCGATCCCGCGATCGGCACGGTCCTGGCGGACCGGGAGCGCCGCGCCAAGTGCCGCGACATCGTGGCCGAAGACCCGTTGATGGCGCACGAACTGCACATCGGCCGGCCCGACATCAAATCCCGCGGCTACAACGACGGCGGCCTCGTCGACTGCAACGCCGCACCAGCCGGTGCGATCGCGAAGGCGTGCGAACCCCCGACATCCGTCGCCGAGGCCGTCGTCGCCGCGCGGCCCTTCGGCACCGTGGACGATGTCCGCACGATGGTCGACGTCCCGGTGTCGGCGTGGCCGGTGGTGCGCGACCGCGGCATCGTGATCTCGCTGGACGGTTAGGTGTTGGCATGGACGACAACTCGGGTCCGGGGCTGCGCGGTGTCTGGTACTTCGTGGTGACCTGGCTGTCCTTCGGCCTGCTGGCCTGGGTGCCGTTCGCGCACGCCGCGGCCGTCCTGCGGAATCGCCCACTCGTGTTGCGGTCCCTGGTGTACGCGGCGCTGGCCGTCCTGTCGGTGGTCCTGATCGCGATCGCGCCGGTCGACGCCGCCGACAACCCGACCGGGATCGGCACGGTGGAGGTCCTGGTCGGCGTGCTCATCGCGGCCGGCCTGGTGAGTCTGGGTACCCGCGACCAGATCAGCCTGCGGCGCCAGGTCTACGGCAGAGACCAGCGGCGCGTCCTTGACGTCCGGCCGGCACTCGACCCCGCGATCCGCGCGATCATGGCGGCCCGGAAACTGCGCGACGCGGCCCGCGCCATCGCGGCCGAGGACCCACTGGCGGCACACGACCTGCACATCGGCCGGCCCGACATCAAGCACCGTGTCTACGACGACGGCGGCCTCGTCGATCTCAACGCCGCTCCGGCCACCGCGATCGCGATGGCATGCGAACTACCGGTTTCCGTCGCGGAGGCGATCGTGGCCGCGCGGCCGTTCGCCACCGTGGACGACGTCGTCACGTTGGTCGAGATCCCGCTGTCGGCATGGGGGACGCTGCGCGACCGCGGCATCGTGATCTGGTTCTAGGGCAGTTTCCAGTCCACCGGTTCGGCACCCTGCTCGACCAGTGCGGCGTTGGCCCGGCTGAACGGCCGCGAGCCGAAGAAGCCGCTGGCCGCCGACATCGGGCTGGGGTGCGCGGACTCGATGCACGGCACCGGATCGAGCAGCGGCCGCAGGTTGCGCGCGTTGCGGCCCCACAGGATCGCCACCAGCGGCTCACCTCGGGCCGCCAACGCCTTGATCGCCTGCTCGGTGACCTCCTCCCAGCCCTTGCCCTGATGCGAGTTGGGCCGGCCGGGCGCCACCGTCAGCGCGCGGTTGAGCAGCAGCACACCGCGCTCGGTCCACGGCGAGAGATCACCGTTGGACGGCGGCGGATTGCCGAGATCCGCGCCGTACTCCTGGAAGATGTTGATCAGACTCTTGGGCAGCGGCCGCACGTCCGGCCCCACCGAGAAGCTCAGGCCGACCGGATGGCCCGGCGTCGGATACGGATCTTGGCCGACGATCAGCACCCGCACCCGGTGGAACGGCTGCTGGAACGCGCGGAGCACGTTGTCGCCGGCCGGCAGGTAACGGCGGCCGGCCGCCACTTCGGCCCGCAGGAAGTCGCCCATCGCGGCGATCCGATCCGCCACCGGGGCCAGGGCGTCCGCCCAGCCGGCCTCGACGGTCCCACTCAGTGGACGTCCAGTCACGGCCGATCACTCTAGTCCAGGCGTTCTAGTCCAGTCTGCGCAACCCGTTTCGGAAGCGGGCGATGTTGTCGACGTACCTGTCCACGATGGCCTCCCACGCACCCGCCGGCACTTCATGCCCTTCGCGGATCTTCGCCGGCACGCCCAATGCCATCCGATGCGCGGGCACGTGGCCGTTGAACGAGACCACCGCGCCCGCGCCGACGACGGCACCTTCCTCGACCACGGTGCCGTTCAGCACGACGGAACCGGACGCGATCAGGCAGTGGTCGGCGATTGTCGCGCCTTCGATGTGCACATTGTGGCCGATCACACATTCGCGGCCGATCACCGCCGGCGTGAATTCAGTGCAGTGGACGACGGTGCCGTCCTGGACGCTGGTGCGCGCGCCGATCTCGATGTAACCGTGGTCGCCGCGCAGCACGGCCTGCGGCCAGACCGACGCGAACGGCCCGAGCCGCACGTCGCCGATGACGGTGGCGTCGGGATGCACGTAGGCGTCGGCGTCGATGGTCGGTTCGAGATCACCCAGCGCGTAGATCGGCATGTCAGAGCATCTTGCCGTAGCAGCGGCTGTTCTCGTAGCCGCGGTACTGACCGAACTTCCGGATCGCCGTGTAGCCGGCGGACGTGTAGAGCGCGATCGCTTCCGGTTGCGCGGTACCGGTTTCCAGCACCATCCGGCGGCGGCCACGGTCGGCGGCGGTGCGTTCCAGTTCGGCGAGGATCATGCGCGCGTAGCCACGGCGGCGGACGGACGCGGCGACGTACATTCGTTTCACTTCTGCGTCGCCGTCGTCGAAGAACGGTTCCGGCGTGTCGTGGGCGCGCCAACCGCCGCACGCCACCGGTGTCGCGCCGACGTAACCGACCAGGAACAGGCCGGCCGGGGCCGAGAATTCGGCGGGATCGACCGGCGTGCTGTCCTCGCCGCCGTAGCGCCGTACGTATTCCTCCTGCACATCGGCGATCAGCTTGCCGGCGTCCGGATCGTCGTAGCCGGCCAGCCGGAACTGGAGCTCAGGACCACGCACGCCAGTGCTCCCAGCCCGGTTCGCGCTCGTACGCCTTGCCGTCCACTGTGACGCCGTTGCCGCGCGCCACCGTGCCGATCGTGGTCCAGCCCTCCGGCACGGCGGCCTGGTCCGGGAAGGTCGCGGCGAGCGCGTGATCCTCGCCGCCGGTCAGCACCCAGTGCCGGGCGTCCGCGCCCAGCGCCGTCGCCACCTCGGTCAGCCGCTGCGGCACGTCCAGCAGATCGGTGCGCACGTCGATGTGGACATTCGACGAGTCGGCGATGTGACCGAGATCGGCGAGCAGGCCGTCGGAGACGTCCAGCATGGCCGTCGCCCCCGCCCGCGCCGCCTGCGCACCCGCCGGATACGGCGGTTCCGGTGCCCGGTGCGCGCCGACCACGCTCACCGGCGAACGGAAACCACGGCCCAGCACGGCCAGTCCCGCCGCGGACCAACCGAGCCGCCCGCACACCGCGAGCACGTCGCCGGGCAGTGCGCCGGACCGTGTCACCGGTGCGCGGCCTTCCAGATCGCCCAACGCCGTGATCGACACCACGAGCATGTCCGACGTCACCATGTCCCCGCCGACCACGCCGGCGCCCGCTCTGTTGGCCTCGGCCCACATGCCGGCGGACATCTCCTCGACGACCGCCGCCTTCGTACCGCCGGGGCAGCCGAAGCCGACCAGGATCGCGGTCGGGATGGCGCCCATCGCCGCGATGTCCGCCAGGTTCACCGCGACCGCCTTGCGGCCGACCTGCTCGGGTGTCGACCAGTCGAGGCGGAAGTGCACCCCCTCCACCAGAACGTCGGTGGTGGCCACGACCCGCCCGTCCGGCGCGGCGACGACCGCCGCGTCGTCACCCGGCCCCAACAGGGTGGTCGCCGGCTGCGCCCTACCATCGGTCACCCGTGCGATGAGATCGAACTCACCCACATCAGCGACGGTGTCCACCTCTTCAGGGGGCTCCGAGCGCACGATTGCCTCCTGTCATGAATGGTCGGACTCCATAATGATCCCCATCTGGGGTACGTTAGCTGCCTTGCGTGCCGCCGGGCACGTTCCTGGAGTTCCTACCCCGACCTGACCCGTCGACACGAAGGGGCACGCCGTGGTCCACGCATACATCCTCATCCAGACAGAGGTCGGCAAGGCCGCCGCGGTCGCGTCGCAGATCGCCGACATCCCAGGGGTCACCACCGCCGAGGACGTCACCGGTCCGTACGACGTGATTGTCGTCGCGGAAGCCGAAAACGTCGACCAGCTCGGCCAGCTCGTCGTGGCCAAGGTACAGAACGTCGACGGGATCACGCGAACCCTCACGTGCCCGGTGGTCCACCTCGACCATTCTTGAGTGATGCCAACGTCTGCCAAGTTGTCTCCCCCGTTGCTGGTGGCACTCGGGTTGGCGGCTGTGCTGGTGGCCGGGGTCGCCGTGGCGGGCGTCGTACTCGGCAGGGCATCGGCCGCACCCGCCGCCCCGCCGCCCGCGCCCGACAACGGGCCGGTGTTGCTGGTCCCGGTGGCTGCGCCGCAAGCCGGGTCGGCGGCGTGCGCGGCACTGACGCACGCACTGCCGGCATCGTTGATCGACGGCGGCAAACCGTTGCGCCGCAGGCCGCTGGCCGCGCCGGCGCCACCGGCGGCGGTCGTGTGGGGAGCAGGTGATCCGGTCGTGCTGCGCTGCGGGATCGAGCGACCGCCGGAGCTGACGACCACGAGTGAGTTGCTGGGCGTCGACGGCGTGCAGTGGCTCCAGGTAACGGAAGGCGGCGCGGCGACCTGGTATGCGGTCGACCGGGCGGCCGTCGTGGCGCTGACGCTGCCGAACGGCGTGAACACAGGCCCAATACAGGACGTGTCGTCGGCGATCACCGCCGCCATGCCGGCCGTGCCGGTGTTCTGAGTTTCCGCGTAGGCGAGTCTGCTAGGCGGAGCGGCCAACCACAACACCGAACCGGTGGCAAGTCAGCCACCCACAGCCCGGCCCCCCGTCCACAGCCCGCCCGAACCCCAAGCGCCACCCCAAGATCAACGATAGACTGGAATCGGGGGGCGCCCCTGAAGGAAGAGCCACGACGACCGCGGCACGCCGGGACGTCGGTTCGCTGTCAGCGTAGGCCGGTCCCCCTTGCCACCGCGGTTTCCACGAGCGTGGTCAACAGGGTTGGTCCGTCGACTCCCGTCACCGCCCACATCCTGGGATACGACGAACCCGCGTCGAAGCCGGGCATCGTGTTCAGTTGGTGCACGGTGACCACGTCATCCGGGCCGATCCGGAAGTCGACCCTGGCGAGGCCCTGGCAGTTCAGCGCCCGGAACGCCCGCACCGCCAACTCGCGCACACGCTCGATCACGTCGTCCGGCAGTTTCGCCGGAATGTCGAATTCATTGTCGTCGTCGGCATTGTCGGTGCCACGAAACTCGTTGCCATGGATCTCGGCCGGCAATGACGAATCCACCCGACCGTCCGGGTATTCCAGCACGCCGCACTGGATCTCCCTGCCGTGCGGCGCCGCCGACACGACGACCTTCTGGTCGGCCAGCCGCGCGGTCTCGATCGCCCCGTCCAGGTCCGCCCAGTCGGTCACCCTCGTCCCGCCGCCGCCCCGCGCCGGCGCGACGAAAACGGGCAGCCCCAAGCGTTCCCGCGCATCCTGGGCCACCGTGGGCACACCGCGCCGCAGCACCACGAACGGCCCGATGGGCAAGCCCTCCGCCGCCAACAGTTTCCGGCTGAACTCGCCGTCGATCGCGGCGGCGGTGGCCAGCACACCGGCGCCGGCATACGGAACCCCGGCCAGTTCGAGCAGGCCCTGGATGGTGCCGTCCTCGCCGTAGGTGCCGTGCAACACCGGGAAAACGACGTCGACCTGGCCGAGCACAGTGCCGACCCGCTCCGGCACCGCGACATCAGCGTCGGCGGCCGCCGGTAGTGCCTTCGGTCCCGTGGATTCCAGCACCCACCCCCCGGCCACCGTGATCCCCACCGGGACCACGTCGAACCGGTCGGTGTCGAGCTGGGACAGCACACTGCCGGCGGACCGGCAGGAGTCGGCGTGTTCGGTGTCGCGACCGCCGAACACGACAGCAACGCGAAGCTTGCGCTCGGTCATGACGCCCGACCTTACCTACGTCCCCGCCATGGCCGTCACGAGCAGCCGCACCACGGTGGGCAACGCGGTCGCCAACTCCTGCCGCGAACAGGCCGTGTAGCCGATCGCGATGCCGTGCCAGCGCGGGCGCAGGTCGTGGTGGCGGGCCAGGCCGTCCAGCGTGATGCCAACCTTTCGACCGGCGTCGACGACCTGCCGCTCGGCGGCCGGCGACGGTAGCTGCACCACCACGTGCGCGCCGGCGTCGTCGCCGAGCACCGCGAGACCGGCCGTGGCCAGCACATCGACGACCAACTCGCGGCGCGCGGACAGTTCACGGCGCAGTTTCCGCAGGTGACGGCCGAGATCGCCGTGCCGTGCCAGCTCGATCAGCACCCGCTGGCCGGCGGCGGACGGACCGGTACCCGTGCGTTCCCGCAGCGCCAGCACGGCCCCGGCCACCTCCGGCGGGGCGACCATCCAGCCGGTGCCGAGTGTGGACGTGAAGATCTTGCTGGTGGTACCGAGATGCACCACGACGTCCGGGGCGAGGCCGACCAGCAGCGGCAGCGGGGCGACGTCGTAGCGCAGCTCGCCGTCGTAGTCGTCCTCGATCACCAGCCAGCCCTCGGCCCGCGCACGCTCGACGAGCGCGACCCGGTTGGCCGCCGCCATCCGGCCGCCCAGCGGGTACTGGTGCGACGGCGAGCAGTAGACGGCGCGCACCTTCGCCGGCACGGCCGCCACCGCCAGCCCGTCCGGGTCGACCGGCGCCGCGACCACCCGCATGCCGGTGGCCCGGAACGCCTGGACGGCCCGCTGGTAACCGGGCTCCTCTACGGCGACCACGTCCCCCGGCTTCAGCACGGCCAGCGCCAACTCGGACACGGCGGCCGTGGTACCGGTGGTGGCCAGCAGGTCCTGCTCGCCGAGGCCCGCGCCGAGCACCAGGCCGCGATGCCGTAGCAGGTGCTCGGCGACGACGGAGCGGTATTCCGGCAGGCCGGCGCGTTGCGGGCGGAGCAGCGGCGGGGCGTCGGCGGCCGCGCGCCACGCCCGCCGCCACGCGGCCCGGTCCAGCCCGGCCACCCACGGCGCGCCGGGCACCAGGTCGATCCGGTTCTGCTCGTGCGGTTTCGGCTGGCGACGCCGTGGCACGACGGCCCGTGCGCCCGGCGGGATCGTGGTGACGTAGGTGCCGGAGCCGTGCCGGCCGGTGATCCAGCCTTCCGCGTGGAGTTGCTCGTAGGCGGCGGCGGTCACCGTGCGGCTCACGGCGAGCCGGCCGGCGAGGGCGCGGGTGGAGGGCAGCCGGTCGCCGCCCCGGAGGTGTCCGGCCGCGGCGGCGGCACGCAGCGTGTCCGCGAGTTGCACGGCCAGCGGTGTTGCCGAGTCCCGGTGCAGCTCGATCGGCAGCGTGGCGGGCAGCGCACCGTCGCTCATCGTCAAGTGGCCTTTCAAAATCGTCGGCTGGTGGCTGTTCCAGGATGCCACCCGGACAAAGATGCTGGAAGACATGACCACTCGACTGCCGCTGTCGCCGACCCCACGTAGCACGGTGCACCGCTCCGCGAAGCGGGCCCAGGCCGACCGCGCGGCACTGGACGCGGTGCTCGACACCGCCCTGGTGTGCCACCTGGCGGTCGTCGTCGAAGGTGCGCCACGAGTGATCCCCACGGGTTACGCCCGCGACGGCGACACGCTCTACGTGCACGGATCGACCGGCGCGGCCAGCCTGCGCGCGGGCGAGGGCGTCGACGTGTGCGTCGCGGTGACCATGCTGGACGGCATCGTGTACGCCAGATCGGTGTTCCACTTCTCGGTGAACTACCGATCCGCCATCGTGCACGGCACAGCGGTCGCGGTCACCGACGACGAAGCGAAGCTGCATGCGTTGCGTGTCCTCACCGAGCACCTGGCACCAGGTTCGTGGGACTACACGAGGACCCCCAGTAAGAAGGAGTTGGCACAGACGGCGGTAATGGCGATCGACCTGACCGAGGCATCGGTGAAGATCAGAACCGGCGGCCCGATCGACGAGCCGGACGACGTACTGGCACACACCGGTTGGGCCGGTGTACTGCCCCTGCGCCAGATCTGGGACGTCCCAGTCGACGCGGACGACCTGCCGACTCCGATCCCGGCACCGGACCGGATCAAACACCGGCCGGCGCCATGCTGATTCATCCGTGGGACGCCAGCAGCGACCAGGAATGGCGAGAATGGTTGGGAGAACACCAGTTCGGCCAACTGATAGCGGTCGACGCCGATGTGAAACCGATCGTGGTGCCGGCACCGTTCGTCTTCGCGGACGATCGGATCTTGCTACATCTGGCCCGCCCCAACCCGATCTGGCCGGCACTGGAGTTGCGCGGCGAGGCAACGCTGACCGTGGTGGACGGCTATGCGCACATCCCAGGCACGTGGCGCCCACCGGACGACGCGCCACCATCGGACGGCGTGCCAACCGAGTACTACGCGGCAGTGCAGGTGGCGGGCCCTGTCGACCTGGTAGACGACCCAGCGGCCAAAGCGGACCTGCTACGCCAACAGATGACCAGCTACGGAATGACGGAAGACCACGCGACAATAGCGCCGAACACGGCACCATACGGCCGGCAACTCAGTGGTATTCGCGGCATAGTGCTGCACATTCACGAGGTCAGGGCGAAGTTCAAGTACGACGACAAGCGCACGGTGGAAACGCAACGCGCGATAGCGGCGAAGCTGGCCGCCCGCAACGAGGACCGAGACCGAGAAGCCCGCCGCCAACAGCTACGCCGCCTGGAAATCCGCACGAACGACGCACGATCGGAGAAGTAACACCCCGTCCGGTTGGGACAATGGGGTCTGATTGCGCGCTGGTGCCGAACCCATCAGGGCGGGGACGGCCACGCAAACCTGCCCGTCGACCGGAGGGTGCCCGATGGCCATCCCACAGCAGGCGACCCCAGCGTTGGGCCGCAGACAGTTCCGGCTGATCTTCAGCGGCTTGCTCCTGTCCATGCTGCTGGCATCGCTGGACCAGACCATCGTGTCAACAGCCCTGCCCACGATAGCGGGCGATCTGGGCGGTTTCCAGGACCTGGCGTGGGTCGTAACGGCATACCTGCTGACGTCCACGGCGTCGACTCCACTGTGGGGCAAACTAGGCGATTTGTATGGACGCAAACGTTTCATGATGACGGCGACAGTCATCTTCCTGGTCGGTTCGGCGTTATGCGGTCTGGCATGGAACCTGGGTGCGTTGATCGCCTTCCGGGCGCTACAGGGCATCGGCGCCGGCGGCCTGATGGTCATGGCGATGTCCGTGGTCGGCGACATAGTGTCACCGAGGGAGCGCGGAAAGTACCAGGGCTACATCCAGGCGGTGTTCGCCCTGGCCAGCGTGGCGGGGCCGCTGGTGGGCGGCGTGTTCGTGGACAACCTGTCGTGGCACTGGGTGTTCTACGTGAACGTACCGCTGGGCATCGCTGCACTGTTCATGATCGGCGCGGTACTGCCGGCAACGGTGAACCGGGTACGCCACAAGGTAGATTACGTAGGTGCGGCATTGCTGGTGGCAGCAGTGAGCACGCTGCTACTAATAACGGTATGGGGCGGCCGAACCTACACATGGGACTCGCCGACGATAACAGGAACAGCGGTCCTGTTCCTGGTGCTGTTGACGGCCTTCCTATGGTGGGAAAACAAGACAGAAGAACCAATCCTACCGCTGTCGATGTTCCGCAACCCAGTGATAGCCATAGTCTCGGCCGCATTGTTCACGGTATCGGTGTGCTTCTTCGCCGCGAACGTATTCCTGCCGACATACCTACAGGTGGTACTGCACGACGGAGCGACCAACTCCGGCCTGCAACTGCTACCCATGCTGCTGACGATCATGTTGGCAACAACGGTGTCGGGCCGGCTGGTCACCAGAACGGGAAGGTACAAGGCTTTCCCGGTAGCAGGCACGCTGCTGATGGCCGTGGCGATGTTCCTGTTCGCAAGGATGGACGCGGACACGAGCAGGTGGCTGGTAATAGTGGACATGATCGTGATGGGGGCGGGGTTCGGCCTGATCACGCAGATCCTGATAGTAGCGGTGCAGAACGCGGTAGACAGACGACACATCGGCACGGCAACGGCGACAACGAACTTCTTCCGGTCACTGGGCGGGTCGATAGGCGTAGCGGTGTTCGGAGCGATATTCGGCGCCGAACTGAGCGGTTGGCTACCAAGAACCGTGCCGGGAGGACTGGCCGGAACGGACCCGAACGCACTACTGTCCAGTCCCAGCCAGATCGCGCACCTGGCGCCGGCAACATCAGCAGGCGTAGCACAGGCGGTGGCGAACTCCCTGCACGTAGTGTTCTACACGGGCCTGGCGATAGCCGTACTGAGCGCGATCCTGATGGTCTTCCTGAAAGAAGTACCGCTACGCCAACAAGGCGGCGCAGGCCAGCAGGCCGGACAAGGCAAACCCCCACAGAACGGCAACGGCCAACCGCAGCGAGCCGAAGCAGAGGCCACCGCAGGCGGCCAGCCGAGCACCGGCAACCAAACCGGCAGCCAATAACAGCGGCGAACGCCACGCAGGCAGAGGGAGGGCCTCGGCCCTCCCGATATCCGGTCCAATGACCCGTTGCCGCGTCCACACCGTACAGACAACCCGATGGTCGCCGATGGTCGCCCCGGCGGCGGCCCACGCACGTGGTTCCGGAGTCACCACCGCACCGGGAACCCAGGAGCCGGGGAACGGGACGGGCGCGAGGTTCCCTGCCGGCTGGGACTGCTGGACCACGACCGAGGGACTTCTCCCGTGCGAACTTGGTGGCCAGACCGGTGGACTCGGCAAGCTAGCAAGCAAAGGACTGGACATGAGCGAGATTGTCAGTTGGGGCGACAACACGAACGGACAACTCGGT
>DATBDL010000253.1:0-34853 GCA_036269975.1 Pseudonocardiaceae bacterium | reverse complement strand
GGTGGACTCGTTGTCGGCCAGGATGATCCGCAACGGCCGACTGGTGGCCTTCGCGATGCTGTCCAGGAACCGTTCGAGGGTCTCGCCTGGGGAGTAGGTCACGGCGACCACGCCCAGGACGTCGCCATGCGGTGTCGGCGCTGTCACGACCAGCATTGTGCCCCGAGACGGTCACAGACGTCCTGGGCGGGTCGAACGTGTACCCGCTGGCCACTACTCACCTGTTTCTTGGTCACTTTCTCCGACCACTGCTAGCTTGGCCCGCCTAAACCATTTTCCACAGGGGGAAATATGGGAAAACCATTCCGGCCGGTGTTGATCGCCGGCATTATGATCGCGTCGACGGCGATGGCCAGTTGGTCGGCCGACGCCGCGACACTGACCGTAACACCGTTGTCCGGCAACGCTGTCACGCTGATCACCGGTGACCAGGTCACCGTGAACGGCAAAGACGTAGCCATTCACCCGGCCACGAGCGACGGGAGTTTCGAGTCGTACCAGATCGGGTCCGGCGATCACTACGTCATTCCGGCGGTGGCCCGACCGTATCTGGGCCGACAGCTCGATCCGGCATTGTTCGACGTCAGCGCGCTGCTGCGGGACGGCACGGCCACCCGCACACCGGTCCGACTGACCTTCGACACCACACCACAGGCACCACCCGGCGTCACGATCACGTCGACGCAGGGCACGACCGCGACCGGCTACGTCAGCGGCACGGCGTTCACAGCGGCCCTGCGCAAGCAGATCGGCGCCGACATCGCAGCAGGTCACCCGGCCGGCACCGCACCGCTGTTCGACGGCCTCACCGGCATCAGCCTGGCCGCCGACGGTCCGCCTGCCGTGGCGCACCCGAACTTCCCGCTGAACATCCTGCAGGTCAACGGCATCGACGCGACCGGCCAGCCGGTGGCGTTCCTCCCGGTGATCGTGGCCGACACCGACTCGTTCGCGAAGGAGAACAACTTCGTGCCCGTCGTCGACGGCATCGGCAGGATCGCGGTGCCCGCCGGCGACTACACCGCGATCGGGCTGGACACCGAGTTCGACACCAACGGAAACGTCACCGTGAACCGCCTCGTGACGCTGTCGGACTTCGTGGTGGCCGCGTCCGGCACCACCACCGTGACGGTGGACGAGCGGACAGCGACCTCGCGGGTCTCTGTCACGACACCACGGCCGGCCCGGCAGGACCTCGCGGTGAACAAGCTGCTCCGCACGGACCCGACCGGCTCGACCCTGGAGGTGGACGCCGGGGGTGGCGGGTCCGCGCCGAACTTCGTCACGCCCCAGCCGCCGGCCAAGGTCGGTACCCAGCACTACGTGGTGCAGTGGGGCGGCCAGCCAACTGTCGAACCGAAGGCGCCCTACCGCTACGACGTAGCCTTCCCCAGCCCCGACGGCAGCATCCCGGCGAACGAGTCGTTCACCGTCCGGCCGAGCCAGCTCGCCACGGTGCACCAGCACTTCTCGGTCGACCCGGCGCAGGACGGCAGCAGTCCGAGCCAGTTGCTCAACAGCGTGAGCGACCCCGCTTTCGCCGCAAGCCCCTTCATCCTGTTGACGTCCGGCTCCAACAACCTGCGGGTGCCCGGCGACCTGACCGAGTACCTCGGCACGGCCGACGGCGGCACCTGGTCTCAGCTCGCCATCTCGCCCACCACACTGAACCTGGCCGGCCTGCGCACCTTCGCACCCAGCCGCAGCTACTCGACCGACTGGTCGCACGGCCCGCTCGGCGCCGGCTTCGGGCAGCACGCCGGTGGGGTTCAGTTCTGCAGGGTGTGCATCGCAGGTGACACCGCGACGATCGACTTCCAGCAGTTCGCAGACAGCGACCCCGGCCACGACGTGGAGTCGTTCGAGGAGTCACAGAACCACTTCACGCTGTCCGCGAACGGCACGGTCCTGGTGGACCAGGACGGCCTCTTCGGCGCCATCGTTACCGGAATCCCCACCGCACCAACGACTTTCCGCACCACGTTCGACAACGACATGACCGGCGTGCCTGGGTTCAGCCAGTCGACCAAGTCACACACGGACATGACCATCCAGTACCACCCCGGCACCGATCCGGCCCTGCCGGCAACGGACGTGTGTGAGGGCCAGACGCCGACCACCCCGTGCACGATCCTGCCGGCGCTGAACCTCAGCTACCAGTTGGCCACGGACGAGACCAACACCAGCCACAGCCCCGTGCAGGTGCTGGGCCTGAAAGTGGGCCACGCCAGCGTCGACGGCGTGGGTTCGCGGTCACCGGTCAAGTCGGTCACCGTGCAGGTCTCGTTCGACGGCGGCACCACCTGGACCTCGGTGAACGTCCTGGGCGCCAACGGTTCCTACGTAGCGGCGTGGCAGAACAAGGCAGCGTCGCCGGAACTGAAGGTGACGGCGGCCGACGCCAACGGCGACACCATCACGCAGACAGTCATGAACGCCTACACCTTCGCGGGGCAACGATGAAACTCCTACTGGCCGGCGTACTGGTCGTGGCGGCACTGGTGCCAACGACAACCGCGAACGCCGCGACACCACATTTCCGGGACGTCTGCGCCACGGCGGCACCGGGCCAAGCCCGCTGCTTCGCCGAAATCCGCACCGGCGCACACCCGCTGACGGCGAACGGGCTACCCAGCGGCTACGGCCCGGCCGACCTGGCATCGGCATACGACCTGCCGAGCACGGGCGGCGCGGGCCAGACCGTAGCAATAGTCGACGCTGGCGACGACGCGGGTGCGGAGGCGGATCTGGCGGTCTACCGCGCCACGTACGGATTACCGCCGTGCACAACGGCGAACGGCTGTTTCCGCAAGATCGACCAAACCGGCACCGCCAGCCCGCTACCGCAGGACTTCGGTTGGGGCGTGGAGATCTCGCTGGACCTGGACATGGTGTCCGCTGCCTGCCCGCAATGCCACATCGTGCTGGCCGAGGCGGACGACCCATCGTTCGTGAACCTGGCCGCCGCCGAGAACGCGGCGGTAGCGGCGGGCGCCAACGAGGTATCGAACAGCTACGGCGGAACAGAGCAGAACGGAATGCAGCAGTTCGAGGCCGCATACCGGCACCCAGGCGTCGCGATCCTGGCGTCATCGGGTGACTCGGGCTACGGCATTCCCAACTTCCCGGCGGTATTCGACGATGTCATCGCGGTCGGCGGGACAACCCTGACCAGGGCGAGCAATGCGCGAGGCTGGACCGAGTCGGCATGGATCGGCGCCGGCAGCGGCTGTTCGGCGTGGATCGACAAGCCAAGCTGGCAACAGGATCAGAACTGTCCGGGCCGAATGGTCGCGGACATAGCGGCCGACGCCGACCCGGACACCGGAGTAGCCGTATACGACGCGAACGACGGCATCGGGTGGGTCGTGGTAGGTGGCACGAGCGCGTCGTCCCCGTTCGTGGCCGGCGTGATCGGACTGGCGGGCAACCCAGGCCGCTACGGCAACGCGTCGTACTTCTACCAGCACGCAAGCAGTCTCAACGACGTGACGAGCGGCAACAACGGATTCTTCACGGACTGCGGCGACTACCAGTGCAACGGCACGGCCGGCTACGACGGACCGACCGGAATGGGCACACCGCACGGCACAGCGGCGTTCTGAACCCAAGGGCGACCTCGGCCGGTGCCAGACCGGCCGAGGTCGCCAACCGCATCGGACCGCAAACCCGACCGGACTCACACCCGCCGCTAGTCAGGCCATCCCAACGGAAACGCCTCCGCCTGCGCCACCGCGATCACCTTGGCCGGCGCCACACCCAGTACCGCGCACAACCCGACGAGCCGGCTCATGTCCAACGGCCGCGCGCCCAACTCGACCCGGCACAGCACCGACACCGACAGCCCGACCTGCTGCCCCGTCTCCGCCAGCGTCCACTGCCGCCGCTGCCGCTCGGTCCGCAACACATACCCCACCGCACGCGCGAACGCATTGATCTCGTCATGGTCGGTCATCTCGCGCTCCCTTCGGGGTCCCGCCCGAAACAGGGATCGGCAGGCACCGGCAGTTCCGCACGGTGCACCGGCCGCACAGCCACCACACGCACTGCGACCGGACCTTGGCCGCACCGGTCCGCACGTTCACGGCTCACCGCCCGGCTGTTCGTCGCCTTGCAGCGCGAGTTCGCCGTGCGGCGCGAGTTCGCCGTGCGGCGCGAGTTCGCCTGGCAGCGCGAGTTCGCCGTGCGGCGCGGGTTCGCCGTCCCTGGCCACGTCGTCGAGCTGAAGGGCACGCCGTACCGCGACGCGTGCCCGTGCGTCCCGACGACGTCGCCGGCTGCGCTGCGCCGGACTGGTCAGCCAGCAGATCCCGGTCAGACAACCCACGATGACCAGCAGATACGGCCAGGCCGCATAGCCGGTCCACATATCCAACGCCATCGACGCCCTCCCAAGCCACTCCCAAGCCCAGCCGCCACGAGTAGCACGACAGTACGTTGCGTACGTACGCCATGGAAATCCCACGATCGTGTGATTCAGGTACGTACCCCAAGTACGGCAAACTACAGCCCATGACTGATGACGACGAACTGGTCCCCGGCTCGCTCGTTCGACGGTGGCGTCTCGGCAAGCAGCTACGCGAGCTGCGGGAACAGGCGAACAAGACGATGGACGAGGCGGCCGTGTACATCGGCGTCCGGCGGCCGACCATCAGTCGGATCGAGAACGGCCGGCACTCGATCCTGCCGAAGAACGTCAAGTTCCTGTGTCAGCTCTACGAAGTCGGGCCGCCCCTCGTCGACATGCTGATCCGCCAGGCCGAGGAGTCAGCCGAACGTGGTTGGTGGCTCTCCTACTCGGACACCATGCCGGACTGGTTCGAGACGTACGTCGGTTTCGAGGCCGACGCCCGCGAGGTCTGGACCTACGAGTCCGAGCAGGTCCCCGGCCTGTTGCAGACCGAGGAGTACGTGCACGGCCAGATCGCGGCGCGGGTCGCCGACGAGGCCGAGCTCACGCGGCTGGTCGGGTTCCGGCTGGCGAGGCAGCGCAGGCTCGGCGCCCGTCCGCCCCGCCTGCGGGTGGTGCTCAACGAGGCGGTGTTGCACCGCCCGGTCGGCGGCCGGGCGGAAATGGCACGACAACTGCGCTACCTGGCCGAGATCGGCCGCGAGCCGTGGGCGACGATCCAGGTGCTGCCGTTCGACACCGGCCCCCACCGCGCCATGGCCGGCGGCCCGTTCACACTGCTCACGCTGCCGGACGAGACGGATCCGAACTTCGTCTACGTGGAACATCTCGCCGGCGCGATCTATCTCGAACGATCGGCCGACATCGCCCGGTACACCGGCGTGTTCGAGCACCTGAACTCGGTCGCGTTGTCGCTGGAGTCCAGCCGCAGGCTGCTGCTCTCACTGGCCGCCGAGTACTCCGACGACTGAAGGGGTCAGCTACCCCGCCGGTGCAGGACTACGGCTCGCTCGTAGACCTCGCGGTGCCGTTCCGCGCTGCCGGCCCACGTGAACTCCTTGGACCGCCGCTGCGCCGCCGACGCCAGGTCGAAGCGGCGCGCCGGATCGTCGAACAGGTCCGTCAGAGCCGCCGCGATGTCGCCTGCGCCCACGCCGCAGTAGGCCACCGCGTCGCCGCCGACCTCGGGCAGACTCAGTCGCCGTGTGGTCAGCACGGCCGCGCCCGCCGCCATCGCCTCCAGCACCGGCAGTCCGAATCCCTCGCCCAGGCTGGGATACGCGACCAGCAGCGCACCACCCAGGAACCCGGCCAGCCACTCGAACGGCACGTAGCCGGCCCTCAGCACACGCAGCCGACGGGGTACCGCGTCCAGTGCCCGCTCCACCTGGCCGTCCCATCCCGGCTGCCCGGCCAACACCAGCGCCGGCGGATCCGACCTGCCAAGACATGCCTGCGCGTAGCCGCGGATCAGCGCCGGCACGTTCTTTCTCGGCTCCAGCGCGCCGAGGAACGCCACGTAATCGGTGTCTCCCAGGCCAAGCCCGTCGCGCACCGCCTTGACCTGGCGCTGCGTCGGCGGGTGCAGGTACTCAGTGTCCACGCCGTGCGGGATCACGTGCAGCATCCGGGGATCGGCGGCCGCCACGCGCACCAGTTCGGCGGCCGTTGCCTGACTCGGCACCACGCACAGGTCGGACCGGCGCAGCGACGCCCTCGTCCACGCTCGGAAGAACCGCGCCTTCACCGACGAATGCAACACGGCGTCGGTGAAGAACGTGCCGTCGTGCAGCGTGACCACGGACGCGGCGGGCACGGCGAGCGGTGCCGTGTAGTGCGGCGAGTGCAGGACGTCGACGTTCATGCGCCGGACGAGCCGGGGCAGCGTGGTCTGTTCCCAGGTCAGGCGCGCGGTCCTGGTGGCGACGGCCTCGGTGGCCGGCGCGATCCGGGAGTTCGGCGCCAGGCGCGTGTACAGCTCGGCGTCCCTCGGCTGGCAGACCACCGCGAGCCGTGTTCCGGCACTGTCCAGCGCCGCCACCAGCGAGTCGACGTAACGGCCGACGCCACCGCGGTCCGCGGGGACGGCGGTGGCGTCGAGAAGCACGCTGGGCACGCTGAGCAGCCTACGACCGACACCCTGGGTAGCGCGCACAAAAGGGCAAGTCTGTGAGTTTCCTGTTTACGACAAGTAGCCAGCCCGACTACAGCAAGCCGATAAGCCGGTTTTGATGCAGTTCCAGATGCACATTCCAGACAAGGCCGGCAGCCCGCTCCCAGGAGAACGCCGCCGCTCGCCGTTTCGCGGCGGCCACCCTGGCTTCGGTGCGTGCCTGGTCGGCGAACACGGAGCGCAGCGCGGTGGCCAGCGCGACCGGGTCCCGCCGCCGCGCCATCGCACCGGTACCGGCCGCGACCTCGACCAATGCCGGCGCGTCCGAGTGCACCACCGGTATCCCGGCGGCCATCGCCTCCAGCAACGGCAGCCCGAATCCCTCGGCGAGGCTCGGCACGGCGAGTACCGCCGCGCCGTGCAGCACGACGGTCAACTCGCCGTCGGTGAGCCGGCCGAGCATGATCAGCCGATCGGGTGGCAGGCCGCGCTTTCTGGCAAGGTCCGGCAAGTCGACACCACCCCAGCCGGGCGACCCCGCGATGACCAGCGGCAGGTCCGGCGCTGTCGGCCGGGACATCGCGTCCACGAGCACGTCCAGCGCCTTGCGCGGCTCCACCGTGCCGACCGCGAGCACGTAACGCTCCGGCAGGCGCAGCCGGGTGCGGATGCGGAAGGTGGCGTCCAGGTCCGGCGGTTCGCGCAGGGCCGCCGACACGCCGTTGCCGATCACGTGCACGCGGGCGGTGCCCGGCGCGTGCTGGGTGAGCTCGGCGGCCACGGCGGACGTGGGCACGATGATCGCGTCGGCCTGGTAGGTGGCGCGGCTGATCACCTTCCGGTGCCAGTTCGCGCCGCGTTTGGTCAGCGTCTCGGGGTGGGTCCACGGCACGGTGTCGTGCACTGTGACGACCAGTCCCCGGCCGCGCCTGGCACGGGCGGGGGCGAGCGGGGTGGGCGCGTGCACCGCGTCGCCACCGGGCCACAGCCGCCAGCCGTGTTCCCACGCGTAGGTCAGGGCGCGTGGCGAGAACGGCAGCACCTTCGGTCCGTCCACGCCAGGAATCACGGCGGGTGAGGGATCTTTGTGCCGGGCGATCGCGCTGGTGACGACCCACTCCGGCGGCGCGGTCGCGGCCAACGCCGATGCCAGCTCGCGCGTGTACCGGCCGGTGCCGCCCGGCACCGGCGCCAGCAACTGTTCGACCAGCACGACGAGCTCGGGCACGGTGACCAGCGTCCCACGACCAACCTGGCCACGGCAGGACGACAGGCCGGCCATCGCCGATAGGGTTCCCCGATGGAGCGCACCACCGTCGTCGTCGTGACCTGGCGCGGCCGGGACCACGTGCGACAGTGCCTCGACGCGCTCGCGGCCCAGCACCGTCCACATTCGACACTGGTGGTGGACAACGCGTCCGACGACGGGACCGAGGAGATCCTCGCCGATCACCCGTCCCGCCCGCGCGTCCTGCGGTTACGCCGCAACGTCGGCTACGCGGGCGGCATCGCCGTCGCCCTGCGCCAGGTCCGGACGCCGTTCGTCGCCTGGTGCAACGACGACGCCGCCCCCGACCCGGACTGGCTGGCCGAACTGGAGGACGCCCTGGACGCCGACCCCGGTGCCGGTGCCGCCGGCGCGGTCCTGACCACGTCGGCCGGCGTCCGCCTCACCGACGACGGCCACGGCGCCGACGCGATCCCTTCCGAAGCCGGGCCGGCGGGGGCCGTGTTCGGCTTCTGCGGTGGCGCCGCCCTGCTGCGCACCGAGGCGGTGCACTCGATCGGCGGTGTACCAGCGGATTTCTTCTGCTACTACGAGGACACGGACACGTCGTGGCGGCTGCGGCTGGCCGGCTGGCGGGTGCTCGTGGTGGCCGGCGCGACGGCACGGCACGCGCACGGCGCCAGCAGCCGGCCGGGGTCGTTCCGGTTCCATCGCTGGAACGAGCGCAACCGGCTGCTGATGCTGCTGCGGTGCGCGCCGCTGCCGGTGGCCGTGGGTCAGGTGGCCAGGTTCGCCGGACTGACCATGGTGTTGCCGTTGCGCCGTTCGAGCGGTGACCTCAATTTCACCGTGCGGTTGCGACTGTTGGTGCTGGCCGAGGTGGTTGTGGTGAGACTGCCGGCGGTCGCGGTGGCCAGGTGGCGGATCGGCCGGCGCAGCACGGTGCGCCGCTCGGTGGTGTGGCGGACCTGGGCGGGTCGGTGAATGGACCCGTGATGGTGCAGGCTAGACGCGGAATCGTCCGAAAGGGGTACGAGTGCTGCCGACCGTCTCGGTGATCGTGGTGAACTACCGCGGTGCGCCGGACACGATCACGTGCCTGCGAGCCCTGCGCGACGATCTGGACTATCCGGCCGACCGGCTCCAGGTGATCTGCGTCGACAACGGTTCCGGCGACGACAGCACCGGCCGCATCAGGGCGGCCGGCTTCGAAGTAGTTGAATCGTCCAGCAATCTGGGCTTCGCGGGCGGTTGCAACCTGGGCGCCGAGCACGCCACCGGCGAGGTGCTGGCATTCCTGAACAACGACGCCCGCCCCGATCCGGCATGGGTCGGCGCCGCCGTCGACGTGCTGCGCGCCGAGCCCACGGTGGCCGCGGTGGCCAGCAAGGTGCTGGACTGGACGGGCGAGCACATCGACTTCGTGGACGCCGGCCTGACGTGGTTCGGCATGGGCTACAAGCGGCACGCGGGTCGCCCGATATCCGAAGTGGACACTTCGACGCCGCGCGACGTCCTCTTCGCCACCGGTTCCGCGATGTTCGTCCGCGCCGACGTGTTCCGCGAGGTCGGTGGCTTCGACGACCGCTTCTTCATGTTCTACGAGGACGTCGACCTCGGCTGGCGTCTGAACCTGCGCGGTTGGCGGGTCCGCTACGAGCCGACGTCGATCGCCTACCACCGTCACCACGCATCGATGTCCACAGTAGACGGCGCCGATCAGGCCCGCGAGCTGTTCCTGCTGGAACGCAACGCATTGGCCACCCTCTACAAGAACCTGTCCGACGAAACCCTGGCCAAGGTCCTGCCGGCGGCGTTGGCACTGGCCGTCCGCCGCGCGACCGCACGCGGCGACGTCGACCCCAACCAGCTCGACATCGGCCACCCCAACTCGGTCGAACCGACCGACGTCACCATCCCCAGGACCACCCTGGCCGGCGTGCTGGCGATCGACCGGTTCGTCGAACTGCTCGGCGAGCTGAAGCCGGCGCGGGCGGTCGAGCAGGCGGCGCGGGTGCGCACCGACAACGATCTGCTTCCGTTGATGCGCAAGGCGATCGAGCCGGCGTACCCGCTGCCGCGCTACCTGGCGGCACACGACATCCTGGTCGACGTCTTCGGCATCGACGAGGTGTTCGGCCGGCCGCGCAAGGTGCTGGTGCTGACCGGCGACGCGATCGCGGCGCGCATGGCCGGCCCGGCGATCCGGGCATGGCACATGGCCGAGGTGCTCGCCGGTGAGCACGAGGTGCGGCTGGTCAGCGTGAACCAGCGCGGCGAGCGGATCGACGCCCCGTTCCAGGTGGTCACGGCCCGCCGCACCGCGCTGGCCGAGCACGTCGCGTGGGCGGACGTGGTGATCCTGCAGGGCCACGTGCTGGAACTCACACCCGAGCTGAAGCGGGCCGACTCGCGCAAGCTCGTGGTCTGCGACATCTACGATCCGATGCACCTGGAACTGCTGGAACAAGGCAAACAGGACACCGACGAGCAGCGCGCGAAGGACCTGATCGGCGTCACGAAGGTACTGAACACACAGTTGAGGCGCGGTGACTTCTTCCTGTGCGCGTCCGACCGTCAGCGCCACTTCTGGCTCGGTCACCTGGCCGCACTCGGCCGCCTCACCCCCCAGCTCTACGACGCCGACCCCACCGCGACATCGCTGCTCGCGGTCGCCCCGTTCGGCCTGCCGGACAAGCCACCGACCCGCACCGGCCCCGGCCCGCGCGGCACGATCTCGGGTGTCGGCGAGTCGGACCGGGTCGTGCTGTGGGCCGGTGGCGTCTATAGCTGGTTCGACCCGCTGACACTCGTCGGCGCGATCGGTGAACTGGCCGCCAGCCATTCGGACGTGCGGCTCGTATTCCTGGGTATGAAACATCCGAACCCCGAAGTGCCCGAAATGGACATCGGCGCCCGCACGAGGGCACTGGCCGACCGGCTGTCACTGACCGGTCGGCACGTCTTCTTCAACGAGGACTGGGTTCCCTACGCCGACCGGCAGAACTGGTTGCTGGACGCGGACTGTGGGGTCACGACGCACTTCGAGCACGTCGAGACCACGTTCGCGTTCCGCACCAGGGTGCTGGACTACCTGTGGGCGGGCCTGCCGATCGTCACCACGGACGGCGACTCGTTCGCCGACCTGGTCCGGGCGGAACGGCTCGGCGTCGTCGTCCCGCCCAACGACCGGCAGGCACTGACGGCGGCACTGGAGCGAGTGCTGTACGACGAGTCGTTCGCGGCCGGCTGCCGGGACCGCATCGCCACCGTGCGAGAACGATTCGGTTGGGAAACGGTGCTGGCACCGCTGGTGGCCTACTGCCGGTCACCCCGCCCCGCCGCCGACCGGCTGCCCGGCGCCGGCCCCCTCGTCCGCAACCCGCCGCTGGGCAGGGCGGGCGTACTGAAGCGGGACGCGGCCCTGTTGCGTGAGTACCTGGGCGCCGGCGGCCCCACCGAGGTGGCCAGGCGAGTGGCCGGCCGCCTGCGCCGCATCGCCGGCAGGCGCGCAGATGGCGCGTAACCGAATCCGGGTGCTGATCGACGGCACCCCTCTGCTCGGCCAGCGCACCGGAGTGGGCCGCTACACGTCGGCGCTGGCCGAGGAGCTGGCGTCGATCCAGGGTGTCGACATCCGGGCCGTGGCCCTGACACTGCGCGGCTGGCGCGCGCTGCGGTCGGTGCTGCCGCACGAGGTGTGGGCACGCGGCCTCCCGTGCTCGGCGCGGCTGCTGCGATGGTGCTGGCTGAGGTCGTCGTTCCCGCCGATCGAGCTGATCGCGGGTTTCTCGGATGTCGTGCACGGCACCAACTTCGTGCTGCCGGTATCCGCACGAGCCGGCGGTGTGCTGACGATCCACGACCTGGCCTTCCTGGACGCGCCGGACGAGTTGCCGCCCAGCGACCGAGAACTACCGGAGCTGGTCCGGAAATCGGCGGCGAGGGCGACGGTGATCTGCACGCCGACGGCGGCGGTCGCATCGGCGGTGACGGAACGCCTCGCGGTACCGTCGGATCGTGTCCTGGTCACCCCGTTGGGCGTCGACCCGGCATGGTTCACGGCACGCCACCCGACGAACGAGTTGCGCGACCGGCTCGGCCTGCCGTCGGAGTACCTGTTGTTCGTCGGCGCGGAGGGACCGAGGAAGGGCCTGGACGCGTTGTTCAAGGCGCACGCGTCGAATCCGGCGTTGCCACCATTGGTGTTGACAGGGCCGTCGGAGTCCGGTGTGGACGGACGAGTGATCCGAACGGGCTATCTGCCCGACGTGGACCTACGCTCCGTGGTGGCGGGGGCGACGACGGTGGTGCTGCCGTCGCGGGACGAGGGGTTCGGCCTGCCGGTCCTGGAAGCGTTGGCGTGCAACGTACCGGTGGTGTGCTCGGACGTGCCCGCACTGCGCGAGGTGGCGGGCGGCCAGGCGACGCTGGTGCCGTACGGGGACGTGGAGGCATTGGCGGAAGCACTGGCCACCTCACTGGCCGACCCGCCACCGCCGGCCCTGGCAGCGGCTCGCCGAGCACACGCGGCCGAGTTCACGTGGCGGCGCTGTGCCGAGGCGACCGTGGTCGCGTATCAGCGGGCGGCCGGCTGAACTGCCCGATCCGCGATCGTGATGGCGGTCGGTATACCTTCCGGCCGCATCGAATACAATTCGTTCAACCTCGGCTGTCCCGTTTCCGGGGACGAGTGCTGGCTTCTCGCCGGTGCCCAGAATCGATGGGCCAGGCCACTACCGGCAGCCAGGGGCGCCACTGGGTTTCCCTTACAGGATGGGCACTTCCGTGCATTTTACGAGCTGTGTCGTCCTACTTCGCGCGAAAGCCGCAGGCTAGTCGATCGTCGGTAGGTACGTCGGTGGTCGGCGGGCCTGGCTTGCCTGCTCGAATGCCGTCGCCAGCGCCAGTACCCGTGCGTCGGCGTACTGGCCGGCGATGAACGACACCCCGATCGGCAGTCGGCCGTCGAAACCCGCCGGCACCGTTGCCGTCGGGTAGCCCGCCACCGCGGCCGGGCTGGACGAGCCGATCTCGTCCTTGTCGCCGGCTTCGTAGTCGATCAGCCACGCCGGTCCGTTGCTGGGCACGACGATCGCGTCCAGGCCGTGCGTTGCCATCGGCTCGTCGATCGAGCGTCGCGCCAGTTCTGTTGCTCTCGCTCGTCCACGTAGGTACGCCTGGTCGGTCAGCGGTGGTGCCGCTGCCGCCGCCTCCAGATGATCCTGTCCGAACCGGGACAGTTCGACCGGGTCCTCGACATTGAAGCGAATCAGCTCGGCCAGCGTCCGTGGCGCGCCAGGGCGGGTCGTCAGGTAGCGTTCCAGCCCGTCCCGGAATTCCGCCCACATCGACGGCAGCTCGACATCGCCCAGTTCCCTCACATAAGGCAGGTCCACCGGTATCGGCTTCGCGCCCGCGGCGGCTAATATGTCCACTGTGGATGCCAGCACATGGTCGACTCCGGCGCCCTGACCGGGAATTCGCCATACGCCGATCCTGGCGCCATGCAACGCGTCCGGGTCCAGTTCGGCCGCGTAGTCCGCGATCCCGTCCCTCGGACAGGTCGCGGTGATCGGGTCGTTGGGATCGGCGCCGCGCATTACGGACAACGTGATCGCCACGTCGATCATGTGCCGTGCCATCGGTCCGGGCGTGTCCTGGGCCGCCGAGATCGGCACCACACCGGTCCGGCTGACCATCCCGATCGACGGCTTGCACCCGGCGACACCGTTGGCGCCGCCGGGGCCGACGATCGATCCGTCCGTCTCGGTCCCGATCGCCACCTGTGCCAGCGACGCCGCAACCGCGACGGCCGATCCCGATGACGAGCCGCTCGGATTCCGGTCCAGCACATGCGGATTGACCGTCTGCCCGCCCAGCGCCGACCACCCGGACGTGGAATATGTCGACCGGAAATTGGCCCACTCGGACAGATTCGTCTTACCCAGAATGACGACTCCGGCCGCTCGCAGCCGACGCACGACAGTGGCGTCCGCGCGGGCCGGTGCGACCAGCAGGGCGCGCGAACCCGCCGTGGTCGGCAGGTCGGCCGTGTCGATGTTGTCCTTGATCAGGACGGGAATTCCGTCCAGTGGCCCGATTCGTTGCCCGGCCGCCCTGCGGCGGTCGCTCGCGGCGGCCGCGACCAGCGCGTTCGGGTCGACGAACAGCACCGACCGCAGCTTCGGGTCGACGGTCCGAATGCGCTCCAGATACGCCTCGGCCAGTTCGACCGCGCTCAGGACGCCGGCGTCCAACCGCCGTCTCAGGTCCGGGATGGTGCTTTCGTCGAGATCCGCCGCGTCGAGGCCCCTGGTGTGCACAACGGCATTCTTGTCGATTGCGCCGCCGCTGTCCCCTACGATTTTCGGTCATCCGTGGAATTTGCCGAAGAACCTGGTCAGCGCGCTCCGCCACGGCAACGCCGGCACCAGGCCGGCCGCCGACCAGGTCCGATCGGACAGTACGGAATAGGCCGGACGGGGGGCGGTGCGCGGGAAATCCGCTGTCGTGCACGGATTGACCCGCGCCGGGTCGGCGCCCAGTTCCTCGAACACCGCCCTCGCGAGCCCGAACCACGTCGTCTCGCCGGCGCCGGTGCGGTGCAGCACCCGCTCGGCCGGCTGCCGACCGGCCGCGATGTGCTCCGCCAGGTCGAGCAGGCCGGCGGCGAGATCGGCCGACCACGTCGGCGAGCCGTGTTGATCATCCACAACGGACAGTGTGTCCCGTTCACCCTCGAGTCGGGCGATGGTCTTCACGAAGTTGGCGCCGGTCGTGCCGTACACCCACGCGGTGCGCACGATCCACGCCTGGTCGGCCGCTGCCAGCACCGCCTGCTCACCCGCCAGTTTCGTGTGGCCGTACACCGAGCGGGGGCCGGTCTCGTCGTCCGGTTCGTACGGTTGGGTCGCGTCGCCCGCGAAGACGTAGTCGGTGGACACGTGGATCAGCGGGACGCCGAACTCGGCGCACATCCGCGCCAGCACCGCCGGGCCGTGCGCGTTCACGAGATGGGCGGTGGCTTCGTCGGCCTCCGCCGCATCGACAGCCGTGTACGCGGCGGCGTTGACCACGATCGGGTGTCGCCCAGCGGTATGTGCTTCTTCAGCCAGTTGGGCGACGGCCATTCGGACCGCTGTATCGCTCGTGATGTCGAGTTCGGCCGAACCCGGCGCACGCACCGTGCCGGTTCGGCCACCCAGCGCGGCGAGATCGGAGCCCAGTTGGCCGCGTCCACCGGTTACCAGCAGTGCTAGTTGTGCCACGGCATCGAATTCTCGCATGTTCGTGGCAACGCTTCGGCCCGCGTTCGCGTATTAAAGACAGGGGGCAGGTCTCGGGGAACGGGGAGGTCGGCTTGGACGACGAGCGGGAGTCGGACGGCACGTCCGGTCCTGGGCCGGACACACAGCCGCTGCCGGCACCGTCGGCCGAGGTCGTCGTGCTGCCGGTAGGGCCGAGGCGGCGGGCCACCAGGGCGATGTTCGGCGTCGGCAGGTCGGTGCTCGCGCTGGTCGCCGTCGCGGTCCTCGCCGTGACGGGCTACAACTGGTCGGCATTACGCAATCTCGATCAGGGGATCGCCCGAACGGATGTATTCGGCACCGACACAACCACCCCGACCGGCAGTCGGGCCCCGGTCGTACCACCGCTCACGAGTGACGTGAACATCCTGTTGGTCGGCATGGACAGCAGGACCGATCCGCACGGAAACCCGTTGCCCGCCAACGAACTGGCCATGTTGCACGCCGGCCCGGACACCGGCGAGCTGGACACCGACACGATGATCCTGGTGCACATCCCGGCCGGTGGCCAGCAGGCGGTCGCGATCTCGTTCCCGCGCGACGCCTACGTGGAGTTGGCCGGCGGCTACGGAAAGCACCGGTTGAACTCGGCCTTCGCCTACGCGCACAACGCGGCGGCCAGCCAACTGCGGGCGCAGGGCATGACCGACCCGGCCCAGATCGAGCAGCAGGCCGACACGGCCGGCCGGAAGAACCTGATCGCCACCATCGAGCAGCTCATCGGCAACACCGTGACGATCAACAGGTACGCCGAGATCAACCTGGCCGGTTTCTACGACATGTCGAATGCCGTCGGTGGTGTGCAGGTGTGCCTGAAGGCCGCGACGCACGACAGCTACACGGACTCGTCGTTCCCGGCCGGGGTCCAGACCATTTCCGGCGTGCAGGCGTTGGACTTCGTCCGCCAGCGGCACGGGTTGCCCGGCGGCGACCTGGACCGGATCGTGCGGCAGCAGGTCTTCCTCGGCGCGCTGGCGAGCAAGGTGCTGTCCGCCGGCATACTGACCAGCCCGTCGAAGATCGCGGCGCTGTCCACCGCAATCCAGAACTCGGTCACGCTGTCGTCCGGCTGGGACGTCACCAGCTTCGCCGCACAGATGCAGGGCCTGACCAGCGGCGCGATCCAGTTCGCGACGATCCCGACCGGCGCCAACGTGACCGTCGGCGGCGCGGACGTGACGGAGATCGACCCGACGCAGGTGGAGCGGTTCGTCAACGATCTCGTCAGCGGTGTCGCACCAGCCGGCGCCCCCGCCTACGACGGTGGCACGCCGGTGGTGACGACCACCACAGCCGCGCCGACGACCACGGAAACGACAGGTACGACCGGCGACGCTCCCATCACCGCGAATGGCATTCGCTGTGTGAACTGACCCATTCGGGTGGCGGCACCAGGCCGTGTGCGGATGAAAGGCATCACCCGATTCGGTGGCTCACACTTGCTCGATCCGGTGACAGCTAACCTGGTGGCGAGCCGAGAAGGGGGTGCCGTGGTCGACGTGACGGCGACCGACGACGCGACGACGGTGGCAGCGCCGGCGACCGGGCGGAGCAGGGGACGCCGCGCCGGTGTGGCCGCGGGGCGGACGCTGCTCGCGCTGGTGTCGGCGATGGCCCTGGTCGCGGTGGGGGTCGCGTGGTTCACCGTCGACCGTTTCAAGGCGAACACGAACACGACGTCGGCGCTGGCGCAGGTGGGCGGCGAGCCCAACCAGCCACCGGCCGACGACGGCGCCACCGACATCCTCCTTGTGGGTGATGACAGCCGGACGAACGCGCAGGGCGCTCCGTTGCCCAACAGCGTGCTCAAACAGTTGCGCACGCAGTTCGACGCCGGCGTGAACACCGACACGATCATGTTGCTGCGACTGCCGGACAACGGCGGCCCGACGTACGCCGTCTCGATCCCTCGGGACTCCTACGTGGCCATCCCCGGCTACCAGACCGACAAGATCAACTCTGCCTACGGCGTGACGAAATCCCGTGCGGCGCAACAGTTGTCCGCGGCACACGACGACCGCGCGACGATCGAGCAGCAGTCAACGGCCGCCGGCCAGAAGGCGCTGATCGAGACGGTCCAGAACCTGACCGGCGTACACGTCGACCACTACGTCGAAGTCAACCTGTACGGCTTCTACCTGCTGAGCAAGGCGATCGGTGGCGTCGAGGTGTGCCTGAAACACTCGACGTCCGACCCCGACTCCGGCTCGAACTTCCACGCCGGCACGCAGTTGGTGTCCGGCGCGGACGCGTTGTCGTTCGTGCGGCAGCGCAAGAACCTGCCCAGCGGCGATCTGGACCGGATCGTGCGGCAGCAGGTGTTCCTGGCGTCGGCGGCACACAAGGTGTTGTCGGCGGGGACGTTGACGAGCCCGTCCGCGTTGTCGGCGCTGCTGGACGTGTTGAAGCAGTCGCTGGTGACCGACCCCGGTCTCGACTTCACGTCGCTCGTGCAGCAGTTGCAGGGCCTGGCCAGTGGCACGATGACGTTCGTCACCATTCCGGTGGTGAACTCGAACGCCCGCAGCCCGAGCGGCCAGAGCATCGTGCAGGTCGACGTGAACCAGGTGCACCAGTTCATGACCGCCCTGACGCACCCGCAGACCGCCACCCCGACGCCACCGCCGCCGGCGCACACGACCAAACCCGCGCCGACCACCGCCACCACGACCACCCCCGCCGCACCAGCGGCGACGCCCACCAACGAGCCAACCCCGCCGGTCAGCCTCGACGGCGTCCGTTGCGTGGACTGACGATCGAGGACATCGAGTTGACCGTCACAGACCAGTTGTTGCGCCCACTGCTGCGCCAGCCGTCCCGTCCCCTGATCACCCACTACGACGAGGCGTACGGCAGCCGGATCGAGTTGTCGGTGGCCACGATGGCGAACTGGGCGGCGAAGACGGCGAACTGGCTACGCGAAGAGTGCGACGTCGAGCCGGGCACGGACGTGGCGGTGCTGCTGCCGGCACACTGGCAGACGGCCGCGGTGCTACTGGGCGCGTGGTGGTGCGGCGCGAGGGTCACGGACGATCCGACAGGTGCCGCGGTGGCATTCGTACCGCCGAACACCGACCACGACGGCGCCGACACGACGGCGGTCGTGGCCCTGGACCCACTGGGCCGAGGACTGCCAACCCCACCAGCGACGGGCCACGACTTCACAGCCGACGTGCACTCCTACGGCGACGACTTCCAAGCCGAGGCGGTCCCCGGTAACACCAAGGCATTCCTGGAATCCACAGTGGACGAGGTCGTCACGGCATCCCGGGACCGAGCGACGAGCCTCGGCATCACGCCAGGCGCACGCGTTCTGTCCACAATGGTCTGGACGTATCCCGACGGCCTGCTTTCGGGCCTGTTGGCGATACTGGCCGCGGACGCGTCCCTGGTCCAGTCCGACCCGATCGACCCGGCGAAACTAGCCGCCCGGCGACAGGCCGAACGAACCACCATCGACCTCGTCTGAGATCGCCTTGTGCCCGGTCAGCAGCGGCGGCAACGGCCGCCGAGGCTCCCGAACTCCGCCAGGTTCGCCAGCGTCGGTCACCCACACGGTGACCGCGCCCCACCGCCCCAAGCGACTCCCCGGCAACGGCGACTGCGCGACGACACGCCCATTCGTCAGGGGATGCGAACTGTCCGGATCGAGGCCCTGTAGCAGCAACCCGGCGTCATGCCCGGCCAACCAGGCATCCAACGCCTGCCGCCCGCGAAAGTCCGGCACAGGAATACCGGCCAACGACGCTCACCCGACATCAGGGTACCGCCGCCGAGCAGTCCCCGCACCCGTCAATCGCCGACGCGTACGAGGCACGACCGCGTAGCCCGACATCTAGCCCTTGAGCAGGTTGCGGGCCATCACCATGCGCTGGATCTGGTTGGTGCCCTCGTAGATCTGGGTGATCTTCGCGTCGCGCATCATGCGTTCTACCGGGAAGTCCCTTGTGTAGCCGGCGCCGCCGAACAACTGGACCGCGTCTGTCGTCACCGACATCGCCGTGTCGGAGGCGAAGCATTTGGCCGCGCTACAGATGAAGCCCAGGTTGGGTTCGCCCCGTTCGGCTTTTGCGGCCGCCACGTACACCAACTGCCGCGCGGCCTCGATCTTCATCGCCATGTCGGCGAGCATGAACTGGGCGCCCTGGAATTCGGCTATCGCCCGGCCGAACTGCTTGCGCTCCTTGACGTACTGGATCGACGCGTCCAACGCTCCCTGTGCTATGCCGACCGCCTGCGCGCCGATGGTCGGGCGGGTGTGGTCCAGGGTGCGCAGTGCCGTCTTCAGGCCCGTTCCTGGGTCGCCGATGATGCGTTCCGCCGGAATCGCACAGTCGGTGAAGTAGATCTCGCGCGTCGGCGAGCCCTTGATGCCCAGTTTGCGTTCCTTCGGGCCTATCTCGAATCCGGGATCGTCGGCCCGGACGGCGAATGCCGAGATTCCGTTGGCGGGTTTGTCGGCGTTCGGGTCCGTGACCGCCATGACCGTGTACCAGGTCGACTCGCCGGCGTTCGTGATCCAGCACTTGGTGCCGTTGAGGACCCAGTGGTCACCGTCGAGCCTCGCTCGGGTCTTCATGGCCGCCGTGTCGCTGCCGGCTTCCCGCTCGCTCAGTGCGTACGACGCCATCTCGCCGCGTGCGATCGCCGGTAGCACCTGCCGCTTCAGCTCCTCCGAACCGGCCAGCAGGATCGGCACCGTGCCCAGCTTGTTCACGGCGGGAATCAGCGAACTGGACGCGCAGACCCTGGCGACCTCCTCGATCAGGATGCACGTCGCGATCGAGTCCGCGCCTTCGCCCTGGTACTCCTCGGGAATGTGCACAGCGTGGAAACCCGCCTTGACCAGCGCGTCACGGGCCTCGACCGGGTAGCGCTCGCGCTCGTCGACCTCGGCGGCGTACGGCGCGATCTCCTTCTCCGCCATCGCGCGCACTGCATCGCGGAGCGCCTCGTGTTCGTCGGCCAACTGGTAGGTGCCGAAGTTCGCGTCCACGATGTTACCTTTCAGTAGCACTGGTCCCGTCGACGATGTTAGTACGCAGCTTCGCGTCCTTCGCCAGCACCGATCGTGCCAGTTCGGCCTGGAAGTCGGCCATCTTCGCGCGCAGGCCGGCGTCCGAAGCGGCGAGGATGCGCACGGCGAGCAGGCCCGCGTTCCGCGCACCCCCCACCGACACCGTCGCCACCGGTACCCCGGCCGGCATCTGCACGATCGAGAGCAGCGAGTCCATCCCGTCGAGATACGCCAGCGGCACCGGCACGCCGATCACCGGCAGCACGGTCGCGGACGCCACCATGCCGGGCAGGTGCGCGGCACCGCCGGCCCCCGCGATGATCACCCGCAGGCCACGCTCGGCGGCGGACGACGCGTAGTCCAGCATCCGCTGCGGCGTGCGGTGTGCCGACACGACGTTGACCTCGTGCGGCACGTCGAACTCGGTCAGCGCGTCGGCGGCCGCGCCCATCACCGGCCAGTCCGAGTCGCTGCCCATGATCACGCCCACTACCGCGGTCATTCCTTTTCCCCCAAATGGATGTCGTAGCCGTCCGCCCACTGCCCGGTGGACAGCCATTGTGCGGCCAGCGTGGCCGTGCGGCGCACGACCGCAATATCCGCGCCGAGCACGGTCACGTGGCCGATCTTGCGGCCCGGCCGTTCCGCCTTGCCGTACAGGTGCACCTTGGCCTGGCCGAACCGGGCGAACAGGTGGTGCAGCCGTTCGTCCAGCGGCAGCACGGCACGCTCGGTCGCGCCGAGCACGTTGGCCATCACGACGATCGGCGCTACCGGGTCGGTCGCGCCGAGCGGGTAGTCCAGTACCGCCCTGATGTGCTGCTCGAACTGCGATGTCACGGCGCCGTCGATGGTCCAGTGGCCGGAGTTGTGCGGCCGCATGGCCAGTTCGTTGACGACGAGGCCGTTCTCGGTGTCGAACAGCTCGACCGCCAGCACTCCGACGACCCCGAGTTCCGCCGCGAGCCGCAGGGCCAGCCGCTGTGCCTCGTCGGCGCGCGCCTGCTCCAGATCGGGGGCCGGGGCCAGCACCTCGACGCAGATTCCGTCCGACTGCACGGTTTCCACGACCGGCCAGCACGCTCCCTGACCGAACGGGGACCTGGCCACCAACGCCGCCAGCTCGCGCCGCATCGACACCAGTTCCTCGACCAGCAACGGCGTGCCGCGCTTCAGCATGGGCAGCGCGTCGGCCACCGACTTGATCACCCAGACGCCTCGGCCGTCGTAGCCGCCGCGTGCGGCCTTGAGCACGCACGGCCAGCCGTGTTCGGCGGCGAAGGCCGTGATGTCCGCCTCGGTCTCGACCGGGGCGAACCGCGGGACCGGCACGCCGAGATCGGCCAGCCGGCGGCGCATCACCAGCTTGTCCTGGGCGTGGATCAGCGCGTCCGGGCCGGGGTGGACGGTCACGCCGTCGGCCACGAGCGCCCGCAGGTGCTCGGTCGGCACGTGTTCGTGGTCGAGCGTGACGACGTCGCAGTGGTCGGCGAACGCGCGCAGCGCGGCCAGGTCGGTGTGCGCGCCGAAGTCGACGTCGGGGTCGACGAGCGGCGCCGGTTCCTCAGGGTCGATCGCGAGCACGCGTAGGGACTGGCCGAGCGCGATCGCCGCCTGGTGCGTCATCCGCGCGAGCTGGCCGCCGCCCACCATGCCGACGACGGGAAGGCCGGTACGAGGGTCCACGAGCAGGCGAGCCTAGTGGCCGGTGCGTCGACCAGCCGATTCAGGTCCGATCGCCGGACAGTTCCGCGATCAGCCGGCAGGCGGCCTCGTGCGTGTCCGGCAGCGGCTCCAGCCACACCGTCGGCACCGCGATCCGGCGCAACTGCGGGTCGACGCCGAGCCGGTTCGCGGTCAGCCAGCGGGTGGCGGCGGTGCGTTCGGAGATCCGCCCGTCGCGTTCGGCCAGGACGACCATCGTGGCCGGCCCGACCGTGGCCAGCGTCTGGCCGCCGTCGAACGCCGTGCGCAGCACGTCGGCCAGCAGCACCATCGCGGCGAGGCGCGACCAGCCGGTGGCGTGCGCCATGTCGATGGTGATGGCGACCAGGACGTACCTGGCGCGGACCGCGAAACCCTCGGCGGCCGCGGCACGGTAGATCTCGTGCAGCCGGGTCCGTAGGTAGGCGCTGTTGGCGAGGCCGGTCAGGCCGTCGCGGGCCTCACAGTCGGCCAATTGTTGGACAAGTACGTCCGACCAGGCCATCGCCGTCACGCGCAGTAACCGAGTCGGCGTCGCGTCCGGATCGGCGGCGACCATGCCGTCGTGGTCGTCGGGCACGGTGAGTACCGCGTGCAGGGCCGCCACGTCCTGGAGAGTCTCGCCGAGACCGGAGCCGGCGTTGGCGCGGGCCCGGCCCAGCTTGACCAGTGCGTGGTCCGGATCGACACCCGCGAGTACCGCCTCGCAGACCAGATCGACCTCCGCAACCGCCCAATCCGTCGGAAACGGCCAGCCAGAAGCCAGGCTTGCCGTTCGCCATCGCGAACGTAGGGCGTGGAACGCCCTGGCCGAGTCGCCACGCCACCACTGTGGCGACACCTCCCGCGTTCCCACTGGCGCTTGTCCTCCTGCTGGTCGAACCGACCGGGCTGCTGATCGCTCTCGGTTACCAGACGTCGCCGACCTCGTCACATGACGCCATTCCGGTCATGACTACGTTCGGCAAGCACAGTTCGGCGATCCGCCATGGCGAGCGTGATTCAGGTCCGTCACACTGTCCCCGGTTAGTTCGAGGAGGGATAAGTGGCCACCGTCCCCGCGGAGATCCACGGTCCGAGTGACGCGGAGCTGATCGAGGCGGTCCGGAGTGGCCAGGTGGACGCCTTCGGGTCGCTCTACCAGCGGCACGTGTCCTCGGCCTACAACCTGGCCCGCCAGTTGGCCCGATCCCGCGCCGAGTCCGACGACCTGGTGTCCGAGGCGTTCGCGCGGGTGCTGGACACCCTGCGCGCCGGCCGTGGCCCCGACTCGGCGTTCCGCGCCTACCTGCTCACGGCGCTGCGGCACGTCGCATACGACAAGACCCGCCGCGACCGCAAGGTCGAACTGACCGACGACGTCACGGCCGTGTCCGGGATCAGCGTCGAGAAGATCAGCGAGCCGTTCAAGGACACCGCGGTTGCCGGGCTCGAACGCACGCTGGCCGCGAAAGCGTTTGCGCGGCTGCCGGAGCGCTGGCAGGCCGTGCTGTGGCACACCGAGATCGAGGGCCAGTCACCGGCCGAGGTGGCACCGCTGCTCGGCCTGACCGCGAACGGCGTCTCCGCGCTGGCGTACCGGGCGCGCGAGGGCCTGCGGCAGGCGTACCTCCAGGTGCACCTCGACGAGAGCACGGCGGCGCGCTGCCAGGCGACGACCGAGAAACTCGGCGCGTGGACCCGTGGCGGCCTGTCCAAGCGGGAAACGGCCCAGGTCGAGGCGCACCTTGACGAGTGCGAGCGCTGCCAGGCGCTGGCCGCGGAACTGGCGGACGTGAACGGTGGCCTGCGGGTCATCGCCACCCTGGTGCTCGGCATCGGCGCCGCCGGTTACCTGGCCACCACGGCGAAGGCGAGCGCCGGTGTCGCGCTGGTCGCTGCCGGCACGAGCGGCGGCGCCGCCGGTGCCGCGGGTGCCGCGAGTTCGCTGCCCCGGCAGTTCGTCGGGGTCGGCGCGTCGGTCGCGGCGCTCGCGGCCGCACTGGCGCTCGCGCTGGCCACCGGCACCGTGCAGCACATCCCGGCCGCCGCCGCGCCGCCACCGGCCGTCCAGCCGGCGCCGCCGCCCAAGCCGAAACCGGTCGTGCCACCGCCACCAGTGGTGATACCGCCACCGGCACCCACACCGACACCGCGGGCGCCCGCCCCGACCCCGTCACCCACACCGGGCGTCACCCCGACACCGGCTCCACCGCCACCACCACCGGGCCACGCGGTGTTGAACGCGGCCGGACCGGCGGAATCGATCGTGCTGACACCCGGCCAGGGCGCGGTCGACCTGCCGCTCACGATCCGCAACACCGGTGACGCGGCATCCGATCCGGTGACGGCCGTGCTGCACCTGCCACCCGGCGTGAGCGCACTCGGCAACACCGCCCAGGGCGCCCTCGGCGCGCACTCGCTGGACAGCCAGCGGATCGGCCGACCGCCCCGCACGCCGGCGCCCACCGCCACCACGAACGCGCCGTCCCCGCCGCCCGGCTCGATCAGTTGTCCCGCCGGTACCGGCACTGTGACGTGCACCACACCGACCGGGCTACCACCGGGTGGGTCCGTCGTCATGGTGTTCCGGCTGGCCGCCGCCCTGGGCACCCAGCCGGGTCAGATCACCGGAACGGTGAGCGCGGGCAGCGCGGTCGCGGTGACGATCAGCGTGCGGGTGCAGGTGCCGGCGCTGGTCGACCAACTGGCGCTGCGGGCGGACGTGGACGAGTTCGACTCGTGGTGGAACTGGCTCTGGGACGGCTCGCCGGTACTGGACATCAAGGCCACCAACGTCGGAACCAGCACGAAACCGGTCACGGTGGTCGTCGACAGGGCCGGCGCGCTCTGGCAGGGCGAGCCGGGGTTCACGTGCACCGGGCTACACGAACAGGTGACGTGCACGACCGACGCGCCACTCGCGCCGAAACAGTCCGCCCACCTGAAGCTGCGGCTGACGCACATGCGACCGGTGTCGGACGTCGTCAACGTGACCGGCACGCTCGGGTTGGACACCGAATCCGTGCAGGTCGAGGTCCGGCGGCCGGACTGTCCGCTGTACTGGTGCCAACCCGGCCCACCGACCGAGGTGACGGCCCCGGTGCCGGACACCGGCCAGCCGCCGACGGACACCAGGACGATCCCCCCGACGACGACAACGCCGCCGACCAGGGACCACGGCCCGACACCTGCCCCCACCGGCGGGCCGACCGAGCCGAACGGGCCGACGACAACGACGACGGCACCGCCGACGGCACCGCCGACCACGACGACGACAAAGCCACCGCCGCCCGCTCGGCCGCCCGTCGACACACCACCCGATCCGGTCACGACGACACCGCCGACACCGGGGTGCCCGTCCGGGCCGCCGGGACCGGGCAAGGTGGCGCCGGGCGTCCTGTGTGGACTGGTGCCGGGCGTGCTCGGGCTGCTGGGGCCGATCTGAAACTGGTCTAGGACGTCTTGGCCGGCCCGATGCAGGCCACGGAGACCGGGTCGTGGCCGACCGGCACCCAGTGCGTCGCGCCGGCCTGGCCGGTGCAGGAGGTCGAGCCGCCGGGGCCGGGTTCGGTGGACAGGACGGTGAACGCGCCGGCCGAGCACGGTGCCTTGAGGAAGCTGTTGTCGAGGCAGTCGCCCTTCTTCACGTCCAGGGTGAAGCAGTAGACACCGGACGCCGGGCTGGTGACACGCAGGTACTCGTGGTCGGGGCAGCCGGACATCGCCGGGCTGCTCATGGCGAGGACGAGGTCGGACTGGGCGGTGCCGCACGTCACCTGTCGACCGAGCCGGTACTGGTTGTCCGAGGTGGCGGACGCCGTGACGCAGGCGCCCTTGGCCAGGGTCAGTGTGGTGGTCCCGTTGGGCACGTCCGGGTTAGCCGCCGTTGAGTTGATTCCAGTCGTGGCGATCGCGGTCGTGGTCGACAGGACCGGCGGGGTCGGCGCGCTCAGCGTGGTGGCCGGCGGGCTCGCCGCCTGCTGGTTGTGTCGGTGGTTCAGCACGATGACCGCGGTGGCGACGCCGCCGATGATGACCAGCACCGAGATCACGGCCACCACCAGCCGGCCGGTGTTCCTCGGCGGCTTGGGTGGTCCCCAGCCGCCCGGTGGCGTTGCGAGGCCGCCGTACTGCACGGTCGGGAAGTCGTACTGCGCCTGCCCCCCATCACCCCAGCCACCCGGTTGCTGCGGGCGTGGATATCCCGGTGGGGGGTACGGACCGGACATCCTGTCTCCTTCCCGGCTGGCTCGGGCACCACACTATTGCGCGGAGTGTGCAACGCCGATGATGTGCCGCCACCATGTGGGTGACGATTTCGCGTGTGCTGTTAACGCGCTGGGCACGCCCATAGCAAGACCGAAGGTGCAGTCGGTACCCTCGCAAGCGTGTCCCTCGTCCACAGCACGCTCGCACGCGTGCCAGAGCCGGTGCGATCGTTGCTGCTCAAGCACCGTGAGCTGCTGAAGTTCGCGTTCGTCGGCGGCTTCTGCTTCCTCATCACGCTCACCGTGAACTACGGCCTGAAGCTGACCGTGCTGTCCAGCAAGCCGGTCACCGCACAGGCGGTCGCTGTCATCATCGCGACAATCGTCTCGTACATCCTGAATCGGGAATGGGCGTTCCGGACCCGTGGCGGCCGCGAGCGCCACCACGAGGCCGCGCTGTTCTTCCTGATCAGCGGCATGGGCGTCGTCCTCAACACGATGCCGCTGTGGATCTCGCGGTACGCCCTTGACCTGCAGGTCCCGAACGTGACCCGGTTCGTCCAGGAGTTCGCCGACTTCACCAGTGGCATGATCATCGGCACGCTGGTGGCGATGTTCTTCCGGTGGTGGGCGTTCAAGAAGTGGGTGTTCCCGACCCAGAACGTCCGGCCGGACCGCCGGGTCCGCCGCCTGCACTCGGTCGACCCTGGGGACGACGAGCGGGTCGCCTAGCCACTGATGGCGGTACTGGGGCGGCCGTTCGGGTGGTTGTGGGCGGCCTTCGCCGTCAGCACGCTCGGCACGTGGCTCGCGTTCGACGCGTTCTCGCTGATCGCGATCCTGGTGCTGCACGCGTCGGCGGGTGCGGTGTCGCTGCTCGCCGCGGCCGGACTGGCGGTCGGGGCCGCGGTCGCGGTGCCGTTGGGGCCGTGGGTGGAGTTCCGGCGCAAGCGGCCGGTCATGGTGGCGATGGACCTGACCCGGTTCGTGGCCGTGGTGAGCGTGCCGGTCGCGTTCGGCCTCGGGTGGCTGCACTTCTGGCAGTTGGTCGTGGTGTCGGTCGTCGTCGGGACGGCTGACATCACGTTCACGGCGGCCAGCGGCGCGTGCCTGAAAGCCCTGGTGCGGCCGGCGGACCTGCTGGTCGCGAATGGACGGTTCGAGTCGACGACGTGGACGGCCACCGTGCTGGGGCCGCCGTTGGGCGGCGTGGCGATCGGGCTGTTCGGGCCGGTGACGACCGTTGCGCTGAATGCGGCCAGTTTTCTGCTGTCGGCGTTGGGAATTCGGGCGATGGGCGGACCCGAGCCGCGGCCCGCGCGACCGGCGGGGCCTCGGTTGCGAATCGGTGAACTGGTCGTCGGGTGGCGGTACATCCTGGCCGATCGGGTACTGCGTCCGCTTTATTTCAACAATGTGCTCGTCAACGGCCTGATCATGGCGAGTGCGCCGTTGTTGGCCGTACTCATGTTGGGGCGCCTCGGGTTTCGGCCGTGGCAGTACGGTCTCGCGTTCGCGGCGCCGTGTCTTGGCGGTCTCGTCGGGTCGCGGCTCGCGCAGCGGCTGGTGGCGCGATTCGGCCGGGACAAGGTCATGTTCACCGCTGGCGCTTCGCGTGCGTTGTGGCCGATCGGATTGGTTTTCGTACGGCCAGGTGTCGGCGGCCTGCTGATCGTCATCGCGGTCGAACTGGGGCTGATCACCTGTTCCGGCGTGTTCAATCCGGTGCTGGCCGCGTATCGGCTGGAATTGGCTCCGATGGATCGGGTCGCTCGGGTGCTGTCCGCCTGGTCGGTCAGCACCAAGACGTCCATCGCCGTCATGACGGCGTTGTGGGGCCTGTTGGCCACCATGACGAGCCCACGGTTCGCGATCGGGGTGGCCGGCGTGCTCCTGCTGGCGACCCCGTTCGTGCTGCCGCGACACGCGCTTCGGCGGCCGGATTCGCTATCTGGGACCGGCTTCGGTGCGCCACGGGGTCGCGAGCACGTCTTCCGCCTTCGCCACCGGTAGGAACAACGCGAACGTCGGCGGCCGCAGTACCGCCAGTTCGAGGCGCCCGCCGTCCGCGTCCACCAGTGCCCTCGCCAGCGCGAGGCCGACACCGGTCGAGCCGCTGCCGGACACTCCCCGCTCGAAGACGTGTGCCGCCAGTTCGTCCGGCACTCCCGGTCCCGCGTCGCTGACCTCGATCAGGACCATGCCATCGCCCCTGCGCGCGGCCACCAACACCGTTCCGGTGCCGTATTTCAGCGAGTTGTCCAGCAACACGCCCAGCGCTTCCCGCAGCCGGCCGGGGGTGGCCCGTGCCAGCAGTCCTTCCGGTACCCGAAGGCGCAGCACCCTTCCCTTGGCGCGCAACAACTCCCGCCATTCGGCCACCATCATCGGCAACCGTACGGCCAGGTTCACCGGCTGGGCCTCCGCCGCACGGGCCGCCGAAGCGGCGGCCAGCAACTCGTCCAGCACCTGGGCGAGGCGCTCGGCCTGGTCCAGCGCGGCGGCCGCGTCCTCCGCCGTCTCCGGATTGGACGCGACCGTCAGGGTCTCCAACCGGAGCTGCAACGCGGTCAACCGGCTGCGTAGCTGGTGTGACACGTCGCCCACCAGGTCGCGTTCGCGCTGCACCAACAACGCCAGCGCGGCCGCCGACGTGTCGAGCGAATCCGCCACCAGGTCCAGTTCGGCCACGCCGTAGCGGCTGCTGTCGGCCCGGAAGTCGCCGGCGCCCAAGCGGATCGCCCGGTCGGCCACGTGGCGCATCGGCTCGGTCAGCCGCCGGGCGGTGACCGTGGCGACAACGGTTCCGGTGCTGATCGACAACACCACCAGCAGCACCACGAACACCGCGACCTCGGCCTGCAGCCGACGCATCGGGCCCGCCGGTTCGGACAGTCGCACGGTGCCGGCGTGCGCGATGGACACCGATGCCGAGATCGCGTCCGTTCCGACGTCCGGCCCGTTGCTCATCGCCGGCTGGCCGGGCAGCGTCAGGATGATCTTGCCGCCGAGCGGGCCCGCGCCCAGCAGCTTCGTGAGATCGGGGGCGCGGTTGGCGTCCAGATCCTGATCGACCGTCGTCGCCACTTTCTGGGCGTCGCTGACCAGGCTGCTCTCGGTCAGCGTCTCGACCATCTGCATGGCCGTGTAGCCCAGCGGCACGCCGAGGGCACACGCCGTGACCGCGACCGCCAACAGGATCGCCAGTAGGATGCGCCGCCGCACGTCGAGCCCCTACTCCGCGTCGGCGTTGAACCGGAAGCCGACACCACGCACGGTAGCGATCCGGTGCTCGGCCGACTTCGGGTTGCCGTCGCCGAGCTTGCGGCGCAGCCACGACATGTGCATGTCCAGCGTCTTGCTGTTCTTCAGTTCCGGCCCGTTCCAGACCTCGAACAGGATCTCCTCGCGGGTCACGACGTGGCCCACGTGCTGCATGAGCACCCGCAGCAGTTCGAATTCCTTGTTGGCCAACTGGATCTCGACGCCGTCGACCGTCACGAGGCGCGCGCTGAGGTCCATGCGGACCCCGTTCGCCGCCAACGTCTCCGGCGACCGGCGGCGTAGCAGGGCACGGATTCGTGCCATCAGCTCGGCGAGCCGGAACGGCTTGGCCACGTAGTCGTCGGCACCGGCGTCCAGACCGACCACGAAGTCGACCTCGTCGGCCCGTGCGGTCAGCATCAGGACCGGCAGGCCACGGCCGGCCGAGCGCAACCGCCGGCAGACCTCGAGACCGTCCATTCCGGGCAGGCCGAGGTCGAGGACCAGCAGGTCGGCGCCGCCGGCATTGGCCGCCTCCAGTGCGGTCGGACCGTCGGCGACGATCTGGACCGCGTAGCCCTCCCGGTGCAGCGCCCGCGAGAGGGGCTCGGCGATCGCGGGATCGTCCTCGGCCAGTAGCACCACGTTCACGGTGCACTCCTCTGCGGTGCGGGCACGGGCTCCATCAAGACACCCAGGGTATTCATGACAGCATCCAAACCGTGTCACTCGACCAATCTGATACCGAACTGGCCCTCCGACTCGCCGACGCGGCCGACGGGATCACCGTCGCCCGTTTTCGCGCGAATGACCTGAAGGTGGACCGAAAGCCCGATCGAACCCCGGTCACCGACGCCGATCTCGCCGTGGAGGACCGGATACGCGAACTGCTGGCTGCGGTTCGTCCCGATGACCACATCGCCGGCGAGGAGCGCGGCGGTACGGTCGGCCCCGGACGAACTTGGCTGATCGACCCGGTGGACGGGACGAAGAACTTCCTGCGCGGCGTGCCGGCATGGGCCACGCTGATCGCACTGCTCGTCGACGGTACACCGGTGGTGGGCGTAGCCAGCGCGCCGGCGCTCGGCCGGCGTTGGTGGGCGACGGCGGGTGCCGGCGCGTGGAGTACCACCGGTGGCGGCGCACCAGAGCGGATCTCGGTGTCCGGCGTGGCCGAACTGGACAATGCCTATCTGTCCACCACGGATCTCGGCTCGTGGACGCGTTACCACGACCGGGCCGCGTACCTGGCGCTGGTCGACGCCTGCTGGGAGTCGCGGGCGTTCGGCGACTTCTGGCAGCACTGCCTGGTCGCCGATGGCTCGATGGACGTGGCCGCGGAGCCGATCGTCAACGCGTGGGACGTGGCGCCGTTGCAGGTCATCGTCACCGAAGCCGGTGGCCGCTTCACGGACCTGCGAGGTAGGCCCACCTACGACGGCGGTTCCGCGCTGTCCACCAACGGCCGGTTGCACGACGAGGCGTTGACGTTGCTCGACCGTCACTCGGCGGCGACCAGTCCGACTACGCCCCTGGCCACCTGAGCGAACACGAGACGGCCGAACAGGTAGTGGCAGGCGACCTGCTCGTTGGTGAACCGGGCCCAGTCGTAGCGGTTGCCCTGCTCGCGCCAGAACACCTCCCAGCTCACCTCTGGCTCGTCCGTGCGCAGCAGGCACCAGGTGTTGTCGGCCTCGACACCGACCGAGACGACCTCGACCGGCACACCCACCGCGGCCAGCCACTGGCCGATCGACTCACTGTCCATCTGCCTCATCCACGATTTCCGTCAGGTAGCCAAGGGCGATCAGGTCGGCGGCCGGGTAGACGGCGCGATACCGAGGGCCGCCGCCCTGCTGCCCGAACCACGGTGCGGACAACGTGCGCCACACCGGGAGTTCCTTCTCGACGCGATACCGGCGGTAGCCCGCGTCGAGATGATCGGGTGGGAGGGAGCGGCGGGCGAACGGGGTGCCGTCAGTGCTGAACACCCGGCCGTCCGGCGTGCCGAACCGGTCGAGCAGGGTGTTCGCGGGGAGCAGCACGGGTTCACCGTCGGTGCAGCCGCCCTCCGGGAAGAGTTCGCCCGGCGGCCACGCGTATTCGGCCGGCTTGTCGGGGGTCGGTGGGCGGACGAGGAAGCGGCGGTCCCAGTCGCGCTCGTTCTCCTCGGCGCCGCCGAGCGGGTCGTAGCCGGAGGTCAGCGCTTCCGGCGCGCTTCCGCCCCGGCGCGCGGTGGTCGGCACTTGAGGTGGCTGGACGTCGATGAGGTGCGATTCCGGGTGATCGTGCGGCGGGAATCGGAGGCCGGCGGCGAAGTCGGTGTCCGGTGGGGGCGGCGGTAGCTGGCGGCTCACCGGTCGGCTGGTCGCGGTCGGCAGGTGGCCGATCGGGAACAGGTACATGAGGAAGACGGCGAGGTCGTCGCGTCGGGGTGGCGGGGCCTGGCGTGGGGTGCCGAGGTTCGGGAGTGCGTTGGCGGTCGGGTTGGCGGTGGGCCGGGCGCCTGGTTGTTGGGTGGCTGGCTGTTGGGTGGCTGGCTGTTGGGTGGCTGGGCCGGCCACGGGGGCGAGCAGGTCGGCACCGCCGCCGCTCCTGCCGCTCGCCGGTCCTGCACCGCTTGGGGTTGGGCCGCTTGGTGTTGGGCCGCTTGGTGTTGGGCCGCCAACGGGACCGAAGCCGCCAGCGGTCGGGCTGCTGCCCAGCCCGGCGATCGGTGCGGCGCCGCCCCCAGGCGTACCGGCGGGGCCGATGGTCGGGGCCGGCGCGGCGGTCCAGCCCGCGCTCGGGTCGGGCGCGGCGGACTGGGCCGGGATACCGGGTGCCGGGGCACCCATGGTCGTCGAGGGCTGCATCGGCGGTGCGACCGGAGGCGCGGCGGACTGGGCCACCGTCACGCCCATCGGCGGGGTGTGCGCGGCAGGATCGACCGGCCCAGGTGGCAGGTGCCCGGTGATCGGGCCGGCCGCCGAGTTGACGGTCTGATCGACCGGTCCCAACGCCAGGTGTGCGCCGGGATGGCCTTGGCCGCCAGCCGGATCGAGCACCGGCCCGACGGTGTGGTTGACAACGCCGGCTGGGCCGACAACAGGCGCGGCCACCGCGTTCACGGTCTGGCTCAGACCGCCCAACGGCGCAGGACCGCCCAGTGGCCCATGACCGTCCAGCGGCGCATGACCACCACTCGGATTCAGCACCGGCGCCGCCACCGCGTCGACCGTGTGGCTCAGTGCCGGCGCGGTCACCGTGTGGGTGACGTCGGTTGTCGGGGTCAGGCGGATCGTGTTGGTCAGGGTGTGGTTCACCTGCGCCACGTCGACCGCCGTTCCCCGCACCGCCGTGTTCAGGCCGGCCACCGCCAACGGATGGCCGGCGGCGGCTGCCTGGTTGGCCACGTCCGTGTGCTGCGCCAGCGTCACCAGGTGCCGCACTATCCGCACCTTGGCCGCCCCCACCTGATCCGCGGCGTGGTCCAGGCGATCGGCCGCGTCCAGGCAGCCCTTGGCACTGCTGGTCAGATGGCCCGTGTCCGGCGCCACGAACGTCTGCCAGTGCTGGCCGGCCGCCGTGCCGGCGGCGCCGTGGACCACCGAAAGGGCCTTGCCGGCCACGCCATCCGCATCACTCGCCAACGCGGACGTTCGACTGCCCGCCTGACGCCATGCGGTCGCCGTTGCCCGCATGGCGTCCTCGTCCGCCTGTGGCCACTGGACGCCGGCCGCCGCCGCCACGCCCGTCAGCTCCGTCGGGAGTTCGATACCCATCTCGCCCCGATCAGAGCCGGTCGGACTGCTGGTACGCGCTGGCCGTCGTGCTGAACCGGTCGCCGACGTCCGCGAGTTGGCCGGGGAGGGTGCCCAGCAGGTCCAGCGTCTGACCGGCTGGTTGCACGTGACCGTCGGCGAAGCTGCGGCCGGCCTCGTCGTCACCCCAGCACGGGCCGGCGGCGGTCAGGGCCGCCACCAACTCGGTGTGGATGGCTCTGGCCCGGTCGGCCAGCGTGGGGAACTCGCCGGCATGACGGGCCAGCGCGGTCGGATCCACCCGAAAACCGTCCGTCATTTCCGACCCCTGTGCATCCATGTCGCGTCCTCGTAGGTGTCCTCGTCGTCGGTGACCGCTCGCTGGCGGCGGATGGCCGGCATCGGGAGCGGCGGGGTGGGCGGGCCGATCTCGTCGCCGGTCAGGTCGGCTCGGCCGGTCAGCAGGGCCGCCGGGTCGATGTCGGCGGGCAGCACCGGGGCCAGCGCCTTGCGGGCTCGTTCCGCGGCGCGCGACGCGGCTGTTCGGGTGGTGCGCAGGATCACCTCGGCCAGGTCTGCCGGGCGCAGGCGGTAGGCGTCGTCGGCGAGTTTCAGGGCGGTGAGGGTGCCTGCCGAGTCGACGGTCACCGTGACCAGGCCGTCCTGACTGGTCACGGATTCGGCGATGGACAGCAGCGATCGCTGCACCGACGCCAACTGTTCGCGGCCGCGCCGGTAGTCGGCCATGAGCTGGGCGACCTCGTCCCGGTGGTTGGTCGGCACGGCCACCTCCGGTCTTCCTCGTCGCCGGATATGGTCCTCGGGTGCCCACTTCGACGGCGGCACACCGCTCGCGGTTTCACCCGGCAGGGTGATTTTCCGAAAAGCGGGCCGGGACGTTACGCCGGACGAGGACCTGTTTGCCTCTCCGGTCCACCGCGTGGAATCCGGCCGCAAGGAAGCCGGTCAGCGTGCCGTGGTACAGCCCGCCGACGTGCTGCTTCTCGCCGTTGGTGTCGACCGGGTAGCCCTCCAGCGCACGAGCGCCACGAGTGGCCGCGTAGTCGACGGCGGCGGCCAGCAGTTCACTCGTCAGCCCGGTGCGGCGGGCGGTGCGGTGCACGAACAGGCATGTCACCGACCACACGTCGGTCAGGTCCTCGGCCGGGTCGACCGGTTTGGCCGCCTTGGTGCTGCCCAGCCTCGGATACGTCGGCCACGGCGCCACCGCGACCCAGCCGGCCGCATTGCCGAGATCCGACATCGCGAGCAGGCCCGTCGGCACGCCGGCACGGACGCGGTCGTGCAACAGCTCCCGGTTGACGGCGGAACCGTTGGCGGACATCTGTTTCGGGCTCTGCAGGAACCACGTGCACCAGCAGCCGGCCTGCGCACCGCCCGGCCCGAACAGTGTCACCAGCACCGGCCAGGTGTCGGCCGTCAGCTCGACGATCTTCATGTCACCCGGCCAGTGCGCGAACCACGCGGGACGGGCTCGGCCGGCCGAGGTGCCCGGCCAGCCACGCACTGGTCTCGACCAGTTTGTCCAGGTCGACACCGGTCCGGATGCCGAGGCCGTCCAGCAGCCACACGAGATCCTCGGTGGCGAGGTTGCCGGTGGCGGACTCGGCATACGGGCAGCCACCGAGGCCACCGGCCGAGGAGTCCACACAGGACACACCACATCGCAGTGCTGCCAACGTGTTCGCGAGCGCCTGACCGTAGGTGTCGTGGAAGTGCACCGCCAGCGCCGAAACCGGCGTACCGGCCGCGACGAAGCCAGCCAGGAGCGCCTCGACGTGACCGGCGGTGGCGACGCCGATCGTGTCGCCCAACGAGAGCTGCGAACAGCCGAGGTCGAGCAGTCGCCGGC
>DATBDL010000252.1:0-4302 GCA_036269975.1 Pseudonocardiaceae bacterium | reverse complement strand
CCCTCGAAGGTCAGCGGCGGGAACATGGTGTCCGCGTAGTACGGAAGGTGGCCCGACGTGTGGAACAGGCCCTCCTTGCTGATGTGCGGCGTGTTCACGAACTCGTAGTCGGACTCCTCGTGGCGGCGCCGGGAGTAGTTCTCCAGCTCGCGCCGGATGATGCCGCCCTTCGGATGGAACACGGCCAGGCCCGACCCCAGTTCGTCCGGGAAGCTGAACAGGTCCAGTTCGGCGCCCAGCCTGCGGTGGTCGCGGCGCTCCGCCTCGGCCAGCAGTGCCATGTGCGCGTCGAGCGCCTCCTTGGACTCCCACGCCGTGCCGTAGATCCGCTGCAACTGCGGGTTGTGCTCGTTGCCGCGCCAGTAGGCGGCGGCCACCCTGGTCAGCTTGAACGCCGGGATGTGCTTGGTCGTGGGGACGTGCGGGCCTCGGCACAGGTCGCCCCAGATCCGCTCGCCGCTGCGCGGGTCGAGGTTGTCGTAGATCGTCAGCCCGCCCGAGCTGTCGACCTCCATCACCTCGGCCGAGTCGACGTCGCTCTTCTCCTCGACCAGTTCCAGCTTGTACGGCTCCGCGGCGAGCTCCTGCTTGGCGGCGTCGATCGAGTCGACCTCGCGCCGGGAGAACCGCTGCGCGCCCTTGACGATCTGGTTCATGCGCTTCTCCAGCGCGGCCAGATCCTCCGGCGTGAACGGGCGCTCGGTGTCGAAGTCGTAGTAGAAGCCGTCCCTGATCGGCGGGCCGATGCCCAGCTTGGCTGCCGGGAACTGCTGCTGCACGGCCTGGGCGAGCACGTGTGCGGTCGAGTGCCGCAGCACGGCACGGCCGTCGTCGGTGTCGGCGGCGACCGCCTCGACCTCGACGTCCTCGTCCGGCACCCAGGACAGATCGCGCAGGCGGCCGTCGGCGTCGCGCACGACCAGTACGGCGTCGGGCCCCTTGCCTGGCAGCCCAGCCTCCCGCACCGCCGTGCCGGCGGTGGTGCCTGCCGTAACCATCACGCGTGGAGCGCGAACGGCGGCGGGACGGACTGGCTGGGACACGGTGACCACCTTCATTGGAGAGCAGCGAAAAGACGACGACGCGATGGTATCGGCAAGCCCCCCTCGACCACCTGCGGGTTTCCGCGTCCTGTGGACAACTGCTTTCAGTGGCCCGTGAGCACGGTGATCGTGCTTACGGTGACCAGCACCATCAGCGGCCCGATCAGGAACGTGCGGTCCTGCACGTCCGGGCCGCAGTCGTTGCCGGCGCCGTTGGGTAGGCCGGAGCCACGCGCGGCGTCCTTGCCGGTGCCGGGATCGAGCAGGAGCAACTGGGTCTGTTCGGCACACGAGTACGGGTTGGGCCCGATCGTGTGCTGGATCAGGTAGAGGTGGCCGTCCGCGAGCGCCGGCAGGTCGGCCTCCTGCGGGAAGTGCCACTGTCGCTGCCACCACTCGTTGCCGGTGCGCAGGTCGATCATGGTGACCTGGGCGCCGTCCGCCCACACGAGGTCGACGCCGTTCGTGACGGTGGTCTCCGTGTCCAGCGCGTCGGTGGTCGTCCACAGCAGCGTGCCGGTCTCGGTGTCGAGCGCGGCGAAGCGTTGTTCCTGTTCCACCAGGACGACATTGCCGCGCACGATCACCGGTCCGAGGCCGCCGGCGACCGTGCCCTGCCGCAGGTCGAGCGGGACCGACCAGCGTTGCTTGCCGTCCAGGTCGTACCCGATCGCGCGCTCGGACAGCAGGTGCGGCTCCGGAAAACCAGGCGAGACGCACTGGTCGAGCACGTAGAGCCCGGCCCCGTCGGCGCCCGCGCCGCGAATCCGGCAGTTCTTGCCCAGTTGGATCGGCCAGCTCTTGCCGGTGCGGGCGGCCAGGTAGGTGAAGGGGCCGGTCGGGTCGGGGCCGCCGTACGGGCCGGACGGGCCGTTGACGTAGAGGATGCCGTCACCGGTGACGAGTTGGCCGGCGCAGCCGCCGACCGGCGCGATCTGGGTCGCGCTCGGACCCGCGCACTGGTAGCCGGACGCGATCCGGTGGCGCCACAGCTCGTTCCCGGTGGCGACGTCGAAGGCGACCGCGTCGGTACCGGCCGCCGTGTTGACGACGGCCATGGCGATCGTGCCGTCGCTCGTGAACTCGGCCTCCACCACGGACCAGCCGCGTTCGTAGTGGTGCCAGCGTTCCACGCCGGTGCGGATGTCCAGTAAGGACACTCCGACCATCGTGGTCGCGCCGTGTTCGGCGTGTCCGAATACGATCGCCGACGAGCCGGCGACGTCGTACACCTGCGCCTTGCGCTGCCACAGTTCGGTGTTCATGACCGTCGGTGCCGGACCGCTGACGATCGACAGCGGGCCTGCGGCCGTGGTGGCGTCCACGTCACTGACCCTGACCAGCGTCGCGCTGCCGAGACCGGCGGCGGCCAGCCCGACGACCGCCACCGCCGCCGCGATCGCGGCCGGTCGCCAGCGCCAGCGCGGCTGCGGGGGTCGGGACAGTGCCGCCAGCACCTGACCCGCCGCCAGCAGCACCAGCGCGGCGCAGGCCAGTCCTGGGCCGGCGCCGATCTCGCGGTCGGCCGGCAGCCCGACCACCGCCCAGCCGGACAACGCGGCGGCGGCCAGTGCCGCGACAGCGCCCCACCAGCGGGTTCGCCGGCCGGGCCGGGCCAGCACGAGCACGCCGAGCGCGAGCGCGGCGGCGACCGCCAACAGCAGCCAGAGCACCCAGGACCGGCCGTTGGCCAGCGCGCGTACCCCCGTGAGGCCCTGCCCGCCCGACCACGGAAGGGCCGCCGCGACGACGGTGCCGACCAGGCCGAGCCCGGTCAGCGTGCTGCCGACGACCGGACGCCCCAACGGGACGCGGGGCGGTGGTGGTGCCGGGGCTTGCTCGGCGTCGTCGTCGATGAAGTAGACGTCACCCAGCGGGACGACGTCGTCGGACAGCGGGCGGATGTCCAGGACCGGCTGCTCCGCATCGGGGTCCGGGTCGTTGTCCCACGCTGCCACGACGTCCTCCACGATCGCAGTGCGAGGACCGGCCCCGCACCTCTACCAAGGTACGGGGCCGGTGCCCGAAATGGTTCGGTTCTCGCCTCAGTGCACGGCGTTGATCTGGACGTGGCGGAAGCCGACGAACCGGGTCGGGTAGCCGTCACCTGCGCCGTTCTGGTCGTCCTCGCCGGCGGCGGCGACCTTCTGCAGCACGGCGAGGCCCGTGGTCACGCGGCCGAACGGCGTGTACAGCGGGGGCAGCTTGGTGTCCGCCCAGCAGAAGAAGAACTGGCTGCCGTTGGTGTCCGGGCCGGCGTTGGCCATCGCGACGGTGCCGGCCGGGTAGGTGGCGCCGGTCAGGTTCTCGTCCGGGAAGACGTAGCCGGGGCCGCCGCTGCCGGTGCCGGTCGGGTCACCGCACTGCAGGACGAAGATCCCTCTCGTGGTCAGCCGGTGGCAGTGCGTCTGGTCGTAGTAGCCGTGCTCGGCCAGGAACCGGAACGAGTTCGTGGTGCAGGGGGCGGCCGTGGTGAGCGCCTGGAACGTGATGTCGCCCTGGGTGGTGTGCAGGACGGCGGCGTAGGGCTGGGCGGCGCGCGCCGGGTTGAACGGGGGCAGACCCTTGAACCGGTCGGCTGGGGCCTGCTTGGTGTAGACGCAGGCGGGATTCGCGACCGGTGCGGCGGGTGCGGCGACGGTGGCCGGGCCGGGCTGCACGGACGGGCCGGCCGCGCCGGCCGGTGCGGCGAAGACGAGTCCTAGGCCCAGGATCGCCGCGGTGATGGTGAGGATGCGGCTGCGTCGCATACGCATGGGTGGTGTCCTCCCTGGTCGTGCCCGTCCTGATTGGCGGGACGCGCCAGCATAGTGTTCTGGATCACGTGGCGGCCACGGCCGAACGGCTACCGGATCGGGCAATCGACCCATCCGCTCCCCCACCGGCTCCGAACACACAGCAGGCCCAGAAACCACTCGCACCACGGCACTCAACCGTGTCGGTGCCGTGCGCCCACATTCCCCGGAAAGAGGAGAAACCCATGCGTTTCAAGCACATCGCCGTCGGCGCTGTCGCGGCCGTGGCGATGGCGGGGCTCGCGGCCTGTGGCAGCAGCAACAACAGCAGCGCCGCCGCTCCCGCCGCTCCCGCCACGACGGCCGCACAGGCCGCCGCCCCGTTCGGGTCCGCCTGTTCGTCGGTGCCCGCCAGTGGCGCCGGCAGTTTCACCGGCATGGCACAGGTTCCGGTCGCCACGGCGGCATCCGCGAATCCGGTACTGTCTACTTTGGTATCGGCGGTCAAGGCGGCCGGCCTCGTG
>DATBDL010000251.1:0-1927 GCA_036269975.1 Pseudonocardiaceae bacterium | reverse complement strand
TGACGTGTTCGTCTGGACACGTGCCGGCGGCGCGGTGGAGCGCGTGAGCGTGGCCAGCGACGGCAGCCAGGCGGCGGCCGGGGCCAGCGACGCATCCTCGATCTCGGCGGATGGGCGCTACGTCGCCTTCGCCAGCACGGCGCCGAACCTGGTGGCCGGCGACACCAACCTCGCCGCCGACGTGTTCGTGCACGACCGCGTGACCGGCTCGACGGTGCGCGCGAGCGTCGCCGCAGGCGGCGGCCAGGCTGCCACGTCCTCATCGCTTCAGCCGGGCGGGCTGTCGGCCAACGGCCAGGTGGTCGCCTTCGACACCGCAGCGCCGCTGGCCGCCGGCGACACCGGCGGAAACGACGTCTACGTGCGCGACCTCGCGGCCGGCACCACCGAGCGGATCAGCGTGAACAGCGCCGGGCTCGGTGCCAACGGCAACTCGAGCGCCGCGGCGATCTCAGCCGACGGTCGCTACGTGGCCTTCGAGTCCTCGGCCACCAACCTCGACCCGGCCGACACGGGCGGAGATGAGGACGTCTTCGTGCGCGACCGCGTGTCCGGGTCGACCCGTCTGGTATCGGCGTCGGCATCCCCCACCCAGATCAGCCAGGCGGCCGCGGTCTCGGCCGACGCGCGGTTCGTGGCACTGGCCACCACCGCGCCGGACATGGTCGCGGGCGACACCGCCACCGGCTTCGGCACGGGCTGGGACGTGGTCCGCCTCGCATCACCGTTCGATCCCCCGGCCGACCGGGCGGCGCCGGTGGTGACGTGCTCCGCCGACAACGGTGCCTGGCATGCGGACAACGTCACGCTTTGGTGCACGGCATCGGACGCCGGCAGCGGCCTCGCCAACGCCGGCCAGGCCGCGTTCGCGCTCTCCACCTCGGTGCCCGCGGGGAGCGAGACAGCGGACGCCGCGACCGGCGCGGTACAGGTATGCGACCACGCCGGCAACTGCGCCACGACCGGGCCGATCAGCGGCATCCGGGTCGACCGGCGCGCGCCGCAGATCACGATCGCGGCTCCGCTGGACGGGAGCCAGGTCGCGCTCGGAGAGACACGCAAAGCGTCCTTCAGCTGCGCCGACGGCGGGTCCGGTGTCGCCGCCTGCATCGGCACGGTGGCAAACGGTGCCGTGCTCGATACCGCCACGCCCGGCACGCGCAGCTTCACGGTCACCGCCATCGACGCGGTCGGAAACCACGCGACCGAGACGGCCACTTACGCGGTGCGGTTCCCCTGGCTGGGCTGGGAGGCGCCGCTTTCGGGCGGCCGCCCGAACGCTGCTCAGGCCGGGCGAACGATCCCGGTCAGGTTCGCGGTCGGCGGCGCCGGGACGGCGAACGTGATCGCGGGCGTCCGCGTCGCCCCCGTCGCGTGTGCCGGTAGCTCGACGGTAGCGGCCGGCGATCCGTCGCTGACAGCGGCCGACTGGAGCGTTCCGGGAAACCACGGCGGCGGTGACTCGATGCTGCTGTGGCGAACGACCAAGGCCTTCGGCGGCAGCTGCCGCCAGCTCCTGGTGCAGCTGACCGACGGCTCGGTGCACCGGCTCACGTTCAGCTTCCGGTGAGCCCGCCGCGCGTCGCGCAGGAAGGCCCGTCGGCGGTGTGCTCCACTCACGGTCGACGGGCCTAGCCTCCGGACAGGTGCCCGATGCAGGGTGCGAAGGGCAGCGCCCAGTCCGGCTTTGAGTGTATGCCCGTCGAGTGGCGGGCCCGTGTCCGCCCGCTCACACGAAACGGCGGGAGGGGAGCCGTAGCCCCCCTCCCGGGTAGTTCAGGTGCCGGCGGCAGCCGCTAGCACCCGAACGCGTCTTGGTTGTTGATCTGGTCGTAGGTGTTCTTGGCGATCTCCTGCAGCGTCCTGTTGCCGCCATACCAGACCGGGCTGGTGACGCTGCCGTTGAACGGCGGGTTGCCCGACTCGT